>CAYHCF010000003.1:138261-179679 GCA_964355075.1 uncultured Chitinophaga sp.
AAAAGAGATTGGGCTTTTTAATTTTTTTCCACCCTGAGGCCGTAGGTTCTCTCGTTTGGGACGAGATTGAGCTTTTTTTTGAGCTCACAGTTTGCAAAATTAAAATAATTTTTATCTTTGAAATAAGATTTCGGGATGTAGCGTCTCGTCCAGGGACGAGAATAGCATATTCCGCCTAATATCGGGATGTAGCGCAGCCTGGTAGCGTTCTTGCATGGGGTGCAAGAGGTCGCGAGTTCAAATCTCGCCATTCCGACAAAAAGCTCAGTTTCGATAAAGAGAGATTGGGCTTTTTATTTTTTATTCGTTGGTGGATGTAAGTAATTTGGATCCATCCTATGCTCGGGATGTAGCGTCTCGTCCTCAGACGAGATTAGCGTTCTTGCATGGGGTGCAAGAGGTCGCGAGTTCTCTCGTCTGAGGACGAGACTCGCCATTCCGACAAAAGGCTCAGTTTCGATAAAAAGAGATTGGGCTTTTTAATTTTTATTCGTTGGTGGATGTAAGTAATTTGGATCCATCCTATGCTCGGGATGTAGCGTCTCGTCCTCAGACGAGATTAGCGTTCTTGCATGGGGTGCAAGAGGTCGCGAGTTCTCTCGTCTGAGGACGAGACTCGCCATTCCGACCCGAAGGCCCAATCTTGTTAAAAAGAGATTGGTTTTTTTTTCTGCCTCACCATTTTAGTAATGATCAAATCCCGGTTAATATTAAATTGATCGGCAGTATGACAGGTGCTCGCGTTATTCTTATTGTGGCACAATTACAATGGGTGCTGAGCCTGTCGAAGCACCAATATATTCACGTTTTTACCACTTGTCATGGTGAGCTTGCCGAACCACATCACCGGTTCAGATTAATTATATTAAACAAATATTCATTTTACCTGCACGCACCGAGGCAAGATTACTACCAAAGGCAAAGGTGAAATTGATATGTTCGTTAGCCAATCAACGCTCCATTCCTGATTTCAAAATAACTTACCGGCGTATTTAATTTTTCAATTACCTGATGTAACCTGTCGGCTTGTGTATCGGTTATGAATATTTGTCCAAAATGACCCTGAGCGATCAGGGTTAATAATTTTGCCAAACGGGTGCTGTCTAATTTTTCAAAAATATCATCTATTAATAATAGTGGTTTTGCTCCATTGGTAGCCATCAGAAAATCGAATTGTGCAAGTTTTAAGGCAAAAATAAACGACTTCTGTTGCCCTTGTGAACCAAATTTTTTTAGCGGCAAATCATTCAACGAAAAATTTAAATCATCCCGATGGATTCCCCGGGAAGTTCGCTGTAATTCAAAATCTACCTGTTCATTCATCTCCAGCAGTTGGGGGTAACTTTGCTTTCGAAGGTCACTTTCAAAGGACAAATCAACCTGTTCATACGTGCCGGAAATCATTTGATAATACCTGACAAATACTGGAGTGAAAGAATCTGTAAAAAGCAATCTTTTATTATAAATATAAGATCCGCTTTTGCTCAATTGCATATTATAAGTTTCCAGTAGCTCGCGGTCAACATAGCGTTGCTCAAAAAAATCTTTCAACAATTTATTCCGCTGATCCAAAACCCGGTTATAAGAAATCAATTCATTCAGGTAAATCCGGTCTGTTTGAGACAGAATCATATCCACAAATTTTCTGCGTTCTTCACTTCCTTCATATATCAGGTTAATATCTCCCGGGGCTATCATTACCAATGGCATTTCACCAATATAATCGGCAAAGCGGTTTACTTCATTGTTATTAATCAGTAAAGTTTTTTTAGCCCCTCTTTGAACCACTATTCGAATGCTTTCTGTAATCTCATTTTTGGTTAATTGGGCGTCAATTGAAAAATAAGGCTCTCCCTGTAATATATGTTGGTGATCGATGGGATTATAATAGCTTTTGGTAAATCCTAAATAATAGATGGCGTCCAGTACATTCGTCTTACCTGCACCATTTAAACCTACCAAACAATTCAATTGTGGGTTAAAATTAAATTCAGCCTCTGAATAATTTTTGAACTGAGTGAGTTTTATTTGTTTTAGGAACATAACCTGCGCAATTTAAAATGAAACCGGAAATATTTACGATTAGAAATTTTTTATGTGCTATTGATCCGATAAACCGTTCCATAAAGATTTAAGAATAGCTGAATGGATTTGTGATTGTTGGAAGGTAGTTAAATTCTTAACTATTGATAATGAGGCAATAAAGAGTTCTTGTGAAAAGCAATTATTTGTATATTTTTGCCACTCTTAAAAAATGGCAACGCATACGATTACAAAAGATACCTATTTAAACTGGTTTGAGCAGATGCTGTTCATGCGCAGATTTGAGGAAAAATCGGCTCAATTGTATGGACAACAGAAGATTAAGGGTTTCTGTCATTTATATATTGGTCAGGAAGCCGTTGTTGCCGGAACCATGAGTGCCTTAAAAAAAGAAGACCGTATTATTACTGCCTATCGTGATCATGCGCATGCTTTGGCTTGTGGAATTTCGGCACGGCAAGTTATGGCTGAACTCTATGGTAAAGTTACAGGATGCTCAAAAGGAAAGGGAGGATCTATGCACTTATTTAGCAAAGAGCATAACTTTTTTGGTGGGCATGGTATCGTTGGTGGCCAGATTCCTTTGGGTGCCGGTATCGCATTTGCCGATCAATACCGGGGAGGGGATCAGGTTACGGTTTGTTATTTTGGCGATGGGGCAGCCCGGCAGGGAGCATTGCATGAAACCTTTAATATGGCCATGCTTTGGAAATTACCTGTTATATTTGTGATTGAGAATAACGGTTATGCCATGGGCACCTCGGTAGGACGTACCACTACTGTAAAGGATATGTATAAAATTGGAGATGGTTACGAAATGCCTTCCTTTGGGGTGGATGGCATGCATCCTGAAACCGTTCATAAAGCTATTGCCAAAGCAGCTGAAAGAGGAAGAACAGGTGGCGGACCAACCTTACTGGAAATTCGTACTTACCGGTACCGCGGCCACAGTATGAGTGATCCGGCGAAATACCGTACCAAAGAAGAAGTTGAAGAATATAAAAGTCAGGATCCGATTGAACAGGTTCGAAAAACTATTTTAGACAAAAAATGGGCAAGTGAAGGGGATCTTGAAAAAATTGAAGAAAATGTAATTGCCAGCATTGCCGATGCAGTTGAGTTTAGCGAGAGTTCTCCCTATCCGCATCCCTCCGAATTGTATCAGGATGTTTACATGCAGGCAGATTATCCGTTTATAACAGAATAAGAAAAAAAGAATAATGGACCACAAAGAAGAAAAAAACGCCGAATTGGCCTTAGATCATCAATTGTTAGAAACTACCCATAAGGTAGAGCATTTTTATAATAATTATAAAAAGCAAATTAACATTTTTGTAATTGCTGCTGCTGTTGTAGTATTGGGTTATGTTGCCTATAAGATGTACTATCTTGAACCCAAAGAAAAAGAGGCTCAGGCCGCTATGTTTAACGCCCAGATCTGGTTTGAAAAAGACAGCTTTAACCTGGCATTAAAAGGCCAGGGGGACAAATTGGGCTTTGAGAGCATTGCCGAAGATTATGGTATTACCAAAGCAGGAAATCTTGCCCACTATTATGCCGGTGTTTGTTATATGCGTAAAGGAGAATTTCAAAACGCAATTGACCAATTAGAGGATTTCAGCAGTAGTAATAAACTGGTTGGACCCCTCGCTGAAGGTTTAAAAGGAGATGCATATGTGGAACTTAACGAGCTGGAAAAAGGCGTAAAGTTGTATATGAAGGCAGCTAATATGACAAAAAACAAACTCACTTCTCCTGTTTTTTTAAAGAAAGCGGGCTTGGTTTATGAAGAGTTAAAAAATTATTCTGAAGCGGTAATTGTTTATGAAAAAATAAAAAAGGATTATAGCGAAGCTCAGGAAGCACAGGATATTGATAAGTATATTGCCCGCGCAACGGCTGCAAAACAATAATTATTATATTCTTCTTTTTCCGGGTTCAACACCTGTAATTCTTACATTATGGCCACTTTATTAAAGAATTTGTCCAAAACTAATCTGGAAAATTCCAAATCCTTAAAAAAAATGAGTATTGGAATCGTGGTTGCAGAATGGAACGCTGAAATCACGAATTCGATGCAGGATGCCGCCATTGCATTTTTGATTGAAAAAGGGATTCAGAAAAAAAATATATCTGTTCATTCTGTTCCCGGATCCTTTGAACTCCCGCTGGGGGCTCAGTATTTGGCTCAGCTGAAACAAATAGATGCAGTAATTGCCTTGGGATGTGTGATTCAGGGGGAGACCCGACACTTTGATTTTATTTGCGATGCGTGTGCACATGGAATTACCCGGGTTGGACTCGATAATAATAAACCGGTAATATTTGGAGTACTTACTACAAATACCTTGCAACAAGCTAAAGACAGAGCAGGAGGAAAGCATGGAAACAAAGGGATTGAAGCAGCAGAAACTGCTTTAAAAATGGTTCTTTTGAAAAATTCCATCAATGGGATTGGTTAAATGCCATTACAAAATTCATTTGGCTATGGGGCTGAATAATACCTGCCTTTATTACTTCTGATTATTTTCAATTCTTACTTTTATTAAATAATGCTTTGGCTTATGTTTGATGCATTGAAAAATGATATTTTCCTATCGTAATATATTGTTGTTGATATGGTTCTTTTTTGCATTCGTAACCTGTAAAAAGGGTTTCGATGGAACAAAGAAAGTGGTCAATCCACCCGAAACATTTATGGTGGTTGATACCCTGTTTAGAACCGGTGAAAACCGTTTAACTACAAGGGTTGATGCAAATTGGTGGGGAAATTCTACAGGTGGTTTTGTGGTAGGTTATGAAGTGTCGGTTGACCAGATGCAGACCTGGCATTTTACCACTATCCAGGATAGCAGTTTTTTGTTAAAAATTCCTCCGGGGCAAGACAGTGCGGATGTGATTATCTACGTTCGGGCAATTGATAATTATGGTCAGAAAGACCCAAGTCCTGCCTCAACCTTATTTCCTATTAAAAACTCAAAACCGGAAATTCGATTCGTTTTTTCTCAAGCATTTGCCGGCATTCCTTCTCAAAATCCTGTGGGTGTTTTTCCGGTAATAAAATACAATATTGTTGGAAATGACCCCGATGGATTGGATGACATAAAAGAAATTGAGGTTTATCTTAACGATACGAATGCTATTCCCATACTGCTTCCTGCCTATACCAGTGCTTTCACCCTGGTGGCCAGTAATCCTGGGTCGGATTCCAGTGTTTGTCAGGTTTTTCTAAATACGAATAATTCTGTATTTGGGACAACCAATGGCAGTAAATTAAAACTAAATTCTTTCAATACAATTTATGTAAGAGCGGTGGACAGGGCATTATCAAAGTCAATCTTCATTGCGGCTCCTTCAATATGGGTAAAAAAAGTGGCAAGTAGTACTTTAATGGTCAATGCCTACAACAGTAATAAGATATTTGTACAAAGTTTTTATGCTACTGTTTTAAATAAAATCGGAATTGTTTTGTTCGATACCCTGCAGGTCACTGAAATAGTGAACAATAACTACACGCAGTTACAACCGGATTTTCAAACCCAAAGCCGAACATTTTCTTTATTTAAAAATATGATTTGGTTTGGTGATGACGTAAATTTTTCCCTGCCTTTGGGTCAGCGAAGTACTACCGAATTTTTCAATAAAGGAGGAAGTTTATTTATGGCCATTGGCATCAATTCCAGTTTTGATCCGCTATCGAATTTTCTGGATTGGACACCCATCAGGAATCTGGTAAATCCACCGGCAGGATCTGTTTTCAGAGTAAATATCAATGCTTTGGTAAATCCTAATTATTCCAACTGGCCAACTTTAAAATCACAAATTATTATTGCCAGCGCCCGTCCTTTTGAGTTACCCTTCAATACAGCCACAGTGGGTTTTGATTCATTGTATTATGGCGGTATTATTGAAAGCAAATCCGGACAACCACCGACACCCTGGACAGGAATTTCAACGGTTATGGCTAAAAGGTATTCTATTGCCACGCATAAAACCAACTTTGTTATTAGCAGCTTACCTATGGAAAGATTTAATGGAAATAACAATGCAGATACGCTGTTTAAAAAAGTTTTAATAGATGAATTAGGATTTTGATGAATAAAATGAATCTGGTAATTTTTGCGAGTGGAAGCGGTAGCAATGCCGAGAATGTTTGCAGGTATTTTTACAATCATCCCGGCATAAGCATCAAGGCATTGTTTTGCAACCATCCCAAAGCTGGGGTGATAGGTAAAATGGAGGCTTTTCAAATACCGGTTATTTTGTTTTCGAAGTCCGAATTTTCCGATTCTGAACAATTTATGCGTCTTATTATTCCTTTTAAACCTGATTATATTGTCTTACTTGGGTTTCTTTGGAAAATACCTGACTTCCTGATTAATGCGTATCCTGATAAAATAATTAACTTACATCCGGCTTTACTCCCGAAATTTGGGGGAAAGGGAATGTTTGGTCATCATGTGCATGAGGCAGTAAAACAGGCTAATGAGAAAGAAACAGGAATAACTTTGCATTGGGTAAATGAACGATATGACGAGGGTAAGATTATTGCACAATTCAAATGTAGCGTTGAGTCAAATGATACGGTAGAAGTAATTGCAGAAAAAATTCATTTTCTTGAGCAGAAGTATGTACCTATGGTTATCGAATCCTGTATTTTCCCCAAAAGCTAAGTTGTAAAATAATATTTAAAAAGTCATTTTGGTTTCCATACTTTTACACACCCTATTAAATTTCACATGTTATCATCAATAAAAATTAAGAACGCCTTAATTTCAGTATTTTATAAAAACGGACTTGAGCCTATTGTTAGCGCGCTTCATCAAAATGGAACCCAAATTTATTCAACAGGCGGTACACAGGAATTCATTGAAAGTATCGGGATTCCGGTAATTCCCGTTGAAAAGCTAACCGGCTACCCCAGTATTTTGGGTGGGAGAGTAAAAACGCTTCATCCTAAAATTTTTGGCGGAATATTGGCCAGGAGGGAAAACGATCAGGATCTGGCAGAAATCAATGAATATGAAATTCCTTTGTTTGATCTGGTGATGGTTGATTTATATCCTTTTGAAGAAACAGTGGCTCAAACATCGGATGAACAAAAGATAGTTGAGAAAATTGATATTGGAGGAATTTCACTGATCAGAGCCGCCGCAAAAAATTTCAAATACACTTTAATTATTTCGCAACCTTCGCAATATGGTGAATTATTGGAGCTGTTATTGAATCAAGCCGGAACCAGTAGTCTGAAAAACCGCAAAACTTTTGCTGCAAAAGCATTTGGTGTAACGTCTAGTTATGATTCGGCAATTTTTAACTATTTTAATCAGACAGAGGAGCTTCCTGGACTTAAGTTAAGTTATTCTGACGCACAAACCTTAAGATATGGAGAGAACCCACATCAGAAAGGTTTCTTCTTTGGAAACCTTGACAAACTTCTAAAACAATATAATGGCAAGGAATTGTCCTATAATAATTTATTGGATATTGATGCTGCCATTGGTCTGCTGAGCGATTTTACTGAACCCACGGTTGCCATCATCAAGCATAATAATCCTTGCGGGATCGCATCAAGGGATCATATTTTTACGGCATGGACGGATGCCCTGGCGGCTGATCCGGTTTCGGCTTTTGGTGGTATTATCATTATGAACCGAAAGCTTGATCTGGCGACAGCTGTTGAAATGGACAAAATATTTTTGGAAGTATTAATCGCTCCTGATTATGACGAGGAAGCTTTGCAATTATTGAAATTGAAGAAAAACCGGATTCTTTTACAGCAAACAGGGCAATTGCCAAAGGATAGAACCGTACGTTCTGTTTTAAACGGGGTATTGGTTCAGGATAAAAATGAAGTGGTATTATCAGCAAGTGATTTAACCCGGGTAACATCGCATGTTGCCAGTGACAGGCAAATCGAGGATTTATTATTTGCAGATAAAATTGTTAAGCATACCAAATCAAATTCAATTGTATTGGCCAGAGATAAGCAATTGCTGGGAATTGGTTGCGGGCAAACCTCGAGAGTAGATGCATTGAAACAGGCAATAGCCAAGGCCAAGGCATTTAATTTCAGTTTAAAAGGTGCCGCAATGAGCAGTGATGCATTCTTTCCTTTCCCTGATTGTGTTGAGATTGCCAATAGTGAGGGAATCAACTTAGTGATACAACCCGGTGGGTCAATTAAGGATGATGCTTCGATCCAATATTGTGAGAAAAATAACATAGCCATGTATTTTTCAGGCATCAGACATTTTAAACATTAACAGTCGGGTAAAAAAATACTCGCATTTATTATGTGTAATTATTATAATTTGCAGAAGAAATTTTAGGAAAGAAAATTAAATGAGTTTATTCAGTTTTTTAACACAAGATTTAGCTATTGACCTGGGGACAGCCAATACGCTAATTATACACAGAGATCAGGTGGTTGTTGATGAACCATCGATTATTGCGGTAAATCGCAGAAATGGCAATGTAATTGCGGTGGGCAGTCAGGCGCAGCAAATGCATGGAAAGGTGCATGAAGATATAAAAACGATCAGACCCCTGAAGGATGGCGTGATTGCAGATTTTCAAGCAGCCGAGCACATGATTCGGGGAATGATAGATATGATCCCGAAGACCAGTAAATTCATTAAACCGCAACAGAGAATGGTCATTTGCATTCCTTCGGGCATTACTGAAGTTGAAAAACGTGCGGTAAAAGATAGTGCTGAGCGTGCAGGTGCCAAAGAGGTATATTTAATACACGAACCGATGGCAGCTGCTATTGGCATTGGTATTGATGTGTTTGAACCCATGGGAAACATGATTATTGATATTGGAGGGGGTACAACCGAAATTGCAGTTATTGCGCTGGCAGGCATTGTATGTGATCAATCCATCAGGGTAGCCGGCGACGAATTTACGGAAGACATTCTGGATTATATGCGTCGTCAACATAACCTGTTGGTGGGAGAAAGAACTGCCGAACGGATCAAAATTGAAGTAGGTTCAGCCTTGCCGGAATTGGAAAACCCACCACCTGATTACGCCGTAAATGGTCGGGATTTAATGACCGGCATTCCTAAACAAATTGCTGTAAGTTTCAATGAAATCGCATCATCTTTAGACAAGTCCATATCAAAAATTGAGGAAGCAATTTTACGTGCACTTGAGCTAACACCTCCTGAATTATCAGCGGATATTTATTCAACAGGTTTATACCTTACAGGTGGTGGAGCATTATTACGCGGGTTAGATAAGCGAATTGCCACAAAAACCAAATTACCTGTACATGTTGCAGAAGATCCACTTCGTGCAGTGGTTAGGGGAACGGGTATGGCTTTGAAAAATCTGAAACAGTATAAGTTTTTGATGACTTAATTAACGAAATGAATTAAGATTAGCAGGTGTATAAAGTGAAATTTTGTTAAACAAATATATTCTACCTTTTAGCAACAAGCATGAGGAATCTGATTTTCTTTTTATATAAGTATTATACTTTTGTCCTCTTCTTTTCACTCGAGTTGTTTTCCATTATTGTTTTATATCGTTATAATAATTACCAAAGAGCCAGTTTTTTAAACTATACCAGTTCGGTTGCAAGTGTTTTTTATCAAACGGTAAATAACACAAGCAACTATTTTAGTTTAAGTAGAATCAATGATAGTTTATTGGTTGAAAACGCACGTTTGCGGTCTCAGATGATTAGTTCCTATTACAAGAGTGGTTTTACGCAAACCTCCATAAACGATACGGATTACAAGCAACAATACACATATATTTCTGCAAATGTTGTAAATAATTCAGTGGTCAAACGAAATAACTATATTACAATTGACAAGGGCTCATTGCATGGTATTCGTACAGATATGGCGGTGATTGGGGGTAATGGGGTGGTAGGCATTGTAACCAGTGTTTCTTCACATTTTTCTACCATACGTTCGGCTTTAAACAGCAATACTAAAATCAGCTGTATGGTGAAGAAGAACAATGCTTTTGGTTCATTGGAATGGAATGGAGATGACCCTAAATATTCATCACTGAAGTATGTAAATAAACATGTTCCTGTTTCGGTAAATGATGAAATTGTAACCAGCAATTATTCCACCTTATTTCCGGAAGGCTTGCCAGTAGGGAAAATATTTTCATACGCAATCGATGCCGGAGATAATTTTCATGTTATTAAGGTTGAGTTATATACGGATTTTGCAACACTCAAAAATGTTTATGTCATTAACAATATTCTGAAGTCGGAACAACAAGAATTAGAAAACAAATTAAAGGGTGATAATTGAGCTGATTAAATATCTGGTCAGATTTATTCTGATTCTTCTTTTTCAACTATTGATTGTAAACAATATTGAATTAAATACTTATGTAAATCCATATATATATATTGTTTTCATTTTATTGCTTCCGGTATCCATGAAGCCCTGGGTCGTTGTGGTTATTTCTTTTTTTGTTGGAATGGCGATGGATACATTCAGCAGTACGGTTGGTTTACACATGGCTGCAACCGTATTTATGGGATATATCAGAGGTTTTTACCTTCAGTTTGCTACCAGCAAAGAAGATATGCAAAGCCGTATTGAGCCAAATATTTCACGCAAAGGATTGGTATGGTTCCTGATTTATGCAATTTTAATGATATTTTTGCATCATCTTGTTCTATTTCATCTTGAAATTTATGGGTTCAGGGAGTTTTTCAGAACCATGGGCAGGGTATTAGTCAGTACATTTTTTAGTGTCATAATTATTACGATAGGACAATTGTTGTTTTATAAGTCGGGCAAAGGAAGTCGCAATGAATAACTTTGTTAAACAACGAACTTTACTCATCATTTTTATAGGTGTGGCCATGATTTATATTGGCCGTTTGTTTTACCTTCAGATAATAGACGAAAGTTACGTTTTTTTTGCTCAAAACAACGTTCTGCAGGAGCAGACTATTTATCCGGCCCGGGGGTTAATCTATGACAGAAACGGAGAGCTGTTGGTTTATAATGATGCCATATATGACCTTTCTGTTTTGCCGGAGCAAGTTAAAAATCTCGACACACTCGAATTTTGTAAAGTACTCAATATTACAAGGGATGAATTTTTGGCAACCTTTAACCGGCTCAAAAGGCAAAAAGGATACAGTCAGTGGAAGCCTATCGTATTTCAACGGCAGATTACCATTCCGGTTTATGCCGCATTTCAGGAAAGGTTATTTGATTTTCAGGGATTCTTTGTTGAAGTAAGAACTGACCGTAAATACAAGCACAGCAATGCGGCTCACGTAATGGGATATATAAGTGAGGTTACCGACAGGGATATTGAGAAGAGTAATGGTTACTATAATTTAGGTGATTTTATAGGAGTAAGCGGAGTGGAACGAACCTACGAAAACGAATTGGGAGGAAAGAAGGGTACACGCTATGTTTTGGTGGATAGTAAAAACAGAACGCAGGGGCACTATAAAAATGGCGAATTTGATACCCTGGCTGTAGCAGGGAAAAATATTAATCTCACCATAGACCAGAAATTACAGGAACTGGGTGAATCATTGATGTTAAATAAAACAGGAAGTATTGTTGCTATTGAACCCAAAACAGGAGAGGTTTTGGCTTTGGTAAGCAGCCCTACATACAATCCAAATTTATTGGTAGGCAGAGAAAGGGGTAATAAATACATGGAACTTTTATTGGATAAAGACAAACCCTTATTTAACCGGCCAATTTCTGCTCCCTATCCACCCGGTTCTATTTTTAAAGTTATCATGAGTTTAACTGGGCAGCAGGAAAAAGTTCTGTTTCCGGGTACAACCTATGGCTGTCACCGCGGATATTTGTTTGTTGGATGCCATGCCCATAATTCACCCTTGTCATTAAGGGGAGCTATCGCAGTAAGTTGTAATGCCTATTTTTGCCAGGTTTATCGAAGCATGATTAACAATCCAAGGTATAAACATGTGGAAAATGCTTATAATGAATTTTATAAAAATGTTTCCAGTTTTGGAATGGGTCATCCGCTGGGAATTGATTTGGTTGGTGAAGGTCCTGGCGTATTAAAAAAGGCAAGTTATTTTGATAAACTTTACGGAAGATATCGCTGGCAGGCACTCACTACTTTGTCCATGGGAATTGGTCAGGGAGAGCTTGGAATAACACCTTTGCAGATGGCCAATGCAACCTCGGTTGTTGCTAACCGCGGGTATTATATTACGCCGCATATCGTGAAAAAGATTAATAACCGTGCAAACCCGAATCTGGAATATAACAATAAACACTGGACAAGCATTGATACTTCCTATTATCAGATTGTTGTTGATGGCATGCATGATGTTGTTGAACATGGAACAGCTTATATAGCCAGAATTCCGGGAATTGAAATTTGTGGTAAAACGGGAACAGCGCAAAACCCCCATGGGAAAGATCATTCTATCTTTTTTGCTTTTGCACCCAAAAATAATCCTAAAATTGCCATTGCAGTTGTGGTTGAAAATGCCGGTTTCGGTGCAACCTGGGCAGCTCCAATAGCAAGTTTATTGATGGAACAGTATTTAACGGGAAAATCAAATACAAGACAAGAATTATTAGACCGGATGTTAAAAGGAAATCTAACACATCGTAATGACACTGCAACAACCAAAACCAAGTAGAATAGATTGGCTTACATTATTGCTCTATTATGTTTTCGTAATAGCAGGTTTGATTTGCGTGTATGCTTCAGTTTATAAAGAGACGAATCCATTGATATGGGATACCTCTCAGAAGTATGGCCAACAACTCATCTGGATAAGTATCTCATCTATTATCGGGATGATGATTTTGGTGGTGGATGAGAAGTTTTTTTACGCTTTTGCCTATCCAATTTATGTGATCACAATCGTATTATTAATTCTGGTATTGCTGATAGGAACTACGGTAAAAGGTTCAGCATCCTGGATTGAAATAGGGGGATTCAGAATGCAACCTGCCGAATTTGCCAAATTTGGAACGGCACTGGCACTGGCTAAGTTTTTAAGTGGTTATAATGTAAATTTCCTAAAGGATAAAAAAGTTCAGTTTTACAGTGCGGTAATTATTATTCTTCCAATGGTGATCATATTGTTGCAAAATGAGACCGGATCTACATTGGTTTTTACGTCTTTGATTTTTGTGTTGTTTCGTGAAGGATTGCCGGGATGGATATTATTTACCGGGTTTATGCTGATTGCTATAGCTATTCTTGCCCTATTGGTTGAGCCGATATATATTATTATAGGTCTGGTGATTTTGGCTTCAATTTTTTTATTGTTGGTAAGAAGAACCAAAAGCCTGATTCTGTTAACAGTGGGTATTGTTATTGTAGCAGGGTTGATGGTTAGAAGTATTGATTATGTTTTTGAAAATGTAATGCAGGCACATCAACGTACCCGAATCAACGTGCTGTTAGGAAAAGAAGTTGATATTAAAGGTGCCGGATACAATGTGCAACAATCCAAAATTGCAATTGGAAGTGGCAGACTTTGGGGTAAAGGATTTTTACAGGGAACTCAAAATAAGTTCAGGTTTGTGCCGGAACAAAGCACCGATTTTATCTTTTGTACTATAGGTGAGGAGTATGGCTTTGCAGGTTCAACACTTTTTATCATTTTATATATAGTTTTACTGTGGCGTCTTTTAAGAATGGCTGAACGACAGCGACAGAAATTCAACCGGATATATGGGTATAGTGTGGTTTGTATTTTGTTTTTTCACTTTGTAATAAATGTGGGAATGACACTTGGATTGATGCCGGTGATCGGCATTCCGCTTCCCTTTTTCAGTTATGGAGGTTCCGCCTTATTAAGTTTCACCATTCTGCTTTTTATTTTCATACGCCTGGATGCAAATCGGGTAAATGAACTGGTGGGAGGATTTGAATAGAATAACAGGGCACAGTTGCCTGCTAATCAATGATTTCTGGCATATCCAATAACTAAAATTTGGTAGCAATTTAGAAAAAATCTAAATTGCCGGTCTTTATGAATCTTTCTCAACTTAAATTAGGTCAGCGTGCGCACATAAAAAAAGTTAATGATGATGAACTTTCACTTAAACTTTTTGAAATGGGCGTATTACCGGGTGAGCCTGTTTTACTTGAAAATATCGCACCATTTGGCGATCCGATTGCCATCATGATTGGAGAATATAAGCTTTGTTTGAGGTTGCAGGATGCTGCCAATATTGATATAGAATTGGAAGCGTGGACAGAATAATCACAGTTGCATTAGTAGGAAATCCGAATTGTGGCAAAACGTCCTTGTTTAATGCCCTTACCGGTTTGAACCAAAAGGTAAGCAATTTTCCGGGAACCACTGTTGATAAAAAAATTGGCGAAACCACGCTTTTGTCAGGGGTTAAGCTCCAGATTATTGACCTGCCCGGCACCTATAGTCTTTACCCAAAATCGGCGGATGAGCTGGTAACCTATGAAATTCTCAGAAATAAAGCGGAAACCAATTTTCCGGATCTGGTTATTTTTATTGCGGATGCATCTAACTTAAAACGTAATCTGCTATTATTTACACAGGTTTGTGATCTGGGTGTTCCGGCAATCCTTGCATTAAACATGATAGATGTTGCCGAGCGGCGGGGTATAAAATACAATATCGAGGAACTATCCTTATCTTTAAGAGTTCCGGTTTTACCCATAAATGCGCGTAAGCGAACCGGAATTATTCAGTTAAAAGAACTTTTGCTTCACGATCAGCCTCGCGTTCATGCCGTTTATCTTGATTTATCCCATGTAAATTCGGAACTATTATCAGAAATCAGGGACCTTACCAGCAAACGAAATCACTATGCGGCTCTGCAATATGCTATTAATGTAGTTGATTTATTAAGTGAAAAATCGAAAAGAGTTACAGAAGCGTTTCAAAAGTACAATTTTGATATCCGTAAATTTCAGGAAGAGGAGATTTTTTCCCGATATCATCTGATTGACACAGCAGTTAAGAAAGCGAGGATTGCAACTACCCACAAATTAAAGGCTTCAATAACAAAAAAAATGGATCTGGTATTAACGCATCGCATTTTTGGATTATTGATTTTTTTAGCTTTAATGTTTCTTGTTTTTCAGGCGGTATTCAGTTGGTCGGCTTATCCAATGGAATGGGTTGAATATGCCTTTGGCTTTGTAAGTAATTTTCTAAAAAATGCTTTACCTCAGGGTATCTTAAATGATTTGTTGGTCCATGGAATACTGGCCGGTTTGAGTGGTGTTATTGTGTTTTTACCCCAAATCATTGTTCTTTTTTTGTTTATCGCTATTCTCGAAGATGTTGGCTATATGGCACGCGTTGGCTTTATCATGGATAGGATCATGCGGCCGTTTGGAATGAATGGTAAATCAATCGTTCCGCTAATCAGTGGCATGGCTTGTGCAGTGCCGAGCATTATGGCCAGCAGAAGTATTGAAAATAAAAAGGAAAGGTTGATAACCATATTGGTTATTCCTTTAATGAGTTGTTCGGCCCGCCTGCCGGTATATACCTTACTGATATCCATGTTTATTCCTAAAACCGCTGTTTGGGGTCCTTTTAATGTTCATGGATTGGTTTTAATGTTCATGTATTTTATTGGTTTTGTTGCTGCGCTAATCAGTGCCGGGATTTTCAAATATTTTATAAAAACTACACAGAAGAATAATTTTTTAATGGAATTGCCGGGCTACAAACTACCCCTTCCAGGTAATATTATGCTAACACTTTATGAAAAGGGAAATGCATTTGTGGTTGGAGCCGGTAAAATTATAATTGCAGTATCCGTTATTTTATGGGTATTGGCATCAACCGGACCCAAAGATAAGATGTTGGCGGTAGCCCAAAAATATCAAACCGAATTGGCGGCGCATCCTGATACGGAACCAGAACAAATTAAAGCCTTTGAAAACAGACTTTCTTTGAAAAAAAATGCCGATTTGTTAGAAGCCAGTTATGCCGGTGAATTTGGCAAATTTATTGAGCCTGCCATCAGACCCCTGGGCTTCGATTGGAAAATTGGCATAGCTTTACTTACTTCATTAGCTGCACGTGAAGTTTTTGTTGGAACCATGAGTACGATTTACAGCGTGAGTGGCACGGATGATAATCTTGATTCGGTTAGGGATGCAATGAAAAATGAAACCAATACGCAAACCGGCAAACCGGCCTATTCAATAGCTTCCGTTTTTTCATTACTCATTTTTTATGCTTTTGCACTACAGTGTATGAGCACAGTAGCAATTGTGAAAAAAGAAACCGGTTCAATCAAATGGGCAGTTATTCAATTTATTTACCTGACGATTCTAGCATATGGAAGCAGTTTATTGGTCTATCAGATACTCAGTTAATTACCTTTTTTGTCATTTGTCTGCCAATTCCTGATTTTCTGCCACAACTAATTAAAATATTGTAGGTTAATATATTATGAAATACTTCTTGTTTTTTTTAAAGATAACCATAACTTTTCACGAAATTTGCAGGTTCTAAAAAATCAAAAAGAGAATTAGGATAAAATGAGGCAACTTAAAATTAGCAAACAATTTACCAACCGCGAAAGCAAATCGTTGGATAAATACTTAAATGAAATAAGTAAAGTTCCAATGATTGATGCGCAGGAAGAGGTGGAATTGGCGCGCAGGATAAGAGAAGGAGATCAGGTTGCTTTAGAGCGATTGGTAAATGCGAATTTGCGTTTTGTTGTTTCGGTTTCAAAACAATATCAAAATCAGGGATTAACATTAGGCGACTTAATAAACGAAGGGAATTTAGGTTTAATTAAAGCAGCAAAGCGCTTTGATGAAACGCGTGGATTTAAATTTATCTCCTATGCTGTTTGGTGGATTCGTCAATCTATTTTACAGGCATTGGCCGATCAAAGTCGTATTGTACGTTTACCCTTAAATAAAGTAGGTTCCATTGGAAGAATCGGAAATACCTCTGCAAAATTGGAGCAGGAATTAGAGCGTGAACCTACGGTGGAAGAAATTGCGGAAGCCATGGATATTCCTTTACAGGAAGTAGAAAATGCTTTGCGTTCAACAGGTCGTCATTTAAGTATTGATGCGCCTCTAACCGATGGTGAAGACAATACGTTATTGGGGATTTTAGATACCAACGATGAACCCAGACCCGATGTTCAGTTAATTAACGAATCACTTCAAAAGGAAATCAATCGCGTTATCTCCACTTTAAGCGAAAAAGAACGTGATGTATTGAAATTCTATTACGGTTTAGATGGGGGCCCTGCTCATACTTTGGAAGATATTTCAGAAAAAATTGGTTTGACACGTGAGCGTGTTCGCCAGATAAAAGAAAAAGCTTTGCGCCGCCTGAGAAAATCAAGCAAGAGCAAAATTTTAAAATCCTATTTAGGTTAAATAAAAAATCCCGGTCGCAAGCCGGGATTTTTTTTTGATTGAAAGAAATTATCTTATCATTCTTAAAAAAAAAGTATTGCAATTTGCTATTCTTTTAACTTCTTTCTGGGATTCCGGCTACAGTGAAAAACTGAAATAATAACTACAGTTTATTTTGATTCATCAATAAAATAAACTATCAGAAATGGGGAATTTCGCATTATAATTTCTTTAAAGTTTTTGTAGGAATTTTTGAATCGATATGGGTTTTGTATGATTAAATCCATGTTGTTTTTGACATCTATCAGAAACCGATCTCCTAAACTATCTATAAGTTCAAATTAGTATGCAAATAGAATCAACTTTTCCCTGAAAATTTGATTTTGGTTTTGAACTACTATCAAATAAACACTATTCTTTAATTCTCGGTTCTCATTTATTTTGATCATACCATCAGAAATTTTATTTTCAATGAGTAATGACCCGTTTAAATCATAAATTTGTATAAGACCTTCGTTAACAGGTTCAGCAAATTGTATAGAAAAAGAGCCTGAAGCGGGATTTGGGAATATCGAAAATGGCTTCAAATTGTTTTCGGAAATACCGGTAAACCTGGAAGTGTCACAATAAAATTTTGAACCAAATGTTTGGGATTTTCCCGGTTCTTCATAACTACATAAAATAAAACCTCCATCACTAGCAGTCCAACTATTGGTTGTGCGGATAAAATCCATCGGAGTATAAGGAGCCTGCTCAAACTCTACCATAGATTTCTTTCTGATTGGTAAAGGATAGAGTTTTAGCTTCATACTATCATTCGAAATAGAAGAATAATACCTGTTTCCAAGAAGAGAGTCCACCAAAATTGAATCTATTTTTAATTTGCGGGTCACAAAAACCGGTTCCAAATAATTCCGATTTAAAAGATAATCAATATAGCAGGTATCTCCTTTTTTGAGGTTAAAATCAAAAATTAAATGGCGGCCATTTAGATATTGATAAAGTCGGTTACTATCCAGACTAAAAGCCATCAATTCGACAGGGTTTTCCGAAATTACTGAATAGTTGTTGCCTTGCAAAATAGAATCCTTGCTTATTGTGTAAACTACAGAGGCTGGTCTCATATACCAGGTCCCAGAACCATACCAAACATAATTCCATTTGGTTCCAACCGGAGCAAGTTGCGCCAAGAGCTTACAATTTCCATATAGCAATAGACTTAATAGAAGAAAAAAATATTTGATGTTTATAATCTTCATTGCAAAATGGATTCAAAAAAAGACAAATCAATCTGAATGATTAGTTCAAAAGTAAACAAAATGTTTCAATTCCCAAATAAACTCACTTTAGCAAATTTTGGAATAATTAATTTCAGTGGACAAAACAATTTCCAAATGCAAAAAATAAAAAATTTAGAATTCACCTGCATAATTTTATTAATATTGTATCCTGCGGGGGCACCCCGACCCCGTATTTCAAACATAAAAAACTGAATATAAATTGATTCCTTTAATAATTGAAAAAAATGTATTTTTGTTTTTCAAAATGTCAACACGATGGTAACAGTAATTAAACAAGGAAGCAGTAAAGCGTCAATTAAGCAACTAATTGAAAAGCTCCAGAGTAATAAGGGAATTGATGCAAAGAAATTTTGTGGAGTGATAAAGCTTAAGGAACATCCTTTAATCATCCAAAAAAAGTTAAGAGATGAGTGGTCGTAATTTTTTAGTAGATACCAATATTGCTTTATATCTGTTATCTGGTAATAAAACTATTGCTGAAATCATTGACGGTTCTCAATTATATGTTTCATTTATTACCCAGCTTGAATTACTTGGATTCAAAGGGATCACCACAAAAGAACAGCAGGAAGTAAAACAATTTTTAAGTGAATGTATTATCATTGATATTAATGAAGAAATAAAAAAACATACAATAGCAATTAAGCAAAAACACGAAATAAAATTACCCGACAGTATTATTGCAGCAACTTCATTATTTATTGAAATTCCTTTACTTACAGCTGATAAAGGGTTTCGGAAAATTAGCCAATTGAATCTTGCATTGTATGAAGAATAATCTGACGGTAAATTGTTGCCTTTTGGAGAAAAATAAAACATGAATCTTTTTTGAAACCTATATTCACTTTGAGACAAAATATTCCCAAATAATATTTACTAAAGACAAAATATTCAAGAAATTAAAATAAAAAAAACCGTATTAGATTTAAACAAAATTGAATTCCCCGGCTTCAATGGAAAAGAACCAACACGTGAAAACTATTGTATATACCGCAAACACCGGCCTTGAAACCCGCACAGGGAGTTACCACTTCGCCTCCACAGATATCCACAACTCCGCAAAACTTCCATTTTAATTTTAGATTCAAATTAAGTACCATTGAAGTACTTAATCCCAAACCATGGCACTCAGTAGATTCTGGTCGTTTATAATTGTTTGCAGCATCGGATATGTTTTTTACCTGCTCATGGTGGGTGGCCTGTATTCTGTGGGCAGTTTGGTTAATGGTAAACAAAATGATGCCTTAATTGTTGCAGAATTCACAGCAGTGAATTTTCAACAAATGGATTCGCTCCTATATGCAAATATCTCAGCTAATAAAGGTTCCGGCTTTCAGCAAAATGATACCTTATACAGATTGCTTGATAATGGCGTAATAGAAGCTTGTGTAGGTAAACAAAGTGCCGATGGTATTTTTGCTACCTGTAAAAATACCATCATGGATTTGTGGCTGCCTCTAATTGGTTACCTCACCTTTTTTTGCGGCCTGTTAAACCTACTCAATGATTCGAATGCCATGCATAAAATGGCCAAAGTTCTGGCTCCTTTTTTCGCCAGAATATTTCCTGAACTTCCCAAAGGACATTCAGCCTATGGGTTTATGACCATGAATTTTGCTGCTAATTTTCTGGGTCTGGATAATGCGGCCACTCCATTTGGTTTAAAAGCTATGGAAAGTATGCAGGATGTGAACCCGGATAAAGACAGAGCTTCAAATAGTCAGATTATGTTTTTGTGTTTGCATGCTGCCGGTTTAACCCTGATCCCAACCTCTATTATAGGTTATCGTGCCGCTCAAAATGCCACCAATCCGGCCGATATTATGTTGCCCACTATTATTACTTCATTTATTGGAACCCTGGCCGCCCTCATATTTGTGAGCATCAAACAACGTATCAATTTAATTAATTGGGTAGTGGTGGGTTTGGTTACCGGAGTAAGTGCCGTCATTGGGTTTCTGTTATTTTACATCCATAAATTAAATGGCATCGAAAAATTTCATTTTACAGGAAACCTGAGCAATGGGGTTTTGCTGTTTATCATTTTTATGATTGTGCTGTATTGTATTTATCATGAAAAAATATTTAAGCTGAATCAAACCAATATTTTTGATTCGTTTGTAAATGGCGCCAAAGATGGATTTACAACAGGGGTGAGGGTTTTACCTTATATGGTTGCCATGTTGGTTGCCTTGAGTATTTTCCGTAATTCAAGTTTAATGAATATCGTAATGAACGGCATTAGCTCCCTGCTTAATGTGTTTAAGGTAGATCCTCAGATTACCAATGCCATTCCGGTTGCCATCATGCGACCGTTTAGTGCGGGCGGTTCAAGAGGATTTATGTTGGACGCTATGAAAACTTATGGGGCAGATAGTTTAACCGGACAGTTATCCTGTTTGTTTCAGGGAGCTGCCGAAACAACTTTCTATGTAGTTGCATTATATTTTGGTTCCGTAAATGTAAAAAATGCACGCTATACTTTAGGAATAATGCTGCTTGTTGATTTGGTTTGTGTAATCAGCGGAATATTTGTTTGTAAACTGTATTTTTAGATTGCAGATTACAAATTACAGATTGCCGAATACCGTTCTCGACTCCGCTCGAACCGACAATTGATTCCAGCCTGCTGCCAACTACCTTCTGATTACTTATTACTGTAGTTCGACAGGCTCACTATGACAGCAAAATTTGTCATCCTGAGCTTGTCGAAGGGACCAATTACCAATTACCAATTACAGATCTAAGTTCAACCATTTCTCCAAATCTTAACTGGTATTTTGATCCAAAAACCAAACTCAGATTTCTGGGTTCGTGTCCGCATGGTGCACCAAAAACAACAGGAAAATGATACTCTTTTACGGTATCCGCAATAATCTCATAAGCCGTTTTGCCAAAAGGAATGGTATTGTCTTTCATATCGCTCATATTGCCAATAAGCAGGGCTTTTAGATTTTTGAGTTTACCGGCCCGTTTCAGGCCTTGCATCATTCTGTCGATATGGTAAAGGTATTCGTCGAGGTCTTCTAAAAACAGTATTTTCCCATCGGTATGTATATCACTGTCTGAACCTAAAATGGAATACAAAACAGATAAATTTCCTCCAATCAGTTGGGCTTCTTCTACCCCAACCTCTTTTTGGTTTAATTCATGTTTTGGAAAAACAATAGGATCAGGTTTTTCAAAAAGCACTTTCCTCAAATTCTCAATGCTTTCTTCGTGCGCTTTCTCTTTTTGCATATTCAATGGCATTACGCCATGAATGGTAGGCAGGGCAAAATTTTGATGAATATGGCAATGCAGAACGGTGATATCGCTATAGCCAACAATCCATTTTGGATTTAATTTAAAATTTATAAAATCTAAAGCGTCCACCATCCGAACCGTACCATAACCGCCCCGGGCGCAAAAAATAGCTTTGATATTCGGGTCATCCAAAACAGCCTGAAAGCTATGAGTACGATTGGTATCACTTCCGGCAAATTGATTATCAACTTCGAATAATCCGGGGGCAAAAACAACGATTAATCCCCATGATTCCAAAACCCTTACAGCATCTGCCATTTCATCCAAACTCACTTTACGGGCTGTGGCAACAATGGCAACCTTTTCCCCTTTTTGGAGAGGGGGGATATTTATTTCTGGATTTGGCTGGTTCATTTTTCAGATTGAAGTAAGGGGATAAGATTAGCTTTTGTGTTCACCGGGAAATCGCACCCACCCCTGCCCCTCCCGGGAGGGGATTCAAGAGTACTTCTCATTATACTTTATCTTAATATCGGTAGAAACTCCTTTCACCTCTTGTTCTTTGTTTTTATCAAAGATCAATAAAACATCTGCTGTGTCAATAACAATCAAGTCTTTTACCCCGTTCAAAACGATTAATTTATTTTGGGCAGCTAAGCCGTTATTGATCATGCACCCGGATGTATCATAAAAAATGATATTTTTCCCTTTCGCAACATTTTCCTTTGCATCCTTCTCTGATATTTCATATAGGGAAGTCCAGGTTCCGAGATCACTCCAGCCAAAATCACTTGGAATAACGAACACATTGTGAGCCTTTTCCATAATTCCATAATCAATTGAAACATTCCGGGTTTGTTCGTAGATTGTTTGGATGGTTTTGTATTCATTGGGTGTAAAATAATCCTTCACAGCCTCTTTAAATAATGAAAATTGTTCGGGCAGGTGTTCTTTAAAAGCGGCCTTTATGCTTGGGATACTCCAAATAAAAATTCCGGAATTCCATAAAAAATCGCCACTTTCAACAAAGGTTTGAGCAATTTCAATACTTGGCTTTTCGGTAAAGGTTTTAACCTTAAACAAATTAGCATCCTTATTTTCATCAATATATTGAATATAACCGTATCCGGTATCTGGCCGGCTGGGTCGGATGCCCAAAGTTATCAGGGCTGGGTTTGTTTTGGCAAATTCCATTGCGATATTAACTTTCTCAGTAAAATCGACTTCATCTAATATCAAATGATCGCTTGGAGCAATAATACAGATAGCCTTGGGGTTAAGTTTGCTAATTTTACCACAGGCATAAGCAATACAGGCTGCCGTATTTTTACCCATTGGTTCCCCTAAAATTTGCTGCGCTCCAATAGATGGCAATTGGTCTTTTACAAGGTTCGTATAGGTTGAGTTGGTTACGATATATATATTTTCGGGTAAAAAATTCTTTAAAAAGCGCTCATAGGTCTGTTGCAATAACGATTTCCCCATCCCTAAAATATCAATAAATTGTTTTGGATAACTGCTTCTGCTGCTCGGCCAAAAACGGCTACCGATGCCACCAGCCATAATTATGGCGTAATTATTTTTATTCTGCATTTTGAAATTATTCTAGTTTGCCTGATTGTATTTTTTTTGAGCCCAGCAAATTTGGTGCAATTATATTAAGATTTACCAGTTTTAATTTCTTAAAATCATTATTTGTATTAAATTAGCTACTTTATTTTTAAGGAATCAGTTATTATGGCAGTCGTGAAACATGAAAAAGTAAAATCTGCGTTAGAGAAAGTAGATCTTAAAGAAGCACTTAGAAATTATTTTGGCTTCGACAGTTTTAAAGGAGAGCAGGAGGAAGTTATCCAGAATTTATTGAGTGGTAAAGATACCTTCGTCATTATGCCTACCGGTGGGGGAAAGTCTGTTTGCTATCAATTACCGGCTTTAATTATGCCCGGAACGGCTATAATCATTTCACCGCTAATAGCTTTGATGAAAAATCAGGTCGATTCCATCCGATCACTTTCACATGATAGCATTGCACATTTTCTGAACTCTTCTCTTAATAAAGGGGAAATCACCTTAGTAAAAAAGGACATCAATGCGGGCAATACTAAAATGTTGTATATCGCTCCCGAAACACTCAAGAAAGACGAAACCATTGAATTTCTTAAAACCATTGATATTTCATTTGTTGCCATAGACGAGGCTCATTGTATATCGGAATGGGGTCATGACTTCAGACCCGAATACCGTCGGATTAAAGCCATGGTTAAGGAAATTAAGGATGTTCCCATGATGGCACTCACAGCCACCGCAACGCCAAAGGTTCAGAGCGATATCATCAAAAACCTACAAATGACTGATACTGTTGTGTTTAAGTCTTCTTTTAATCGCAGCAACTTATATTATGAGGTTCGGTCGAAAGGTAAAAAAGGGGAAGCCATCAAAGAAATCGTATCCTATATCAAAACCAAGCCGGGGAAAACGGGCATTATATACTGCCTGAGCCGAAAGCGGGTTGATGAAATTGCCGGAATTTTGCAGGCTAATGGAATAAAAGCGCTTCCTTATCATGCCGGATTGGACGCAAAAGTTCGTGTAGATCATCAGGATAGGTTCTTAATGGAAGACGCAGATGTTATTGTAGCAACCATCGCATTTGGAATGGGAATTGATAAACCCGATGTCCGGTTTGTGATTCATTATGATATTCCAAAGAGTATTGAAGGGTATTATCAGGAAACCGGCAGAGGTGGGAGAGACGGTTTGGATGGAGATTGTATCTTGTTTTATAATCCTGCTGACATTGAAAAATTAGAGAAATTTTTAAAGGATAAGCCGGTTGCGGAACGGGAGATTGGCGAATTACTCATATTTGAAACAGAAGCTTTTGCCGAATCTGCTGCCTGCAGGAGAAAATTCCTGCTGCATTATTTCGGAGAAGAATACGACGATAAAGGATGCAATAAAATGTGTGATAATTGTCGTCATCCAAAGGAAAAGGTGGATGCAAAGGATGCAGCAGTGATCGGCCTGAAAGTTATTAAAGAGATTAAAGGGAAATACAACCTCAAGCATATTGTCGATATCATTGTGGGTAGCAAAACCCATGAGGTGGCCATGAGCGGTCATCAGGAGTTGAAGAATTTTGGAATTGGCAAAGACAAAGATGATAACTATTGGAAATCGGTTATCAGGCAATTGCTACTAAGGGGAATGGTTACTAAAAATATCGAAAATTATGGTTTGATAAATATTAACGAAGTTGGTGAAGCATATCTTAAAAAGCCTACTGCTTTTGAAATGGCTATTGATCGCAAATTTGAAAGACATACCGATATGGATGAGGATGATAGTCAGGTTGAACCGGTTTATGATGAAGAGCTATTCAGTATTTTAAAAGATTTGTGCAAAAAAGTTGCCAAGGCAAAAAACCTGCCTCCTTATATTGTTTTTCAGGAACCCTCCTTGCAGGAGATGGCTTTCAAATATCCGATTACCATGGAGGAGCTCTCAAAAATTGTAGGAGTAAGTACAGGTAAAGCGGCAAAATTTGGTAAAGAGTTTTTAGATGTTATCAGCAAGTATGTTGAGGAAAATAATATCGAAAGAGTTGAAGATGTTACCATAAAATCGGTGATCAATAAATCTGCACGCAAAATTGCCATCATTACAAATATTGATAAAAGGGTTTCTCTGGAAGATATTGCACGTGGGCAAGGCCTTAAAAAGGATGAATTATTGGACGAAATTGAAAATATAGTAAATAGTGGCACCAAGCTCAATCTAAAGAAATATGTTTACGAAATCACTGAGCAGGAAATTGTGGATGAAGTGATGGAATTCTTTCGGAAAACCCATGATGATGTAATCAATTTCGTTACCAAAGAATATGGGGATGAGTTTAGCAAAGAGGATATTCATTTGATGCATATACATTTCATCAGCGAAATGGCAAATTAGCAGTCCGTTTATAATGTCCCCTGGCTGCGTTATGCTCATCCCAAAAATGCTCATTTACACAAGTTAAACTGCGCTTTTTGGGAAATCGCATGCCTTACCAGTGAACATTCTAAACAGACTTCCAACTTCAAGGAGCAATATTCAGACAAAGCTTTTTATTTTTACCTTTTGTTTTTCATAGCTATTAATACATTTGTAGCATTGATAATAAATAGCAAGTGAGCAGTAAAAATAGCAGTCACCGCCTTTCAATGGCAGGTTTAGTAGTTGCCTTGGGCATTATTTATGGCGATATAGGAACTTCACCCCTCTATGTTTTAAAGGCTATTATGTCCGAATCTGCAAGAACCGGATTAATAATAAATGAACAACTTATTGAAGGAGCCTTATCGTGTGTATTTTGGACCCTTACAATTCAAACCTCAATTAAATACGTTGGTATTGCATTACAAGCAGATAACAATGGTGAGGGAGGGATATTCTCCTTGTTTTCATTAATTAGACGAAGAAAACCATACTTAGTTGTGCCAGCAATAATTGGAGGTTGTGCTTTATTAGCCGACGGGATGATAACTCCTCCCATATCTGTTTCAGCGGCAATTGAAGGTTTGTTAATAAAATACCCAGATTTACCAACAATTCCAATCGTTGTAGCAATTATAACGCTTATTTTTCTGGTTCAAAAAATGGGTACGAGCATAGTTGGCAGAATGTTTGGACCAATTATGATTTTGTGGTTTTCCATGCTTGGAGTTTTAGGCCTTATGGGAATTATGTTAAACCCGGGCATATTAAAAGCCCTAAACCCTTATTACGCTTATCAGTTATTAGCAGTTAACCCGGGTGGATTTTGGCTTTTAGGGGCGGTGTTTTTATGTACAACAGGTGCCGAAGCACTTTATTCGGATATGGGTCATTGTGGTAAAAAGAATATAAGAGTTAGCTGGATTTTTGTTAAAAGCACCTTATTATTGAATTATTTTGGTCAGGGTGCGTGGTTAATCAGTCACCTTGGGGAGAATTTAAATGAGGTGAATCCTTTCTATGCGATTATGCCTCATTGGTTTTTGCTACCTGGAATTACCATTGCAACATTGGCAACAATTATCGCCAGCCAGGCTATGATTAGCGGGTCTTTTACTTTGGTATCTGAGGCTTTGAGGTTAAATGTATGGCCCAAAGTACGTGTAAAATTCCCTTCTGATTTAAAGGGACAGATTTATGTGCCAAGTATTAATTGGATATTGTGGGTTGGTTGTATGGTTATTGTTTGGCATTTTAAAAATGCATCGGCAATGGAGGCTGCATATGGTTTGGCCATCATAATCACCATGTTAATGACAACACTTTTAATGGTAAATTTTTTACAAAAAGTTAAAACACCTAAGCCTATTTTAGCTCTTTTTTTAACTACCTATTTAATCATCGAAATATCATTCCTTACTGCCAATATTATCAAAATTCCTGCAGGTGGCTGGATGACGCTATTAATATGTTTGTCGTTTGTGATCATTATGTGGATTTGGTTTAAAGGAAGGAAGATTAAAAATAGACTCACAGAATTTGTACAACTAAAAGAATATTTGCCGGTTTTGCATCAATTAAGTAAAGACGAATCAATTTCAAAATATTCAACCAATTTAATTTATCTCACCAGTGCAGACCATTTAAATGAAATTGAAACAAAAATAATATATTCTATTCTTCAAAAACAACCTAAACGTGCTGATATTTATTGGTTTGTACATATCAATGCTGATGAAAAACCATATACCATGCAGTATAAAGTTGAGCACATTGTACCCAATGACATTATCAGAATTGATTTCAGATTAGGGTTTAGGATTGAGCAAAAAATTAACTTCTATTTCAGAAAAGTGGTTGAAGAATTGGTTAAAAATGGAGAGGTAGATGTAACTTCGCGTTATAATTCCCTGCGCGAGCAAAATATAACAGGAGATTTCAGGTTTGTAGTATTAAAACGTCACCTTTCTCACGAAAACGAATTAAGTGGGTTTGAACGTTTGATTATGGATGCTTATTTTACTATAGACCGGTTGAGTTTAAGCGAAGAAAGAGCATTTGGACTCGATACATCTTCTGTCACGGTGGAAAAAGTTCCTTTGGTAATAACCAATACACGGGAGTTTAAACTGAAGCGTGTTTACGATAAAGTTAAGGGTTACGATTATTAAAGGGGATGAATCATTTGGTGATTTCTTACACCCAGGGTCTCATCTATTGAGCGTTCAATTTTCTCAGGCCTTCCTCAATACATAATAACAAGTAGTAGTAATAAAATCCCTAAACCAGGGAATGGAAGAAACAAGCCCAAATTGTTTTTTTGGGGTGACTCCGAATTTGTACTTATAGCTGGGGCTGATCAGATAAAATTCACGGAGGGTAATTTTGAATCCGGCATTTTTAATGATGTGCTCAAACCGGTTAATGCTGATCCGCGTTTCTTTTACTTCAAGGGTATCGGTAATCCTGCCCTCCACTTCCCCGAAAAGTTTCATGATGCCTTTGTAAACAGGCGTAGGTAAAATATGGAAATAGGGTAATTTGTGAAGGAACGTACTTTCCAGACTTTGTTGATGCCCGCCATAAGGCATTAACCAGGGAGGGAATGCAAAGAAGATAACGCCATCATCTTTTAAAAAATGAATAATATGTTTTACAAACTTATCCTGGTCATGGATATGTTCAATGGTATCCTTTAATAAAATAATATCATATTTCTCGTCAAGGTCTTTGTCGGGATTGATATCATAAATGTTTTGATTAATAATTTTAACCTGTCCGGAGGCAATATCAACTTTCAAAAAATCTTTAGCAATATTACTGGCATGATCCAGTAACTCAATACCGGTAACCTTGCAACCGATATCCGCAAAAGCTTTGCAAACGCCGCCATAACCGCTTCCCACTTCCAAAAACCTGTTTCCTTTTTCTATTGCTTTTTCCCTTCCAATAAATGGGATGATAAATTCAGTTGTGGTATCGTATTGCTGATTAAAATATCTCTGGTAGTCGGTTTGTAATTCAATCATATTAAGTAGTCTTGAGGCGAAAATAGGTTATTTTTGATAAACGGAATAGCTCATTCCTGCCGGCAATAAAGTAAATAAAGCCCGAACCTTATCCCGATTTGTGATTTATTAAATACCCATTCCGGTATTAATTCCTGCTATAATTTGGAGCTTCTTTGGTTATGGTTATATCATGTGCATGACTTTCTCTTGAACCGGCAGAGGTGATTTTAATAAATTTACCATGGATCTGCAGGTGTTCAATATTTGGCGCACCACAATATCCCATTCCGGCTTTCAATCCTCCAACAAACTGATAAACTACTTCTTTCAATAAACCTTTAAAAGGCACAATTCCTACGATTCCTTCTGGCACTAATTTGGCAATTTCATCTTCGGCATCCTGAAAATAACGGTCTTTGCTGCCTTCCTTCATGGCCTCAATGGAACCCATACCCCGATAGGATTTAAATTTTCGTCCCTCATATATGATGGTTTCTCCCGGGCTTTCTTCTACTCCGGCAAAAATGGAGCCGCTCATTACGGTGCTTGCTCCTGCAGCAATGGCTTTAACTATATCTCCTGAATACCGGATACCCCCATCAGCGATAAGCGGAACTCCGCTGCCCTTTATGGCTTTTGCCGACTCATAAACGGCTGTTAATTGAGGAACGCCGATGCCTGCAATAATTCGGGTTGTACAGATGGATCCTGGACCCACGCCAACTTTTACAGCATCTACACCCATATCAACAAGAGCCCTGGCAGCATCACCGGTTGCAATATTTCCGGCAATGATGTCGATATCAGCGAATGAATTCCTGAGCCTTTTTACTTCATTTAATACACCCCTCGAATGTCCGTGAGCCGTATCAATAATTACCACATCAACGCCTGCCTTTACCAGTGCAGTGATTCTGGCCTCGGTTTCGGAAGCGATACCAACTGCTGCCCCTACTAACAACCTGCCATGCTTGTCTTTGCAAGCCATTGGGTGATCTTTGATTTTTAGAATATCTTTATAGGTAATTAATCCCCTTAATTTGCCCGCTTTATCAATTACCGGTAATTTCTCTATTTTGTACTCCTGTAAAATACTTTCGGCCTGGTTCAAACTGGTTCCTTCCGGTGCGGTGATCAGCTTATCTTTTGTCATGATATCTGATACTTTTTTATCCATATCCTTTTCAAAACGTAAATCACGGTTGGTTAATATGCCAACCAAAATACCCTGATCATTTATAATGGGAATCCCTCCAATTTTATTTTCGCTCATTACCCGGTGGGCATCGCGCAATGTAGCTGAATTGTGCAGCGTCAGCGGGTCCATGATCATTCCGCTTTCGCTTCTTTTCACTTTTCTCACTTCTTCAGCCTGGCGTTCAATACTCATATTCTTATGCAGAATTCCAACACCTCCCTGTTGGGCCAGCGCAATAGCCAGCCTGAATTCGGTAACCGTATCCATTGCTGCCGAAAGGAGTGGAATATTGATTCGAATATTGCGGGTTAGCTGGGTTGAAGTATTTACTTCACGCGGAAGCACTTCTGAATAGGCGGGAAGCAACAGAACATCGTCATAAGTTAATCCCTCACCAAAGAACTTTAGATTGTCATTTAACATAGCAAATAATACTTATCGTTATTTGCCGTGCGAATGTAGATTAATTTTATTTACCAATCATCACCCATTTTCTTTATTTTTAAAATAGCACCGGGTTTCAGTGCCTGACCAGGGGTTAATTCATTCCATAAAATCAAATCTTCTTCACTAACTTTATTTTTAAGTGCAATACTTTTTAGGGTTTCACCTTTTAAAACGTGGTAATCGGCATCGGTAATAACATCCTCTTTAATCAAATTGTCTTGTTGGGTGTCAGAGAATTTCAGGGTATCCTGCTTAATTTTTGAAGCCAAAGGACCTGACATCAGGCGATCTTTGGGCAAATCCAGATAATAAGATTTTCCTGCTCCTACATTCAAAAAGGGTTTACGAATCCATGGATTCAGTAATTTCAATAATTTATAGTTAAAGCCATTTTGAACCGACCAATCGGCAAGATCCGATATGCTATATTCCACCTTAACTTTTACCACAGGTATTTCTTTATACAGATCAGAAAAGGGAATATTATATCCAAATTTTGTAGGATTTTCGCATATATCCTTGATGGCAATAATGCGGAATACATACCTGGAAGTTTCTGTATTCAGATACAAATCAAAAAAATTTTTCACCCCCTGTTCCGAAATCTGACGTTTTACGCCAACAATGCCCATATTATAACTTGCGGCCACCAGGCTCCAGTCGTCAAAATAAGCATACGCTTCATTAAAATACATACAGGCGGCTTCTGTTGCTTTGACTATATTGTAACGTTCATCTATATTGTCATTTATCTCCAGATTATATCGTTTCCCGGTTTTGTCGAGAAACTGCCAAAAGCCCACAGCTCCTGCCGGCGATACTACATTTTGTAAGCCGCTTTCAGCCATGGCAACATACTTAAAATCGGCAGGAATATTGTTTTGTTTCAATATACTTTCAATCATGGGTAAATATCTGTTGGCTCTTTTAATCAGCAACAAAGTTTGAGATTGCCAATAAACATTAGTGAGCAATTCCCGATCATAACGTTCTGCCACATCATACTCGTTTAAGGGTATTTTAACGCCTGCAAAACTGATGGTTTTTGGAAGTGCCAGTGAATAAATCTTATAATAACGATTAAATTCTTCCTGGGCTTTTTGATTTTGAGTTTCGCTTGTGCTCAAAAAAATAACAATGCCGCTTAAGGCAATAAAAAATAAATAAATTCTATTTGATTTTTTGAAAATAGACATAGAATAATAGTAAAAATTATGAAGACGTCCCTTTTAGAACTTCTTCGGGTTGATCTCCACGCTGCATTTGCAAAATATCTTCAACAAAATTTCGATGATTGCTCAGGCGTGGTACTTTATGTTGGCCGCCAAGTTTATCCGAACGTTTGAGCCATTTATAAAAGGTGCCTTTTGGCAAAGATTTTACCAAAGGTTTTAGCATGGCCATGTCTTTAAAACGCTTGGCTTCGTAATCAGAATTTTTTTGTTTTAAGGTTTGATCCAACTCATTCACAAAGGTATCCATGCAAACGGGCTCGCGTTCAAATTCAATCAGCCATTCATGTCCGCCTTTTGTCTGGCTGCTTAAATAAATAGGTGCAGCAGTATAGTCTGCCAATAACGCGTCTGTTTGAACGCATGCATGGTTTATGGCAAAGTCGGCATTTTCGATCATTAATTCTTCTCCAAAAGCATTGATAAAGTGCTTGGTTCTACCAGTAATTTTAAATCGGAAAGGATGCGTACTGGTAAATTTAATCGTATCACCAATCAGATAACGCCATAATCCGGAATTGGTGCTAATTACCAGCGCATAATTTTCATTGATGCTAACTTGATCCAAACTTAAAGTTTGTGGGAACTCCCGGCCAATTTCACTCATCGGCATGAATTCAAAGTAAACTCCGTAATCCAGCATTAATAACATATCGTCTCTGTTCATCCGATCCTGAATTCCCAGAAATCCTTCACTCGCATTATAGGTTTCAAGATAATTAACCTGACTCCCTTTTATCAATTCATCAAATCGTTTACGATAGGGCGTAAAACTCACCCCTCCATGTACATATAATTCAAGGTTTGGCCAAATATCGGTTAAGTTATTTCTGCCACTCAGTTCAAAAAGTTTTTCAATCAAAACGATGGTCCAGGTGGGAACTCCGGAAATATTGGTAACATTTTCATTGATAGTAGCCCGGGCCATCTTCTCAATTTTTTTATCCCAATCATCCATAATGGCTATGCTTAAATCAGGTGTTCGCAGGTAATGAACCCATATGGGCATATTTTGTATCATGACTGCGCTAAGGTCACCAAAAAAGCTCTCATTATTTTCCTGATTAATCTGATGACTGCCACCCATAACCAAACCCTTGCCATTAAATATTTCTGATTCAGGTTTTTGCATCAGATAGGTAAGTAACAGATCTTTTCCCCCCTGATAATGACATTCTTCAAGGCTTTCGTAGGTTACCGGAATGAACTTGCTTTTCGCACTCGTGGTTCCGGAGGATTTGGCAAACCAACGCACTTCACTCGGCCACAAAATATTTTGCTCGCCTTGCATCATGCGCTCTATATAATGCTTAAAGTCGTCGTAATTGGTTACCGGAACCCGCTGCTTAAAGGTCTCTAAATTATGGATGCTCTTATAATCATATTGCCGGCCAAACTCTGTTATCTGGGCGGTTCTTAATAGTCGCATCAGTTGGTCGTGCTGAACCTGTTGCGGGTTATTCAGTATTTCTTCAAAAGCCGGAAGACGTCTTTTCAAATACCAACTTACCAATGAATTTACAAAAGGCATTATGCAACTAATTATGATGCTAAGTTGTTGTTTTTTTTTCGTAAAACAAATTTTATTTTGGTTCAACCCTTACATTAATTTTTAAAAACATCTGATAAAATGTCATTTTTGGGAATATAATTTACACTGTTTTTTGTATAATTAAGATTGCAGATTGCAGATTACAGATTAGAAGATTACCGATTACAGAATAGCGTTCCCAACTTCGCAAACTGACTTGGGGCTCTGTCTGGTTGAGCGGAGTCGAAACCTATTTTATGTGAAACCCCAAATCATTTGTCACACTCCGGAGATAAAAGAATATCGAATATCGAACGCTGAATAATGAAGTTAAAATTCTTCGACATTCGATATTCGGCGTTCTTCCGATTGATCGGAATCATCATTTCCTAAGGCCCTGCCGCCACCAATGCTGAAAAAATGACAGTTCTCCGTAGACATTTCCGTAGCATTTTGACAACGACTGCTACTTTCAAACTTGCAGACAAACAAGCGGGGACTTTTCCGCACTTTGTGGACAGGTACTTAGGTAATTAACAGCGGACAAAAAAGAAAACAAAAAAAACCACGCTTCGCATTTTTGAAAATTTCTTTTGCTCTCGCACATTTGGCACATTTGCCTTTGCCCCTAACCACAAAAACCAACCGCAGTGGCAAAGTCAAAAGAGCCAAATCTTTCCACCCGTAAAAGAAAAGAAAAAGGGAAATAAAAAACTTTCATATCTTTGTCTCCGATGCTGAAAAAATATATAGCAATATTGTTTCTGTCTATTTCCTTTGCAACTCTGCTTTGGCATAGCATTATTCCTCACCACCACCACGACACAGAACAAGAATTAGCAGAGCATTTTGAGACCAATCATCACAATGACAGTGAGGAAAACAGCAGGGATTTTAGCCATCATTTATCTCACTTCGTTCATTCGGCTGACGATTTTACCATCCAAAATACCCACAACATTAACAACACATTTTCCAAGCAATTCCTTTCATTAGTTGCCGTGTTACCTTATAATTATTTCTTTGACGAATTGTTGATTCCGCCTTTACTTCATAAATCGCCTTCGGGACATTTTATAGCCCTTTCGCCACATTCCCATTCTTCGGATTTACGGGCTCCTCCTGCTTTTATTTCTTAACAAGTTTCCCATTCGGGCGAACACCTTTTGCATTGATTCAATGCGTCACATGAATTTCTGTTTTATTCAATTTAAAATTCAAGAAAATGAAAAATAATTTATTTCTTTTTGCAATACTCATTTTAACTATTGCAAGCTGCAAAAATAAGGAAGGTGAAAATCATAATGACACCACCGCAGAAGAGGTTAAAATAAAACTAACTGCATATAGTACCGACTTTGAAGTTTTTGCCGAAGCCGACCCATTTGTAAAAGGTAGATCCTCAAATGTATTATCGCATTTTTCACATTTACCCGACCTACCTGCCGGCAAGGCAGGTTTCAAAGCGGTAGAAAGTGGAAGTATTAAAATTCGTTTAATAATTGGAAATAAAGAAGTATCTCAACTGCTTGATAAGCCAAACCGAAAAGGTATTTATAGTTTTGACATAAAACCTGAATCGCAAGGGAAGGGACAAATTATTTACGAAATAAAATCTGACAATGACAATTATCAACTTATTGTTCCTGACATTACCGTTTATTCAAACGAAGAAGAAGCGGGCAAAGCCGCTAAACTCAATGCACCATCCAGAACAAACACGGTTGTATTCACAAAAGAACAAACATGGAAAATTGATTTTGCGACAGAATTACCGGTGATAGAGCCCTTCGGACAAGTAATAAAAACATCTGCACAGGTTCAATCAGCACAAGGTGACGAGATTATTGTTTCGGCAAAAACAAACGGATTAATAATTTTTACAAGCGATAACATATTAGAAGGTAAAAACATTAATAGCGGACAAAATTTATTTACTATATCCGGCAATGGATTAGCAGAAAACAACTTTACGGTTCGTTATGCAGAAGCAAAAAATAATTATGAAAAAACCAAAGCGGATTATGAAAGACAAAAGGAATTGGCAAAAAATAAAATAGTATCTGAAAAAGAGCTATTAAATGCCCATAAAGATTTTGAAAACGCCAAAGCGGTTTATGATAATTTAAATACTAATTTCAGTTCAACTGGGCAATCTGTTTCAAGTCCGATGAATGGTTTTGTTAAACAATTATACGTTAAGAACGGACAATATGTAGAAGCAGGGCAACCAATTGCAAGTATTTCACAAAATCAAACGCTATTACTAAAAGCGGATGTACAACAAAAATATGCTCCAATTTTAGGTTCTATATATTCAGCAAACATTAAAACAATTCAGGATTCTAAAACATACACTTTTGAACAGTTGAACGGTAAAATTTTATCTTTTGGTCGCACTGCGAATAACGATAATTATTTAATCCCTGTCAGCTTACAAATTGATAATAAAGGCAGTTTTATTTCAGGCAGTTATGTTGAATTATTCTTAAAAACAAGAACAAATACAAATGCGTTAACAGTGCCTAATACTTCATTGATTGAAGACCAGGGGAACATTTTTGTTTTTGTGCAGATAAACCCTGAATTGTTCGAGAAGCGGGAAATAAAGATAGGTTCCTCGGACGGTTTGAAAACTGAAATCATAAGTGGTATCAGTAAAAATGAACGGATAGTTTCAAAAGGGGCAATACTCATAAAACTTGCCCAGGCAGCCGGAACGTTAGATGCTCATTCAGGTCATAACCATTAATCTTTGATACTATGCTAAATAATATTCTAAAACTCTCATTAAACAACAAGTATTTTATCTTGTTGTGTTCGCTTTTGGTGATAATTATCGGCATAAGAACAGCATCCAATATGGATGTGGATGTATTCCCCGATCTCACTGCGCCAACTGTTGTAGTAATGGCTGATGCTCACGGAATGGCTTCGGAAGAAGTAGAGCGTTTAGTTACATTTCCTATTGAAACCGCTATGAACGGGGCAACAGATGTACGCAGAGTGCGTTCTGCATCTTCACAGGGATTTTCATTTGTATGGGTAGAATTTGATTGGGGAACCGATATTTTTAAAGCCCGACAAATTGTAAGTGAAAAACTTATTACAGTTTCTTCCCAAATGCCGTTGGGAGTTGGACAACCAACACTTGCACCTCAATCAAGCATTATGGGCGAAATCTTTTTTATTGGCATTCAGGCCGACAGTACCAGCTTAATGAATTTACGAACTATCGCAGATTGGAATGTAAAACCAATGTTATTAGCAACAGGCGGTGTTTCACAGGTTACAACTATTGGCGGAGATTATAAACAATATCAGGTTTTGGCAGACCCTTATAAAATGAAATCTTACCATGTTTCAATGAGTGAGCTTGCTGAAATTTGCAAAGGAATAAGCCAGAACTCGACTGGCGGAGCAGTCCGGCAATATGGCAACGAATATGTTGTTCGTGGAATGGCACGGACTTCCGACATTGAAGCATTAGGCAGCTCTTATATAAAATCAAACAACGGAAAACCTGTAAGGATTAATGATGTTGCTGAAGTAAAAATTTCCGGTGCTGTAAAGATGGGCTATGCTTCCGAAAATGCAAAACCTGCGGTAATTCTTTCAATCTCAAAACAGCCAAATGCAAACACAGTTGACTTAACAAAACGAATTGAAGAAAATCTTGCAGCGCTTCAAAAAACTTTGCCACCCGATGTTAAGTTAGACACCAAAATTTTCCGTCAGGCAGATTTTATTGAAACCTCTGTCAATAATGTAAAAAGTGCACTGATAGAAGGTTCTGTATTCGTAATCATTATTCTTTTCCTGTTTTTAGGAAGTTTTCGTACCACCATTATTTCGATATTGGCAATTCCCATTTCATTGCTGGGCACTATAATAGTAATGAAACTCTTTGGCTTAAATATTAATACCATGAGTTTAGGCGGTATGGCAATTGCTATAGGTGTTTTGGTTGACGATGCAATTATTAATGTTGAAAATGCATATAAGCGGCTCCGGCAAAACCGGCAAAAACCTACAGAAGAACGCCTGTCTTCATTTAATGTAGTGTTTGACGCATCAAAAGAAATGCAGGCATCAATATTAAATGCAACATTGATTATTATTGTAGCTTTTATTCCTTTGTTTTTTCTTTCGGGAATGGAAGGTCGAATGCTCATACCGTTAGGCATCGCATTTATTGTTTCTTTATTTATATCCCTCATTGTTGCAATGACACTTACACCCTTATTGTGCAGAATGATGCTTTCGGATGATAAATATCTTGCAAAAAACGAAAAGGATAAATGGCTCACCCGTCAATTAACTTTTTATTATCTGAAATCTCTTGAATGGACATTGCTACACAAACGAGCCATGATTTTTTCTTCGTTAGGTCTGTTTGCTATATCTCTGTTATTAATTTCAACAATGGGACGCACTTTCCTGCCTGAGTTTAACGAAGGATCATTAACATTATCGGTAGTAACAAAGCCGGGTACTTCATTAGAAGAAAGTAATCGTTTGGGCAATCTGGTTGAAACGGAATTGCTTTCAATACCTGAAGCGGTAAGCACAGCCCGCAGAACAGGCAGAGGCGAACTCGATGAACATTCGCAAACAGTCAACAGTGCAGAGGTTGATGTCAATTTTACACTGAAAGACCGGACCCGTGATGAATTTCTGACTGATGTTCGTAACAAATTAGCAGGTATTCCGGGTATTGCTGTAACAGTTGGGCAACCGCTCGGACACCGCATTGACCACATGATTTCAGGAACAAGGGCGAACATAGCGATTAAAGTTTTCGGAACAGACCTCAATAAAATGTTTGTCATCGGCAACGAAATAAAATCAGCAATAACAGGTGTTCCCGGCTTAGTAGATATTAATGTTGACCAGCAAGTTGAAATACCGCAAATACAAATTCGTGCAAACCGTGAAATGCTGGCTCAATACGGAATTACGATTGAGCAGTTTAATGAGTTTATAGATATTGCCTTTGGCGGTGAAAAATTATCTGACATATACGAAGGGCAACGAAGATTTGACCTCGTGTTACGTTTGAATAAAGATTACACCGAAACAATTGAAGGAATCCGTTCTGCATTAATAGACACATACGATGGTAAAAAAGTTCCATTGGAACAGGTTGCTGAAATCGTTTCTGTTTCGGGACCAAGTGGGATCAGCAGAGAAAATGTACAGCGCAAAGTTGTTGTTTCTGCAAATGTTTCAGAGCGTGATATACGAAGTGTTGTACAGGATATTCAAAAAAACATTACTGATAAAATTGTATTCCCGGAAGGGTATCGGGTTGAATATGGCGGTCAGTTTGAAAGCGAAGCAAAAGCATCAAGAACATTGCTTCTAACATCAGTTTTAGCAATACTGATTATTTTCTTATTGCTTTTTCAGGAGTTTAAGAACTTTAAACTAGCAGGAGTTATTTTAATTAATTTGCCTCTGGCATTAATCGGCGGAGTATTCTCAATTTATTTCACATCCGGAGTATTAAGTATTCCAGCAATTATTGGGTTTATTACTCTTTTTGGCATTGCAACTCGAAACGGGATTCTTTTGATTTCGAACTATCAAAAACTGAAAGGGGAAGGTGTTTCAATTTATGAAACGGTGACCATGGGTTCCTCTGACCGTTTAAATGCAATTTTAATGACCGCATTAACAGCGGCTCTTGCACTTATTCCGTTAGCACTCAAAGGGGATTTATCGGGAAATGAAATTCAAAGCCCAATGGCAAAAGTAATTTTAGGAGGATTACTCACTTCTACGCTACTTAATATTTACATCGTGCCGGTAGTGTACTATTTGTTAAACAAAAAAACGAAAACAAAATGAAAAAATATCTCATCATAAAACTGTGTGTGCTTGCACTTACAATTAATGCAAATGCACAGTCAAGTGCTGATACTGTTCTTGCTAACATTGCGAAGAACAATAAAACCATTATTGCAAACACACAATATTGGGAAGCGAAAAAGCTGCAATACAAAACAGGATTAACACCCTATAATCCCGCTATCGATTATGATTTCATGGTTGGCTCACCTAGCACCGCAGGCAATCAAAACGATTTCACCGTAACACAGTCATTTGATTTTCCTACTGCATATATCAAAAAGAAACAATTATCCGAACAGCAAATTGCACAAACAGAATTTCAAATCACTTCTAAGCGACAGAATGTTTTGCTTGAAGCAAAAAAAATCTGTATTGAATTAGTGTATCATAACAAACTTCAATCACAACTTGCACAGAGAAAGCAGAACACCGAAAAATTATTAAGCGATTTTCAAGTCAAGTTAAATAAAGGCGAAGGAAATATTTTAGATGTGAACAAAGCACAACTCCAACTTATTGAAATCAACAAAGATTTTCAGCAAGATTTATCTTCCATCAATCAACTCAATCAAAAACTTACTGAACTCAATGGAGGAAATGCAATTATTTTTACAGACACCATTTATCCTTTATTGCCAACCATTCCCGCCTTTGAACAATTAGAAAATGAAATTGAAGCCAGCGACCCGATACGGAAATTCTTAGAACAGGAAAAACTCATTACACAAAAGCAAGTGGAATTAAGCAAGCCAATGTGGCTTCCGAAATTTGAAATGGGTTATCACTATCAGGGAATTTTAGGGCAAGCATTTCAGGGTGTTCATGCAGGAATTACAATCCCTCTCTGGGAAAATAAAAATACCGTGAAAACACAGCAGGCAAACTTGCTTTTTACCAATTTGAATTTGCAAGACCACATCAACGAAAATTACTATGAGATAAAACAACTTTATGAAAAATATCAAAACCTGAAAATCACTTTGTCGGAATATCAAACCGTTTTCGCTTCGCTCAATAACACTACGCTTTTAAACAAAGCCCTCGCATCGGGACAAATTTCCACCATTGAATTTTTTATGGAGTTGAGTTATTACTACAATGCGTTCAATAATTATTTGCAGATAGAAAAAGAGTATTATGAAGTAATTGCGGAATTGTACAAATATCAGTTGTAGAGACAGGTGGAAAGTTCAGCAGGGCACACCGATAGACAATACAACACCGTAATCACCCACTCTATTTAGAAGCACATTTGCTTTTCCCCTTTTTTATTTTTTAATTGAACGACAAAATCAAAAGAGCTTGCCCATCCTGCACCCGACAGAAAAGAGATTTTCACAAAATTGCTCCTCCGGACAAAAAAAACAAAATACAATGCAGCAGACAGCGGACACTTACAACACAACACAGAAGACGAAACAGCACAGGTGGTAACAGCGCATTTGCAGAAAATATCGAATAACGAATATCGAACGTCGAATATCGAACGTCGAATATCGAAGTTTAGAACTGAGGTAAATCAGGTATTTGGCACTTCATCATTCGGCGTTCTTCCGATTGATCGGAATCATCATTCAATGTCGTTTAGTTAAGAGAATATCACTTTTATATTGCAATTAACAAAAAATCGTACCAGGATATACTTTCTCCGCGATCCTTCGGCAAGCTCAGGATGACACGCCAGACCGTTATATATGGCAATGATTTTGGCGGGATGAATTTTTTGCAAAGCAAAAAATTCATCCCGCCAAAATCACCATTTCACATGAGTTACGAAATGTCATCCTGAGCTTGCCGAAGGATCCTCAAAAGGCGTTGCCAAGGTTAACCACCATCTCAAAAGCGTTAACTTAACGACATTCATTCATCATTTCCAATTTCCCTTACTTCGACATTCGGCGTTCATCATTCGATATTCATCATTTCCTAAAGTCCTGCCAGCCCATAATAATATGCAAAGAATATCAATATGGTATCGGATCATGTAGGAGACAAAAACGAACAGGCCAAAAATATCCGGAAGGTACTTAATTCATTAATTTTAATGATCAAGGCACAAAACCCGGATACTTATGAAAGCGAGCTGCTCAGCTGGGGATTCAGGAAGGACAGGTTTTAACTATACAAGAAACGGTATAATTTTATACATTCCGCTTAAGGTAATCGGTGGAAGAAAGGTAATCAGTAATCGGTGGAAGAAAGGTAATCAGTAATCGGTGGAAGAAAGGTAATCGGTTGA
>CAYHCF010000004.1:0-142588 GCA_964355075.1 uncultured Chitinophaga sp.
TTCCCTCCCACACCACCATAGGTCTTGAAATACAGATAGTTAGCAAATTAAGCTGACAAATTCATTGACAAACCTAAAAGCCTTCATTTAATCGAGTGAAGGCCTTTATTTTTATCGATCTTTAAAAAACATCCCCTTCTTACTATATTTATGATCAATCCGTATCATTACAATTATCCCAGTGGTTATAATTTTGTTTTGACATCAGAAGGAGGATGCTGAAATTATAATCCGGTGAGTTTTGATTCAGTTCAGAACTCCAATTTTTTATTGTTCTTGCCTACAGCTTTTCCTGTCAGGTTCATACATGTTTTCCTTCTGGGCCACGACAGGTTCGCAAATTTGACTTCCCTTTTTTATTAATACCCCCGGTCAAATACGAGTAACCCCAGTGTTCCATTATGTAGAGCCATACCTCGTAGGCTTTGCAAGGTTATGCGATGCTATTATGGGTTTATGTCATTTCAGAATAGAAACTTTAGCCTATTATTTTAAGCTTCATTCCCCCCAAATAATTATTGTCTTATTCTCAAGCTTTCAAAATCCCCTAAAAAAAGTACTTTCGCATTAAAAACTTAGTATTGTTACAGACTGCCGTTAGCTGCAATGCTTGGTAAGACTGCTAACTTAAAATTTTCTGTAAGAAGCGAACAGACCAAATGCGAAAACAAACATGACTAATTCATTCAAGCTTGGCAAAGATAGGATGACAGGAAATGCAATTTCAATTGAAGTTGCTTCCAGAGGACTTTCGTGCGATTGTATTTGCTTTGATTGCGGAAAAGCATTGGTAGCAGCTCAAGGAAAAAAGAACGATTGGCACTTTCGCCATTACGAGGAAACAACTTGTACAGGCGGACAAGAAACTGCTTTGCATAAGTTAGCTAAAAAAATCATTAAGGAAGGGTCGTCAATAGTTTTGAAAACTTACGGCAAAGTTTTTTACGACAATGCGGAACAAGAAATTCCTTTTCTGACAATTCAACCTGATGTTTCGGCAAAGACCAGCAGACAGGATTTTTTCTTTGAGGTCTTAATTACTCATGCCGTTGATACCACCAAACGAAATTTTTATAAAATCGGAGAGTATAAAAGCGTTGAGATTAATTTGAAGAATTATTCTTTCACGACAGTTGAGAACCTTCGAAACGACATCTTTAACAACAGCGACTTCAACGAAACTATTTTTTGGGAAAAAGAATTATTAAAAGAAAAAAGCTCTGATAATAGTTTCATTTACTTTTTGCTTTTCATTATTGGTTTGGTGACATTTGGATTAGTTTCAAATTCTAAAAGACGGAGAAAAAGATAATAACCTTAATATTGTTTGAGTTAATAAAATACCTTTAGCCCCATGTTCGAACAAACCTTCAAAAATATAGACGATATTCTCCATAAGGATGCCGGGTGTAGCAGTGAGTTGGATTATGTGGAGCAGACTTCCTGGATACTGTTTCTAAAGTACCTGCAAGACCTGGAGGCTGAAAGGCATACACGGGCAGAACTGGCTGGAAAGGATTATGAATACCTGATCAAGAAAGAATACCGCTGGGAGGTTTGGGCCGCTCCAAAGAATAAAGATGGTAAAATAGACCACAACAAGGCTCCTTCCGGTGATGATTTATTAGACTTCGTTAACCAAAAGTTGTTTCCTTATCTAAAGAAATTTAAAACAGATGCTGCCTCACCGGATTCGCTTGAATACAAAATTGGGGAGGTTTTCAGTGAGTTGAAAAACCGGATTCAGAGTGGTTATAATCTCCGTGAGGTCATTAACCTGATTGACCAGCTCCGGTTTCAAACCCATGCAGAAAAGCATGAAATGAGTCACCTTTATGAGGACAAGATAAAGAACATGGGCAATGCTGGGCGCAACGGTGGTGAGTATTACACGCCCCGTCCGCTGATTAAAACCATTGTGAAGGTGGTTGACCCTGAGTTGGGGCAAACCATTTACGATGGTGCAGCCGGGTCCGCAGGCTTCCTTGTGGAGGCTTTTGAATACCTCAAGCATAAATACCCACACCGTTCCACAGCACAGGAAAAAACACTTCAGACCAAAACCTTTTACGGCAAGGAAAAGAAATCGCTGGCCTATATCATTGGCATCATGAACCTGATCCTGCATGGTGTGGAGGCACCCAATATCATTCATACCAATACGCTGAGCGAGAACCTTGCGGACATTCAACAAAAAGACCGCTATGATGTAATTCTGGCTAATCCTCCTTTTGGCGGTAAGGAAAGAGCCGAGGTTCAACAGAACTTTCCGGTGAAATCAAGCGAAACGGCATATTTGTTTCTCCTGCATTTTATGAAGATTATGAAAGCCGGAGGCAAGGGTGCTGTGGTTATAAAGAATACTTTCCTGAGCAATTCAGATACCGCTTCGGTGAGTATTCGCAAAATGTTGTTGGACCAATGCAACCTGCATACTGTACTCGACCTTCCCGGTGGTACCTTTACCGGTGCCGGAGTAAAAACGGTGGTATTGTTTTTTGAGAAGGGAGCTCCAACCAAGAAGATTTGGTACTATCAGTTGAACCTCGACCGCAATCTGGGTAAAACCAATGCCCTGAATGAAAAAGACCTTGCCGACTTCGTCCTCCGTAGCAAAGCGAAGGAGGAGAGTGAAAATTCCTGGAGCATAAAAGTGGCTTCAATAGACCCAGCCACCTTTGATTTGAGTCCAAAGAATCCCAACAAAAAAGAAGAGGCAGCACTTCGTTCGCCAAAGGATATTCTCAAACAAATGAAGGCGCTGGATAAAGAAACAGAGGAAGTATTGAACGCTATTATGAAGTTGATATGAAGAAGGGATTATTAATGGAAAATAAAACGGATTTTAAAGAGGAAATAGTTTTATATCAACTTGATGAAAATACGACACACATAGATGTCAAGGTAGAAAAAGATACCGTTTGGCTCAATCGTCAACAAATTGCTTATTTGTTTGATAGAGATATAAAAACGATAGGTAAGCATATTGCCAATGTGTTATTAGAAGAATTAGCCGGAGTTTCAGTTGTCGCAAAATTTGCGACAACTGCATCTGACGGAAAAACCTACCAAACCGAGCATTATAATCTTGATGTTATTATTTCTGTTGGATACCGGGTAAAATCGCAACGAGGTATTCAGTTCAGAATATGGGCAAATAAAGTATTAAAGGACCACCTTCTAAAAGGATATTCTATAAATACGCGTATGAACCGAATGGAAGACAATATGCAAAACCTGATTCACAAGGTAAATGAAATTGACTTACAAATAAGCACCCACTTAATACCTACTCAGGGTGTGTTTTTCAATGGACAGGTCTTTGATGCTCACCAATTGATTTCTAAAATTATTCGCTCAGCCAAAAAATCTATTTTGTTAATTGACAATTATGTGGACGATACAGTATTGGTTCAATTAAGTAAGAAGCAAAAGAATGTGCAGGTAATCATCTTTACAAAAAGCATCAGCAAGCAATTGGAATTGGACGTAAAAAAAGCAAACGAGCAGTACCCAAACATACTCATAAAGGAATTTAAAGAAAGCCACGACCGCTTCCTAATCATTGATGAGAAGGAAGTCTATCACCTTGGAGCGTCTTTAAAAGACCTCGGTAAAAAATGGTTTGCCTTTTCCAAATTGGAAAAAGAGTCGGTTACTATTTTGAACGCAATAAAGAAGCTGATATGAGTTTAATGCAAATAAATTTGACCCCAATTATAAACCGAAATTTAGAACCGGTCGCAATTTGCGACCAGTTTAAAGGGATTAGGAAATTTTCCGTGCAGTCTAATGAAAAGCTTCAAAGATTATTAGAATCCCAATTAAATTCAAACAATGACTGATATGATCAAATATCCATCAGCTTTAATTTTCAGATCCTTACTTTTATTGAAAATTTGCTCAAAGATCGTGTAAAACTCATTGTTATTTGTGCGTGCAGTAAGTTCAGGTCTCATAACACTTGCTGTCTTTTTAAGTATTCCGATAATCTTAGATTCATATTCTGCTTTTTTCATAAACCAAAATTGGGGTTGCATTCAATATTTGCAAGAAACAAATTAAAACTAAATCCCATTTATAAACTAAACCGAAGTATTTTGCTTATATGAAGACTATTTTTTGATTTTAATTTCTTATATTTGATAAGTGAAGAAACAGAAACAAATATTGGTGGACATTGAAGTTGACAAGCTTACCAACTCCATTGAAAATGCGGTTTCGGGAGACGTTTTTGACACCAATGTTTTTCAACTAAGTGCTCAGGACACCAAACAAATTAACAAAACTCATTGGCTATTTCAGTGGCAAGGCCAACTAAAACTTAATGACCGAGAGGTATATAAACTCTTTATCAAGGACAATCCAAAGATCATTCAAGGCCTAATTAGTTTGAGCGACTTCGGCGACCATATTTACATGCACTTAATTGAAAGTGCAAAATTTAACAAGGGGAAAAACAAATTGTACGCTGGTGTTCCTGGAAATTTAGTAGCATTTGCTTGCAAACTTTCTTTCGAAAAAGAGTATGACGGCTACGTTGCATTTGATGCGAAAACGGTTTTAATTAAGCATTACCAAGAGACCCTTTTTGCAACTCATTACAAGGGGACAAAGATGATGATTGAAACCTCTGGGGCCAATAGGTTAATTAAACAATATTTTAATAAATAATACAATGGGACTAATCAGAGAGCCAAAAAATGTTGACTTTTATGTTCTGGACAAACCGTGGACCGAAGAGGAAAAAAGAGAGTTCAGTGCATTTATTAAATTGAGGAAAGAACAAAGGAAAAACCGTACTTCAAAATCGCGAACTAAATCCAATCCCATTCTAGGGCCAAGGGCCAAATCAAAAAAGGTGATGGCATAAAAAAGACAGTTGAGCCTCCGTGTGAAACGCCAACCTTAAACAGGTTGTAATTGCTATGGCTGTTTTGCGATAATTTGGTGCTTTACATTTCTTGCATTTATTTGTTTGGGGGGCAATGAAGTGGCACCACAACAGCCACAGCAGTTGCACGGAAACCGTTGTGCAGCATGCTAAGGAAACCGTTTCGCAAATTAACAATGAGTTTAAAATGGAAAATATCGTAGACAAAATTCGAACTAAATTAAATCAGAGTATTGACGAAAAAACTCAAACGACAAGTCAAAATTTCTTCAAAGAAAAGATTAAGTTATATGGAGTCAAGGTTCCAACTGTAAACAAGATTAGTAAGGAGTATTTTAAACTGATTGATTTCAAGCCAAAATCCGAAATATTTGACCTTTGCGAGATTTTATGGCAATCAGGATTTATTGAAGAATCCATCATTGCATGCCATTGGTCATATTATGTTCATAAAAAATACGAACCAAAAGACATCCAAATATTTGAGAGATGGATTTGTGAATATGTAAATAATTGGGCTTCATGTGATACGCTTTGTAATCATACAGTTGGCAAATTCATTGAGATGTATCCTGAGTATTTATTAAGGTTGAAGGACTTTGCCAAATCAGACAATAGATGGATGCGCCGAGCTTCATCTGTGACTTTGATTATACCAGCCAGAAAGGGAAAATTTCTCAAAGAAATTTTAGAAATTGCAAATATTTTGCTTTTGGATAAAGATGATTTAGTTCAAAAAGGGTATGGATGGATGTTAAAAGCTGCTAGTGAAGCAAACCAAAGAGAAATATTTGAATATGTGATTAAAAACAAATCTATTATGCCTCGTACAGCATTACGATACGCAATTGAAAAAATGCCAAAAGATTTGAAATATAAGGCTATGGAGAGGTAAATTTGCTTCATGACAAGGACAATAATGATAAGTGAAAAGCACGACGGCACACCAAAGGCTATAATCAATATGGGTTTCAGTGGTAATTCAAGCGTTCTGCCCCGCTCAAACTTCGGTGTAACTGGACAGGTAAGGGTCCCACAATCCCTACTGCATATAGCCTCGACCGATGCTGTCAGAGTGTGAAAAAACTAATTCATGAGAGTAAAATATACGGATGGGTATCTTGGAAATTTTGTACTATTGGAATCTAAATGCTATCATTTTGAGTTAATTCATGACATGTCAAAATCCCTTACAAACTGATTATACTTCTTTTCGTGCCCGATGGTTGTGGAGGGGCCATGCCCTGAAAATACAGTGGTTTTGTCGGGCAGGGTATATAGTTTTGTACGGATACTATCGGCTAAAAGATCATAATCGCCCCCGGGTAAATCGGTTCGTCCTATACTTTCTTTAAACAAAACATCTCCCGAAATTAATAAATGGGTGGCCTCATGAAAAAAACTTAAGGAGGCAACGGAATGCCCGGGGGTAAACAGAATTTTTAATTTTGTATCGCCTAAGATCAGGTCATCTCCTTCATCTATAAAAATCCGCTTTTCGGGAATTTGAAAAGAAGGCATCCCAAACATAGCAGCCCAGCGATCCGTATCCTGATACGTTTCCATTTCTCCCTCATGCATATGCAGTGGAAGTTTGTATTGATCTACAATAAAACCATTCCCTAAAATATGATCTATATGGCAATGCGTATTTAACAATAAGGCAGGTTTCAGCTGATATTCTTTGATGAATCCGGTTAATTGCAATTGTTCATCGGTTTTATAACAACCCGGGTCAATAATGGCGCAGGATAAGGTTTGATCCCAAATGATATAGGTGTTTTCCTGAAAATCATTAAATACGAAACTCTTGATTTTTAACATGGGCGCAAAGGTCATAAACAAGGTTCAATTTCTTTCCTGTTATTTTAAAATATTTTCAACTCAGTCTTTATATTTTCAGTCATTTTTATGGAGATTTCAATTTTTTGTTGGTTTCTCATAAAAAAAATCTAACTTCTTTGCCATTTTTTCAGCAAATTTGGTGTATTATATTGACTTTGAAAAAGCATATTTTCTATTTCTGTTTCGTTATTGGGTTCCTTTTCTTCGGTTCAGGAAAATTACGGGCTCAGGGCATCAATACTATTTTTGGACAAAACCGGATGCAGTATGGTCGCTTTGAATGGAGCTTTCTGAGAACCGAAAATTATGATGCCTTTTTTTATTCGGGAGGAAGAGAACTGGCAAGTTTTTGCGCCAAATTTGCCGAACAAAACCTAAGTTCGATCGAAAAAGCAATTGACCATCGTTTAAGTGGCCGGATTGAAATCATATGCTATAATACCCTCACCGATTTTAAACAAAGTAATTTTGGACTGGAAGAAGTGGCACTCAATACCGGTGGTTATACCAATGTGGTGAATAACAGGGTTTGCATATATTTTAACGGCAATCACGCCGATTTAATCAGGCAATTAAAGGATGGTATTTCTTTGGTTTTGTTAAATGAATTATTATACGGCGGATCGCTTCAGGATCGTCTTCAGAATGCAGCATTATTAAATTTGCCACAATGGTATTTGCGGGGTTTAACTTCATTTTTGTCGCAGCCCTGGGATGTTGATTTGGATAATAGAATGAAGGACTTAATACGTGGTAAAAAGCCCTTTAAGTTTAATCGCTTGTGTCAGAAAGATCCGGTATTTGCCGGGCATGCACTCTGGAAATACCTGGCTGATAAGTATGATCCCGATGTGATTGCGAATATGATCTACATAACCCGCCTGACCCGAAATTATGAAAGCGCGTTTATGTATGTAACCAATCTTGATTTTAAGGACATTCAAACAGATTTTCTGGAATATTACCAGGGCCTTTACAACCGGGAAGATAACCTCAGAGACTTACCGGGCGACCAATTTAAGATCAAACGACGTATTGCGCAATACATTCAGCCGGAAATGAAAGCAAGCCCGAAAGGTAATAATATCGCCTTTACTACGAATAAAAACGGGAAATTCAAAATTTGGTTGTTAAATACAAAAACGGGCAAAACAAAAAGGATTTATTCGGGAGGTAATAAATATAACCAGTTAATCATTGATCAATCGTTTCCTTTGTTGGCTTGGCTTGCGGGTGGCGATAAATTAGGTTATGTGTATGAACGCAAGGGGCAGGTTTTTTTACGTATGGTTGATCTGATTAATAAGAAAAAAGAAACCATTCGCTTCTTAAAATTTGATAAAATAACAGGAATTGATTTTAGCGAAAATGGAAGAACCATCGTATTATCAGCCATCCGAAAAGGCCAAAGTGATATTTATACCTACGATATTCTCAGTAAAAAGGAACGTCAGCTTACCTCAGATTTTTATGATGATTTGTATCCAAGGTTTGTGGACTATTCTACCAAAATAATATTCAGCTCAAACCGAAAACAAGACTCTCTGGGAGTTGCCCTTAAAACGGTTATTGATGAAGATAATAATCTGGATCTTTTTATGTATGACCTGGAGACCAATAGCCGAAAATTAAAACGCCTTACCCATACACCCGGTTTAAATGAAATTCAACCTATTGATTATAATAAAAAATATTATGCCTACCTGAGCGAATATAACGGAATTAAGAATAGGTATGCGGTAAGGCTTGAAGAAGAATATGATTATACCGAACTGCAGGTAAAATATTTTGATAGCAGCTCCAAAGAAACGGACATCCTCGTTTATACTGAGGTTCCGGAATGGAAGGGGAATAACTTTGTGTATAAAGGAAAACAAATTAACCTGAACCAACAGGTTGAAAAAATCGATACCCTCATTCACAATAAAGACATTGTTTATACGTATCCGCTCACCAATTACAAACGAAATATTTTAGCCCATGATATTTCGGTTCAGGGTAAAATGGTTTATGAATTGGTGATGGATGACGGAAAATATTACATCAAGTATTCTCCAATCATAAAAAATGTAGAAGAGGAATCAAAAAATATTGAAACCTATCCGAATATGTTCAGATTAAAAACCGGGATTGCCAATAAACCATTTGTGTCGGGGCCGGTTGTATTTAAACCGGATAAGGCTAATATGGAAGAGGTGAGTACAGAAACAGAAGTAAAAATTCCGGTTGATACCAATGCCTTCTTTTTTGTGAATGAGTTTACGGAACCTGATTTTAAAAGACCCCATTTTATCCTGATTCCTAAAACCGGAATAAACCCGAATGCGAAAAAGAATATTAAGATAAATGCCCCCCGGTTCTATGATGTAACCTTTTTCACCGATAAGGTAATTACCCAGATTGATAACAGCATCATCAATACCTATTATCAACCCATTTCACCCGCAGCGGAACATATGTTTAATCCGGGAATAAATGGTATGTTTAAGTTGGGTATGATTGATTTATTTGAAGATTATCGTATCGTGGGTGGTGTTCGATTGGCTTTTGACCTTTCGGGTGTTGATTATTTTGCCAGTTTTGAAAACCTGAAAAAGAAATTAGACCAGAAGTTTGTGTTTTATCGTCAGAGTAAAGGAGGAGGCAGCCCTGAGGGATTAAGTTATAAAAGTCTTTCACATGAGTTCAGGTATATCCTGAAAATTCCTTTTGATCCGATAAATAGTTTCCGAATCAGTACGTTTTATCGTCAGGACAGAGAAATTACCAGAACAACTACGGTGGCAACACTCGACTCGGGGGATGTGGTAAATAACTGGGTTGGGTTTAAACTCGAATATGTTTTTGATAATACCATTCCCAAAGGATTGAATTTATGGAATGGTACCCGATTTAAGATTTTTTATGAGCATTACATGAATGCAAATGATTTTGATGTTCAGCTAAACACCCTTGGTTTTGATTTCAGGCATTACGAAAAAATTCACAGGCAAATAATCTGGGCAACGCGGGTAACTGCAAATACTTCGTTTGGGAAGGCCAAAGTCGTTTATTATTTAGGAGGGGTAGAAAACTGGTTACCTCCAAGATTTAATACCCAGATTTCAACGTCAATGGATCAAAACTATAGTTTTCAGGCTTTGGCATGTAACCTCAGGGGGTTTGATCAAAACATCAGAAATGGTAATTCATTCGCATTAATTAATACGGAAATAAGAGTCCCTGTTTTTCAATACGCCTTGAACCGACCCTTGCGAAGTGAGTTTTTAAATAATTTTCAAATAGTACCTTTTTTTGATATCGGTGCTGCCTGGGTGGGTTCCAACCCGTATAGTGAAAACAATACCTTTAACCAAAAAATATACGAACAAGGTCCGATAAAGGCCAAGGTAATAAATGTCAGAGATCCCATTGTAGCCGGTTTTGGAGGAGGTCTGCGAACTAAACTTTTTGGTTATTTTGTTCGGTTCGATACTGCCTGGGGAATTCAGGATTCAGAGGTTGCTTCAAAGCCTACCTATTATCTCTCACTCAGTTTAGATTTTTAAACCGGATATTCAGATTGCCTCATTTTTTTTAAGATAGGCCAAGGCAAGACGAATGATATGAAAAGGAATTCTCTCATTTAAATACACAAAGAGAGGTGTCAGAATTTTTGATTCTCCTGTAGCTTTCACCGCTTTCCTTACCTCATTTATTTCAGCCATATTGATATAGTCATCGAGGTTTTCAATTAAATTTTCCTGATACAATTGCGCAATATGTGAATACACGGAATTTGCCTGAATTCCACGGGTTTCTGCAATTTCCTCTATACTGAATCCGGCTTGTAACAGGGTTAACGTTTCTTTATAAGTATCTGTTTTCGGTGCTTTCACATCATTTCTTTTCAACCAGCTTTTTATTTCTTTGGTAAACAGGTTTCCATATTTATGTAATTTAAATTCGCCTACCCCGCTTATCGAAACCATTGCACTGATGAGGGTAGGTTTTTTTTGTGCGATCTCCCTTAAAGTGGCATCGCTGAAAATTACATAGGCCGGTACATTTTCCTTCTCCGACAACATTTTACGAACGCCCCTTAAATAGTCGAACAATTGATCGCTTAAATCCGTCGTATCGTCTTTAATCAAATCGCGTTTAACAGCAGGTTTAAAGCTGGGTGCGCTTTCTAAGGCAACCAGATTCATATGCTTTTTGTTATAAATAATTTCTTTCCCAAATTCACTTACTTTTAAGGTATAGGACTCATCGTAGGCCATTTCTACCAACCCCATGTTAAGCATTTGAAGCAGGTATTGCTGCCAGTCATAAAAACTGTTCTCTTTACCCGCGCCAAAGGTTTTTATTTTATCATAGCCTGCTTCCATTATTTCTTTCCGGTGTGAACCTCTTAACACATCAATTAACATATTAATACCTACTTTTTCATCTAACCTGATCAGTGCAGAAAGTGCCTTTTGAATGAGTAAAGTTCCATCCATTTGTATACGCGGATTTTTACAAACATCACAATTCATGCAATCGTTGCTTAATGTTTGTCCGAAATAGGCAAGCAGTATTTTTCTACGGCAGATATTGGCTTCTGCGTATTGTTGCATGCGGTTTAATTTTTCATGATTAAGTTCTTTCTGACCACTGTCATCATTGAATTTTCGCAGCATAATTAAATCACCGATATTATAATAGAGCAAGGTATCGCTGGCCAATCCATCTCTGCCGGCTCTGCCGATCTCCTGATAATACCCTTCAATATTTTTAGGCAGATTGCTGTGTATGACAAAACGCACATTGCTTTTGTCTATACCCATGCCGAATGCGATGGTTGCACAAATAATATTTGTACGGTCATTAATAAAATCTTCCTGGGTGCGGTTTCTTTCTTCCGTTAACATGCCTGCATGGTAGTAGGAGGCTTTAATTCCGTTCCGGTTTAATTCACCGCTTAACTCTTCCGTCCCTGCACGACTCAAACAATAAATGATTCCACTTTCGTTTTTCCTGTTTTTTATAAATTGAATGATCTCTTCAATTTTCTTTTTTTTCTTAACGCCAAATTTCACCTCCAGTGCTAAATTGGGCCGGTCGAAACTTGCCACGAAAATGTTTGGTTCCTGCAGGCCTAACTGGTTAACAATATCTTTACGCGTAATTTTATCTGCAGTTGCTGTTAAGGCAATAATAGGAACCTCCGGCCAGTTTTTCTTCAAAAGGCTTAGTTTGGTGTATTCGGGTCTGAAATCGTGTCCCCACTGGCTGATGCAATGGGCTTCGTCAATAGCAATTAAAGAGATATTTAGCTTACTCAAAAATGCTTCTGACCCCGAGAGGAGTCTTTCGGGCGAGAGGTAAAGGAGTTTCAATTCATTTTGTTCGCATTGCCTTATTACATCTCCGGCTTCCTGGCCACTTAATGAACTGTTAAAAAAGGCCGCTTTTATCCCATTTTCACGTAAGGCTTCCACCTGATCTTTCATGAGCGCAATCAGGGGTGAAATAACTATTGTAATGCCATTTAATAATAAGGCCGGAATCTGAAAACACAATGACTTTCCTCCGCCTGTTGGCATTAATACCAGGGTGTCTTTTTTGTTTAAAACGCCCTGAATGATTTGTTCCTGTAAAGGGCGAAAATTTTCATAACCGAAATATTTCTTGAGGATATCTTGTGGCTTAATTGTAGCTTGCATGTTTCAAACATACCATTTGATTTGTAATTGAAATATTTTAGGTTCAAAATTGTCCTATGCCACAGGGATCAGATTTTTTCAAAGATGTTTACGAGGTAACCCGGCTTATTCCTTATGGCCGGGTAACGAGTTATGGAGCCATCGCGGCTTATTTGGGATCCCGTTCGGGAGCACGTATGGTAGGGTATGCCATGAATGCTGCTCATGGTCAAATCCCCTATGTGCCCGCCCACCGTGTGGTTAACCGAAATGGATTATTAAGTGGCAAGCATCATTTTGGCGCTGAAAATGAAATGCAGACTTGTCTCGAAAATGAGGGCATCCTCGTTGAAAATGACCTGATCAAAAACTTTAAAGAAGTATTTTGGGATCCAAATGAGCATTTGAGTCTTTGAACCTGCTAATAACGTATGAAATTGAGGATCAGCTAATAAAAACAAAATATGAAAAATGGGATCAAAGTAGAAGATTTTAATATCTACCGGGAAAAAATGAATGCAAAAATTTTAGGAGCGGATAATTTGGTATTGAAACGTTTGTTTAACCTGGATACCCAAACTTACGAAGATGGAGCGCTGCCTTCCGTTACGAAAGAAATGTTGGGTTTGGTGGCAAGTATGGTATTGAGGTGTGACGATTGCATCAGGTACCATTTGGGAAAATGTTTCGATTTAGGCGTGAGCACGCAGCAACTTTTTGAAATATTTGCAGTGGCAAATATAGTAGGTGGAACCATTGTAATTCCACATACCCGTAGGGCTGTAGAGTATTGGGAAGAATTGCAAAAAGAAAAATTATAAAGTCTTTTTCGTTTTTTTTGCTTAGAGATAGTACATTAGTTGCGAAAAGAGCTGCTGAAAATTCATGTTATCAAAAATTAGATTTGTTTTATTTTTAGGATGTATATTATTATTTAGCCCCTGTTTTACAATCGCTCAGGTTGAAACGGAACAGGATAGTTTAGAGTCCTTATTGCCATTTGCGAATGATCTGCAAAGAGCCGACATATTAATCGGCATTGCGAACTGCATCAAAAACACGGATACAACCAAGGCAGGTAATTATGCAAGACAAGCCTTCATCTTGTCCAGTAAATATAATTATTGCAAAGGGAAAGCGAATGCTTCCATCCTGTTGGGGATACTTCAAAAAATTCATGGCAATTATGTTGAAGCGCTGAAATGTTATTTGTCGGGCCTTGCATTAGGCATTAAATGTAAGGAACCCGCTTCCGTATCATTTGCTTACCATAGTCTGGGAGTACTATCCTATATTCGGGGTGATTTCGGAAAGGCAATCAGATATTATATTGCTTCTGTTCAGATATCCGAAAAAATTGGCGACAAAAAGCGCGCTGCAAAAACCTATAATAATATAGGTGCGCTTTATCTTGAATTAAAAGAACTGGAAAAAGCAGAGGAATATTTCCAGCTTTCCTTAGATTTATTTAAAGGCAATCGGGATGAAATAAATATTGCCGAAATTGAAAATAACCTTGCCAAAATTTATTTGTTAAAAGGATATGAATTAAAAGCACTTTATCATTTTACCAACGCCCTGGAAGTATTTAGAAAGTCGAGCAGTTCTACTGATATTTCATCGGCACTGAATAATATTGGAATGGTTTATCTGAATAGAAAGCAATTCAAAAAATCCTTGCCCTATTTCCTGGAAGCTCATACACTCAATAAAACATACAGAGATGATATGGCTTTGGTTCTGGGTACCATAAATCTGGCGAGTGCCTATATAAACCTTAATATGAAGGATTCCGCCTTGTTTTATGCCGAATCCGGATTACAAATTGCCCAGAAAATGGAGCCCTGTGCGCTGAAATCAGAAATGTTTGAAATATTATCGCAGATTTATTTAAAGAAAAATGATTCTATAAAAAGTAAGTTTTATGCAAGTTTAAAACAACAAACCGATCAACGGTTTATATCGAAAGACCAGAAAAATGAGGTTTCAAGTATTGCCGGCCGATATGAAAATGAACGTAAAGAGACAAAACTAAAATTACTTGCCAAAGAGAATGAAATTGCCAAGCTAAAAATTATTGAACAGAAATTAGAATTAGAAACTAAAAATTTAATTCTTATCGCATTTTGCATGGTGATCTTCTTTCTTATGTTATCCATCGGACTGGTCATTTATTTATTGAGCATAAACCGGAAAAAGAAACTATTCGAAATAAGCAGTAAATCAAAAAGCGGATTGTTGCAACAGTTGAATCATGAAATCAGAACGCCTTTGAGCGGAATTATAGGGATGAGTCAATTGGCCATTGAAAGCAAAACTTTTATTGAGTTAAAAGAATACCTGGCTAATATTAAACTTTCCAGTGACGATCTCATGTTTGTGCTAAATAATTTAATCGCCTTTCTTCAGATCGATCGTAAAACCGCCACGCCTGTTTCTTCTCCCTTCGATTTAATTGAATCTCTGGAGGAGTTATTCCGAAACTACGAATTTCAATGTAAATCAAAAGGCCTGTTATTTAACCAAATGGTTTATCCGGGTATTCCTCGTCTGGTTAGCGGGGACAGGCAGAAATTAGTAACGATTATTCAGAATTTTTTAAGTAATGCCGTAAAACACAGTTCAAAAGGGGTTATAAAAATTGAAGTGAAACAAACTGCCCAACGTATAAAAAATGAAAAGAACCTGAGCACTATTCAATTTATTGTAAGTGATGAAGGTCCCGGGTTAAATGAAAGACAAATAAAACAATTATTCAAAGGCAATGCCCGGGTTAATGATAAAAACACGGGATTTGGAATTGGGTTAAAAAATGTGAAAGATTTATCGGATTTAATGAAAGGTCATATTGAAGTAATTAGTGAACTGGGTGTGGGAAGCAGTTTTATTTTTGAACTTGAATTTGAGGTTTTAATTCAGCCTGCCCTAAAAATGAGTTTGCCGAATAAAGAATTTTCAAAAATCCAGCCAAATAAATATGTTATTCTTATTGCAGAGGATAATCACCTGAACCAAAAGTTATTAGCTAAAATACTGGAAAAGCAGGGATATAATTTTGGAATAGCTGAAAATGGGAAAAAGGTGCTGGATCTAATCAGGGAGAGAACATTCGATTTAATTATAATGAATATTAGAATGCCCGAAATGGACGGTATGGAAGCCTCCTATACAATCAGATCGGATGATGAATTTACGCTGGATAAGGACATCCCCATCATAGCAATAACGGCGAATGACGATGCTGACGAATTGAAAAAATGCTTCGAAATAGGAATAAACGACTATATAACTAAGCCCTTTAACAAGGAAAGTTTGCTCAAAAAAATCGAAATACAATTGGCAAAAAAGGCCATTTATTATTGATTAATATCACATCTGATTCCATCTCCAGGTTGATTTTCAAATACCTGTTTACGCGTATGAATGCATAAAAGATGATATATATTATTTCCATTCGGAAATTTATATTCTTACAGTATATTCGCACCTCAAATAAAGAAAATATGTCAGTTTTAGTTGATAAAAACTCAAAGGTAATCGTGCAGGGTTTTACGGGTAGTGAAGGATCATTTCATGCCCAACAAATGATTGAGTACGGTACCAATCTGGTGGGTGGTGTTACTCCGGGCAAAGGAGGTCAGACACACCTTGATAAACCCGTTTTCAATACAGTGAAAGATGCAGTTGATACGGCAGGTGCCAATGTTTCCATTATTTTTGTGCCCCCTGCCTTTGCAGCTGATGCCATCATGGAAGCAGCTGAAGCGGGAATCCGGGTAATCGTTTGCATTACAGAGGGCATTCCGGTAGCTGATATGATTCGTGTGAAAGAATACATTCAATCCCGTAATTGTACCCTTATTGGTCCAAATTGCCCTGGCGTTATCACTCCAGGTCAGGCCAAAGTTGGGATTATGCCGGGTTTTGTATTCAAGGAAGGCCGTGTTGGAATTGTGTCTAAATCAGGAACATTAACCTATGAAGCAGCAGATCAGGTGGTAAAAGCCGGTTTGGGTATTTCAACGGCTATTGGTATTGGTGGTGATCCGATTATCGGAACTTCAACAAAAGATGCTGTAGAACTATTTATGAACGACCCGGAAACGGATGCCATTGTTATGATTGGTGAAATTGGTGGCAATTATGAAGCGGATGCCGCCCGTTGGATCAAAGCAAATGGGAATAAAAAACCGGTAGTTGGTTTCATTGCGGGTCAAACTGCTCCGGCCGGTCGAAGGATGGGACATGCCGGCGCCATTATCGGCGGGAAAGACGATACCGCTGCAGCAAAAATGGCCATTATGCGTGAGTGCGGTTTGATGGTTGTTGAATCACCGGCCGAAATTGGTTCAGCCATGCTACAGGCCTTAAAAGCGAAAGCGAATTAAGTTAGTTAATTTTGAGAGCATTCAATTAAGGAGCAGAACTCTCAGAAGCTGTATAAAAATAATATTTATAGACAGCTTCTTATTGAATAATTATCCTCAGATATTTAATTTAGAAAAATAATTCACACATTTTGTGTGACACATTTTGTGTGATTTATTTTGTGTGTCCTGAAAATTGTTGTAACATTGCACCATGGGAAACAATTTTAATCCTTTTTTGGTTTCAGGATATAAGGGTTCCGACTATTTTTGTGATAGAGACCAAGAAACAAAGCAACTAAGGAATCACATTGCCAATAATAAAAACACAACCCTATTTGCCATCAGAAGAGTTGGCAAAACGGGCCTCTTGCATCATGTATTCAATTCTTATTCAAAAAACAATAAAATTGCCTGTATTTATGTTGATATTTTGGGTACCAGAAATATTAAAGAATTTACCAATCAACTTGCCACTGCCATTTACAACCGCTTTCCTGAGAATAAAAGTATTGGGAAAAATATAATATCAACAATAAAATTATTACGTCCATTGATAAGTTTTGACGCCTTATCTGGCAGTCCTGAGTTATCTTTCGAGTTCTCTAATGAAAAGCTATACGAAAAAACAATTTCACAAATATTTACATTTTTAGATAAACAAAACATTCAGGTAGTATTTGCCATAGATGAATTTCAACAAATTTTGAATTACCCGGAGCAAAATGTTGAGGCCATATTACGTTCACAAATACAACAATTAAACAATACGTTATTTGTTTTTTGTGGCAGTAACCAAAAAATGATGCATGAAATTTTCAATAGTGCCAAAAGACCCTTTTTTGCCAGTTGTACCAGTATGCACCTCGATTTCATTGATGGCAAATTATACCATGACTTTATTGTAACTCTATTTAAGAGGAATAAGAAATTTATAACTGAAAATGCAGTATCATTTGTGTTGGATTGGACCCGGAAACATACTTTTTATACCCAGTATTTGTGTAACTATTTATTTGCCATCTATCCTGTCAAAATAGATTTAGAAGACGTTCATAAGGCAATAATAGAAATTTTCGAGCAGCATGAAAACATTTATTATCAGTACAAAAACCTGCTAACGGCGGCTCAATGGAATTTATTACAGGCAATTGCAAAGGAGGATAAACTCTATAATCCACATTCCAAAAAAGTGATTCAAAAATATAAATTAGGTACTTCATCTATGGTCACCAGAGGTATGGATGCTTTGTTAGCAAAAGAATTGATATATTATAACGCAGGAATAGCAAATCCATATTATGAAGTGTATGATAAATTTTTGATGCGATGGCTTCAATACAAACACGTGCATCTATCTTAATTCTGTATGAAACGGTTTCGATTTCTAAATACGAAAGCATGAATGAAAATAATCTATTCAAAGAAGCTGCTGTTAATCCTGGTACCTTTTCCGCATCTGCCAAACGGCAAAACCATTGAAACAATGACCTTTAATAATGGATTATACTAAAATAGTTTTCAAAGTCATTAATTTGCAATCATGTTACTTTCTTTATTCTTACTATTTTACGCGTTTATCCTCAGCCATCTGATTGGGGTTAATGGCTGCGCTATTCTGAATAAATGGTTAGACATTAAACCCTATCATAAACCCCAAACGGGATTAAGTAACCTTATCGGACTGGCTATAATGAGTCCGTTTATTGCGGTTTACCATTTCTTTTTTAAAATTGATTTTATCCTGCACTTATTTTTTATTGCCTGGGCTTTTGGTAATATAACCTATTTAAAAAATGAGCTGAAACTGCTTTGGGATGAAGTGGTTCAGGCTAAATATCATTACCTCATTTTGGTGTTGGCGAGTCTGCTGTCTATTGCCGTACGCCCGGGTACAGGAGATATTGCCGATTACCATTTGCAGGCAATAAAATGGGCAGAGAATTATCAAAATATTATTGGCCTGGGAAGTTTTAACCGCCCCTTAGCTAATAATAACTGGTGGTTTAATATGCAGGCCTTTTTGGGATTTAGCTGGCTGGGCGTACAATCTGTTTATGTGGGCAATGCCTTATTATTTATTTGTGCAATACTTATTTTTACTTATGGCAAACCGGTTAACCGGGCGCATACGCTTATTCGTTTTGTTTTTGCTGCATTCACTTTTCTGACGATCAAAACTGCTTTTATCGGCAGTGTTACCCCCGATATTGTTGTTACCCTTTTTGTTTTTATCATCATCGACTTTTATTTTCGGATATTAGAAAATCCGGAGGAACAAAAAGCCATTTTATTGATAATGATGCTCCTGATTAGCTGGATTCTAACTGTTAAAGCCACTTCAATACTCTTATTTGTAATTCCTTTGCCTATTATCGTTCAGGTCTATTTTAATAAGGAAAATTGGAAAGGTCTTTTTGGGCTGCTTGCTTTGGTTTCGGCTTTTATTATTCCGTGGGTGATGGGTAATGTGATTGCCTGCGGTTATCTGTTATATCCATTTAACCAAATTGATTTGTTTAACGTGGATTGGAAAGTGCCGGCACATTTTTTCGAATTTGATAAAATGGTAATAAGCAACTGGGGGAAAATTCCGGAGCAGGATATTTACCTGACTCAAACCTATTCCATTTCACAATGGCTCCCCGTTTGGTTCAGTAAATTAGATTTGTTTAATAAATCTTTGGTAATTATTTATTTAATAAGCGTTCCGGTTTTGCTTTTCAGATGCATCAAACAAAGGGAATATCTATGGCCTTTTTTGTTTTTACAACTGGGGTTTGTTACGATATTCCTGAATGGGCCGCATCTTAGATTTTTGTTTCCCTATATGGTTTCAACATTTGCCCTGTTAATAGGATCAATGGAACGTTTTATTAAATTTAAATTGCCTCTTATTGCCTTATGGTCATTGGCTGTTATACTTTGTTTGTTATTGATTTTTAAACTCTATAACAGAAGTGAATTACTTAGCTCAATTCTTAAACCAAAGCCCTATCCAACGGTGATCCTTGAAGAAAAAAACATCAATAATTTCCCTGTCTATATCACTAAAAATAATAACAGTTGCTGGGATCGCTTCCCCTGTTCCTACTATTTTATTGATTCGGTAGCGTTACGCGGACCTGACATTACCAGTGGGTTCAGGATAAAACCTTAATTATTAAAAAAAGCTGTGGTAATGAATCGGGCAGCAGGTTATGAATTATATAATGGAATTATGATATCAGATATCTCCAAATTCCTATCTTCGCTAGGTGAAGATACCCTTGGTTTCGGCAAAGATATTTTGGGCGGTGGCATTGAGCCTGCACGCTTTGTGCTTTGTGCAGGCCTTGCATACCGGTAGTATTTACCTGGTTGATTCCATTGATTATTTGTCGCAGGCACTGAATATTTCTGAACATGGGAGCATGTATGCTGCTCCCTGGAATGGTCCTTTCCGGTTTGATTATTTTACTTTCCGGCCTCCTGTTTATGGCCTTTTCATTTTAATTTGTAAATGGATATACCCAAGTGATTATTGCATTTTATTTTTTCAATCATTCATAAGCCTTAGTACCCTGTATGGTGTGATTAAGTTTGCTCAAAATCTCGACCTTAACCTTGGCCGTGTTCGATTCTTTTTGATTTTGGTTTTGATTTTTTATCCATCACAATTGCTTCATTGCAATTTTATCATGAGTGATATTTTGTTTCAGAGCCTGTTGTTTCTGGCCTTTTATTTTAGTCATCAGTTATGGGTTCAGCCTGCTTACAGATATTCGTTTTTGAGCGCATTATTTTTTGTACTTGCCATGCTTACTAAACCGGTAGCTTTCTTATTGGGGTTTGTTGTATTTATTGTTCTGGCCATAACGTTTTATAAAAAATTCACATATAAAATACTGCTGCCCTTTTTGCTTTTACCTTTAACCTATCATACCTATTGCTCCTATAATAAACAGATCACCGGCTATTACCATTACTCTTCGGTAACTCCCGTATTTGTTCTGAAGTATATGGCCAAATATACCAATGCCCAGCTTTATGGTGAGCATTATGCTGACTCGGTGCAGGAAGGCATTATGCAAAAAGTAAATGCACAACAACAATTTTCCGACAGGTACCAGTTAATGAATCAATCAGGAGTGGAAATAATTAAGCAACACAAACTTTTTTTCGCCTGGTTCAATATCAAAGGCTGGTTTTCTTTTATGCTGGATCCCGGACGATTTGAATGGGCTCATTTTTTAAATGCCGATGAAGGAAATTATTTAGGATTATACCATGTAATCCATACACAGGGCTTGGTAAAAGGTTTGTTTGCCTTTATAAAAACAGCACCCGTTTCCCTCCTACTTATTTTATTGTTAACCTTTTTGTGGAATTTGTTAACAGCTGTTTTCCTGGTATTATTTTTTGTAAATAAGAAAGTTCCGTGGCCCATAAAATGCCTGATATTACTGTTTGTGGGAACAATTATCGGATCAACCGGTGTACTGGGATTATCGCGTTACAGAGTGGCCATTGCACCCTTGCTATGGATTGCGATAATGTATGTTTTTAAAATTTGGATAGCGGCAAAAAAATCTCAAAACAACACAAGTGAAACTATTCATTGAAAATCCTTATGCTCCGGTTGAGGAATTGAAATTACCCCTTTTTGATCAGAAGGGAATACAGGTATTTCTGAAACGTGAAGATTTATCACATCCCTTTATATCCGGTAATAAATGGCGTAAACTTAAATACCATTTGATTGACGCTACTGAAAATAATAAAAACCATTTGGTAACATTTGGAGGAGCTTATAGCAACCATTTATTGGCAGCAGCATCGGCGGGTGCATGCTACCATTTTAAAACTTCCGGTATCGTTCGGGGGGAAAAAGTTGAGAATCCGGTTTTAAAGTTATGTGAATGGTTTGGTATGAACCTGATTTTTGTGAGCAGAACGGATTACAAAAATAAAGCATTGCTCTGCGAAAAATATTTTGGCTCAAATCCCGATACCTATTTTATTAGTGAAGGAGGGGCATCTGACTTGGGTGAACAGGGTGTAAGAGAAATTTTAAATGACTTGAACCAATCTTATGATGCACTCTTTTGTTCGGTTGGAACCGGATGCACTTTTAAAGGCCTGGTTCAGGGTGTGGTGGAAAGAAATTTGAAAACCGTTGTGTATGGCATTTCGGTTTTAAAAGGTGCCGAAAGTTTAAATGATTTGATTGAACCGGTGAATGGTAATAAGGCCCGTCTATTTCATCAGTTTCATGAAGGCGGTTATGCCAAAACTACACCCGAGTTATTTAAGTTTATCCGACAATTTTCGGCTCAAACAGGAATATTATTGGATCAGGTATATGAAGGTAAAATGATGAATGGTCTTGTTAAGCTCATTGAAAGTAATGCATTTGAACCAGGCTCAAAAATTCTGGCCTTACACAATGGAGGATTGAGCGGTATGTTGAGTCTGATGTTATAAGAAAGGTTGCAAATTCAATGAATTTGCAACCTTTCTTATTATGGAAATCAAAAATTAATTATACAAATTTTTTAAAGCTTCTTCATTCACTCTTACCGGATATTTGTTTCTTAATTCTACTACCCATTCCAACATTAAATATTCCTGATAATCGCTTGTTACGAGTCCTTTGGCTTCTTTTAGTGTTTTAGCTTCAGGTGGAATAATTCCTTTTACATAATTGAACTTGTAGGCATCAGCTTCAGTAATATCAACCACACCTTTCGCTGTCCATAATTTAGCGGCAGCAGCATCTGATTGTTCCGACCTGGTTTCCTTTGCCGATAAACTACCCATCATTTTTTTGTTAATTTTTTTGAACACTTCGTCTTGGGTTTTACCCGAGTTGAATAACTTAACCGCAGTTTCTTTTGTTTTGGCATCCTTGCAGAAATAGGTGTCATAAACTACCCGCTCTTTCCACATGTATTTGGCTTTGTTGGGCTCATAAAATTTTTCTAATCCCAGCGTATCACTCAATGCTTTACTCCAAACTTTTCTATCCGTTAAATCAAATAACAAAATTCCATCGTGGTATTCCTGCATGATATTTCTAAAGTCAGATGATTTTATCTCTAAAATACTTTCTTCATAGGCTAAACATTTATCATTTGCCCAATCGTTAAACTGAGTTTTTGCAATCATACCGGCGTTTTCCTTTTCATGCGCTGCCTGGTTGGCCACTAAAAATGAGGCGAAATCTTTTTGCCCATATGTTTTGGTGCCGACTGTAAACAAAGGTTTGTTCGTCATTTTAGTGCTATCGTATTTCCAGGAACCTTTTAGGAAACTACTGTCTAATTTACCAATAAATTCATTCAGATTAGCCGGATATTCCTTGTAATTGTTTTCCTTTTTCACGCGGATAATAACTGCAGCCTTTGAACTCTCGGCTCTTAAATCCCTACTCACTTTACTTTTAATTACATCCAGGTTATCCTTGTATTCTCCTAAAGGTCTGAAATCAACAAATTTTGCAATATGCCAGCCATAATCTGTTGAAAATGGTTTTGAAGTCTCATCCTTTTTCAGGGCAAAACAGACATCTTTAAAATCATCCGGATAGCCGCTAAGACTTGCAATCCAGTTCATGGTACCCTTATTTCCCTTGCTTCCATCATCTTGTGAATACTTCTCTACAACACTTTCAAAAGGTACTCCTTTTTGTAATTCGGCGAAGGCAGAATCAATTTTTTCTTTCGCATTTGCCAATGTTTCTTTACTGGAACCATAACCCGTTCTTAACATAATATGTTGAACCTTAACTTCTCCACGTGCAGGACGTGTTTCATTAACTTTCATGATGTGGTAACCAAACTGAGTGCGAAAAGGTTGACTGATATCTCCTTTTATTGTTTTGTATGCGGTATTTTCGAAAGGATAAACCATTTGAAAAACGGTAAACCATCCTAATTTCCCAAAATTTCTTTTAGCCGAAGGATCTTCAGAATAACGTGCAGCCATAGAGTCCATCAATTCTCCTTTCAAAATCCTTTTGCGTAAATCGGTAATTTTATTATAAGCAGCTAAAGTATCGGCGGGCGAAGCGTTTTGAGCCACATTAATCAGGATATGGGAAGCATTCACTTCCGTTTTCATTCTTTCATAAGCTTCCTGCATTAAACCTTCACTTACTTTTTTATCCGTGAGGTAAGGAGCAGCCAATTGTTTGCGATACCCGGCTAATTCGGAGATAAAGCTAGGATTTGTATCCAATTGCATAGACATCGCCTCTTTCACCTTCAACTTAAAATTCAAATATAAATTCAGGTAATCAGTTAATTCTTCCTTCGTCGGATTCGCTTTTTCTTTACGATTTTTATTCAACTGACGGATAAACTCTTCTTTAAAAACCGTATCGGAAGCAATTGAAAAAATATAAGGAGCCGGTTTTGTGGGTTCAGCATTTGCCTGCGGTTTTGTTGCAACTTTTTTTACAGGTTTTTGGGCATAAACGCCAAAGAAACTGAGACAACCTAAAAATCCAAGTAATACAAGGGTTTTCTTCATAATCATATTTTTTTTAAAGTGTTGCAAAAATAGGAAAAGGAATAATTCATACAAGTATTCTTATTGGATACTTGAAAAATTATTTTTATTGAAATTTTTAACAATTGTGCAGTGTATATATAATTGGTTTTGATGGACTTGCGTCGGTTTCAAGACTTGCAATCTGAAGGTTCAAAAGATAAATACCATCCGGTACCGAATCCGGAACATATATCATTTCGCTGATGGTAGCATCTAAACGTGGATTTTCCGGATAGGTCCAGAAGGCTTTGTGAGCCAACAACTGTCCGTTGTCATTTTCTTTATCAACCGAAGGTAAATCTACCAATAAGTGTTGAATGCCTTCATGAACCAGATGCATGCATAAGGCAGGTTCTAAATAACAGGGATTCTGACCCGAATATTGTTGGTTCAGCTTAAATGTCGCATTTGGTAAAGTCCTTATTAATAAGGCAGTTATGTGACTATTGACTATATTTGGCAGATTTTTTAATTCCAGAATTGAATCCCCATTTGCCTGAATCTGAGGAGTTATGGAAACGAGCTGAGCCATGAAAAAAAATTGCGACAAACACTTATTGATGGTAATTTTTTCGCTGGTAATATGGCCGATACACTCTGTATGGGTTCCATTTCCATGCGGATTGATCAGTAAGTTTTCACAATTTACGCCTCCCCCCTCTTTTACTGAACCTGTATAATCTCCCAACCTGATTGGCTCAAATAGCGGAGGCGGTATTTGAAAAGCATTAGGATTTTGGCTTCCACTCTGCATTGGAATTGAAAGATCGATTCCTCGCTTTAAATCAAATTGGTATTTGGCCTCACCTATTTCAAGAATTGCTTTCATTTTTTTTATTTCAGCAAATATAGCTTGAGAATTACTTTTCCCTTATCAAAAATGCGACATTAATCTAAAGGAAGCTTAAGCGTTTTTTTTGAGGGTACTTAACCTACTTTTACATAGTATTATTTTTTATGAAATAAATTACATTAATTGAGTTAATTTTCGAAAATTTATTGTATGCGGGCATACGAAAAAAAACGTTGGTGGAAAATTTTTATTCTGGTGGCAGCCATATTCATAGGTTCGGTGTCTCTTTTGTATACACGATACCTGGTGAAATCGCTTGCCATCCAGGAAGACAAAAAGATAATATTATGGGCTAATGCCACCCGGCAATTAATAAAAGCTGAAGGGGATATCAATTTTCTATTGGATATTATTAAGGACAATGAAACCATTCCTACCATTTTGGTCGACCATAATGGAAAGGTAGTTACTACCCGAAATATGGATTCATCAAAATTAAATGATGAAAAATACCTGGCTCAGCAAATAGAATTAATGAAAAAGGAGCATGAGCCGATCAAAATTTTATATGATGAAACCAACCAGCGATATAATTATTTGTATTATAAGAACTCAACGGTTTTAGCTCAACTCAAAACTTATCCGTTTATCCAGTTAGGCCTCATTGCCTTCTTTGCCATTATGAGTTACCTGGCACTTAGCAGCAGCAGAAGAGCCGAGCAAAATCAGGTTTGGGTTGGGATGAGCAAAGAAACTGCGCATCAATTGGGCACCCCTATTTCATCCTTGCGAGAATGGCATAATCTGTTAAAGGAAGCTGAAAAAGAGCAACAGCTTGATATCCTGAAAGAAGTTGATTTTGATCTAAAAAGATTGGAATTGATTACAGAAAGATTTTCAAAAATAGGTTCAGAACCGGTATTAAAAGCTGAAAATCTGGATCTGGTCATTGAAACTTCTTTAGATTATTTAAGGAATCGGGTTTCGAGCAAGGTTAACTTTTCAGTAGAAATCAGAGAGCCTGGAAACTGGGCAATGATTAATATTCCTTTGTTTGACTGGGTTATTGAAAATATTTGCAAGAATGCCATCGATGCCATGAATGGAACAGGCAACCTTACCATAATATTAAACCATGACTCCGATCATGTTTATTTAGATATTAAAGATACCGGCAAAGGGATTCCACGATCCAAATTTAAAACGGTTTTCAAACCGGGTTTTACCACCAAAAAACGCGGCTGGGGCCTCGGCTTGTCACTTGTTCGTCGTATCATTGTGCAATATCACAAAGGACAAATTTTTGTTCGTCATTCCGAAACCGGCAAGGGAACCACTTTTAGAATTGTGTTGAGGGCGGAATAATTTTGCAGTACCTATAGTATTTCTCATCTTTGCCACCCAATAATATGCCAAGAATTTTAGCGATAGATTATGGAACCAAAAGGGTGGGTTTGGCCGTTACTGATCCCCTACAGCTTATTGCCAATACCCTGGCAACCGTAAAAGCGCATGAAATCATTTCCTACCTGAAAACTTATTTAGAGAAGGAAGAGGTTGACTGTTTTGTAGTTGGAAAGCCCCTGAAAATGGATGGGAGCGATTCTGAATCCGCTCAATTTGTAGAAAAATTTATATCTTTGCTGGCTAAGACTTTCCCAAACAAACCTATCAAAAGGATTGATGAGCGCTTCACATCGCGCATAGCCCAAAGAAGTTTGTTGGAAATGGGCTTAAAGAAAAAAGACAGAAGAAATAAAGGAAATGTGGATCAGGTAAGTGCAGTTTTGATTCTTCAGGCTTATTTAGAAAATAAATTTTAAAACTTAAAACGCCCTGATAAAACGAAACGATAGGGGCACTCTGAAAAAAATGATATTACCAATTGTAGCCTATGGCGATGCCGTTTTACGTAAAGTGGGTGTAATGGTTGATCCCAACTATAAAGATCTGCCTAAATTGATTCAGAATATGTGGGAAACCATGTATAACGCTCATGGTATTGGACTTGCAGCACCTCAGGTAGCTAAATCCCTTAAATTGTTCATCGTTGATACAGCAGCCTTTGAGGATGAAGAAATTCCGCCCATAAAAAAGGTATTTATTAATGCCGAAATTCTGGAAGAATGGGGTGAAGAGTGGGAATATGAAGAGGGTTGTCTGAGTATTCCAAAGATAAGAGAAAATGTAAATCGCCTGCCTAATTTGAGATTAAAATACCAAAATGAAAACTTTGAAACCATCATTGAAGAATTTGATGGAATGACTGCAAGAGTGATTCAACATGAACACGACCACTGTAATGGGATATTGTTTGTAGACCATATCTCTGAACTCAAGAAACGTTTGCTCAAGAACAAATTGCTAAATGTTTCCAGGGGAGGTGTACAAATTGATTATAAAATGCGTTTCCCTGTAACCCGTTGATTATAAAATGTTTTATGGGATTTTTATAAGTACTACTTGCTTAAAATGCAACATTTACCCGAGAAATTTTATGCAAAATCATAGGTGAGTTAGGTAATATTTGCCTTTATTCGCAGCGTAATTATTTATTTATGAGTACAAAATTTAAATTAGATTACAGCTTTCCTTCCCTGCATCCTTATTTAAAACATGCTGCCCATAGCCTTAAAACGCCTGACAGCATCTATTTATTAGAAAAGAAAAAGGATAGTTACCGGGGTATCACCTACTTGCAGGTTATTGAGGAAGCTAATGCCATTTCAGCCTATTTCTTAAATATGGGTTATCAGAAACAGGAAATGGTAGCATTAATCATAGAAAATTGTCCTGAATATATTGCCTTCGACCAGGGATTGATGCAATTGGGACTGATAAATGTTTCTATTTATCCCACCCTGTCAGAAAGTGAAGTAGAATATATTATTAATGATTCAGGATCAAGAGCCATTTTGGTTGGAACCCCTTTTCTGTTAAAGAAAATCAATAAGATCAAACACAATTGTCCGAAATTAGAAAAGATTATCATTGCCTTCGATACCGATAAGAGAGAAGATGGGGTTCCTACTTATGCTGAAATGATAGCTGAAGGCAGGATTTTATATGAAAAAAATAAAGAACAGGTTAATGAAAGATGCGATCAGGTTACAAGGGAAGATATTTCCTGTTTGCTTTATACCTCCGGTACAACCGGCAAGCCGAAAGGTGCCATGCTTACACATGATAATTTTTTAAGCGATATTGAAATGGCCGTGGAGTTAATGTATATCGTAAATAAGGATTACCGCTTTCTTTCATTCCTGCCGATGTGCCATGTTTATGAACGAACCGCCACCTACTATTTAAGTACCGTAGTGGGAACTCAAATTGCTTTCGCCCAAAGCCTGGAAGCCTTATCCAGCAATCTTATTGAAATAAAACCAACTGCAATTTTAACGGTTCCACGCTTGTTGGAACGTATTGAAGAAAGGGTGCGCAAAAAAATTACTTCCCAGGGAGGAATGAAATTGATAATCTTCAACTGGGCAATACAGGTGGGAGAAAAAAGAAGATTCTTAAGAGAGGCAGGCAAAACACCTGGCTTCCTGTTGCAGCTTCAACTTCTGTTTGCCGAAAAAATGGTATATTCTAAAATAAAAGAACACCTAGGTGGAAATATGAAGCTGATGATTTCGGGAGGTGGAGCCATGCCACAACATGTGGGCGAATTTTTTGGAAATATCGGAGTGATCGTTTGTGAAGGTTATGGCTTAACTGAAACTTCTCCACTCGTTACCGTAAATGAACCCCATCGTCAGGTTTTTGGAGCTGTTGGCCGGGTTGGCAGATTAAATGAAGTAGCCATTCAAAATCCGGAAACCAAAGAAATAATTACCATTCAAACCTACGACTCCTACCATCCTGAATTCGAATGTGGAGAAGGTGAAATTTTGGTGAGAGGCAGAAATGTTATGAAAGGATACTGGAATTTACCCGAAGCCACAGCCGAAGCAATTGATAAGGATGGTTGGCTGCATACCGGTGATGTAGGTAAATTTTATAAGGGTTATCTCAAAATAACAGATAGGATCAAGAACATCCTTGTAAATTCTTTTGGAAAAAATATCTATCCTACACCTATTGAAAACACTTACCTGAAATCAAACAAAATTGAACAAATCTTTTTGATTGGCGACCGACAGGAATATCTTACAGCGATTATTGTTCCTTCCAAAGAGGAATTAAAAGAAGTTTTTGGACACAAAGATAAATTCTTCGAAGATCCCAATGATTTTATTACGGATGAAAACATCAAAAAATGGCTGGATGAAGATCTGCATAAATATGCTACAGAATTGGGCAAATTTGAACGGGTAAAACATTATGTTATCAAACGCCGGCCTTTTACACTTGAGTCAGGGGAAATGACCCCAACCCACAAGATGAAACGAAAAATTGTTGAGCAAAAATATGCAGATGCTATCCATGGAATGTATTCTGCTATTATTGAGTGAGGTAGGTAGGTGGATAGGTAGATAGGCTGTAGGCGATTTGCCAACATCAACAACCTAAAAACAGGAAATTAATGTTGCGTTCAGGTGCAATAAAAATAAACCAGTTGAAAAACCACAACTGAAACACATTTTTAAAACAAAAGTTTTTCGTGCGAATGGGAATTCGCTGTTTTCTATTTTCTATTTTCCACTTCCCATGATAACAAAAACAAATCAAAATTTTCCGGGTGAATGACATCATAATTTGCTTTTGGATATGCTTGTTTAAAAGTATTCGGCAGCTTCACTTTTGCCTTTGGATTCCATTTAAATTCATAAGCCCGTAATTTCCCGTCGGCTTCTTCTAAATAATCTATTTCTTGCTGTTCCACATTTCTCCAATACCAATTATTGCTATAATGTTGGTGGTAAGAAAGGTATTTAATGCGTTCCGAAACCAAAAAATTCTCCCACAAAGCTCCTATATCTGCCCTGTTTTCAATTTGTGAAAAATTATTGATGAGCGCATTTCGAATGCCGTTGTCATAAAAATAAATCTTCCTGCTTTTTTTGAGTTCAGTACGTAAATTTCGGCTAAACGACCCCAATCTAAAGATAACATAGGCCTGCTCTAATAAAACAATATACTTCTCAACTGTTTTCGAATCTATGCCGCAAAGTTGCGATAATTCATTGTAGGATACCTGAGAACCAACCTGAAACGATAAACCTTGCAATAATTTAATCAAGGCATCCGGGCGTTTTACCTGATCCAAAAGCAAAACATCTTTATACAGATAACTTTCTGCCAACTGCTTCAATATTTCCCGTTCCGAACCTATTTGATTGATCACCTCCGGGTAGTATCCATAAATTAAACGATGAGGCAACATTCTTTTTTCCTCCAACAAGCCATGTTGGTTAACCATCTCTTCAAATGTAATTGGAAACATCAGATACTCCCACTTCCTGCCTGTTAAGGGTTCATTTACTTCATTTGCTAATTCCAAAGCCGAACTTCCCGTAACAATCAGTTGCACCTCTGGTATTTGATCTGTAATTAACTTTAATCGCAACCCAATATCTTTAATTCTTTGCGCCTCGTCTATTATAAGTGTCGTGTTTTCCCCAATTATCGCTTTTAAACGAGTGGCAGAAATGTTGGCAAATACAGACTGAACATCCAATTCATCACCATTAAGCCAAAGCACATTGGAAACATCTTTAAACAAGGATTTAATTAAAGTGGTTTTACCCACTTGCCGTGGCCCAAGCAAAATAATTGCCTTACCGGTTTTTAGCTTTTCAGAAATTTTTGCACTTAAGACTCTTGCAATGTTCATCTCCAGGATATTATGAAGCGAAAATAAGCATTTATTTTAACAATCCGCAAAAATTGCCATATTTCTGGATTTCAATCCGCAAAAATTGCCATATTTCTGGATTTCAATCCGTAATAATTGCCATATTTAAGGAATTCAATCCATAATAATTGCCATATTTCTGGAAATAAGTAAAAATGAAAATATCAGAATAATTAAATATGCAAACTTTTCCCCTCACTTCATCCTTCATACTTCATACTTTATACTTTATACTTTATACTTCATACTTTATACTTCATACTTCCCCTACGCCTCCCAGCCTACCCCTCTTCCCAAATCATCTTCACATGCTCAATCCCGCCTTCCCAAAAGTTTGGTCCGCTTGGTTTGAACCCAAATTTAAGGTATAAACCAGCTGCCGAAAGCTGTGCGTGCAGGTATACCCTTTCTGGCTTTGAACCAATTTCTACCAGAATTCTCATGATCAGGGCCGCTGCAACTCCCTTATATCGGAAATTTTTTACAACAGCGAAACGCTCTAATTTAATACCCTTTTCGGTTGTACGGTAGCGTGCCGTTCCAACAGGTTTGCCATCTAATAATGCCAAAAAATGGGTTGATTCTTCTTCAAATTCCCATTCAATATCCTCCGGACACCCCTGTTCTACTACAAAAACATCTTTTCTGATATCCCATGCAACTTGTAAATCCTGAGGATTCGCTATTTGAATTATTTGAATGCTCATTTTTGGTATTATTTCTTTTGTAATTGTGTATGTTTGCCGCAGCAAATAAATCAAAATTATGACAAAAATAGCTGAATTATTAGGTGACAAAGCCGAGGCTTTGTTAAATCACCAATGTAAAACCATTTCTAAAAGTCTATTGCACTTACCTGGTCCCGATTTTGTTGATCGTGTTGTGATGCAATCAAATCGCAATTCGCAGGTTTTGAAAAGTTTAAATTCAATTTATAACCATGGTCGCTTGGCTGGAACAGGTTATGTATCCATATTGCCGGTTGATCAGGGAATTGAACACAGTGCCGGGGCTTCTTTTGCTCCAAATCCTGCCTTTTTTGATCCTGAAAACATTGTAAAATTAGCCATGGAAGGGGGCTGTAATGCAGTTGCTTCTACTTATGGCGTTCTCGCTGCCTGTTCACGTAAATATGCTCACAAAATTCCTTTCATTGTAAAAATAAACCACAATGAATTTTTAACCTATCCAAATAAATTTGATCAAATTATGTTTGGTTCGGTTGATGAAGCCTGGAATTTAGGTGCAACTGCCGTTGGTGCTACCATCTATTTTGGCTCAGACGAATCCGGTCGTCAAATTCAGGAAGTAGCACTTGCCTTTGAACGGGCACATGAATTGGGAATGGCTACCGTTTTGTGGTGCTATCTACGTAATAATGCCTTCAAGAAAGATGGCGTTGATTACCATGCTGCTGCAGATTTAACTGGTCAGGCAAATCATTTAGGAGTTACCCTGCAGGCCGATATCATCAAACAAAAATTGCCAACAACCAACGGAGGTTATACTGCACTTAACTTTGGCAAAACACATGATAAAGTTTATACCGAATTATCATCCAGTCATCCCATTGATTTAACCCGTTATCAGGTTGCCAATTGCTATATGGGGCGTCAGGGTTTAATCAACTCAGGTGGTGAAAGTAAAGGAGCTACCGATCTGGTTGAAGCAGTTACTACGGCCGTAATTAATAAACGTGCCGGTGGAACAGGCTTGATTTCGGGTCGTAAAGCATTCCAGAAACCCATGAAAGATGGAGTTGCTTTATTGAACGCCATTCAGGATGTTTATATGGACGAAAGCGTTACCATCGCATAAACAAAATACGATTCCTGTATCGAATTTTCAAAACAGTGACCTGAAAAAAAATATGAGCTGGTACAAACGTGTAAAAGAAGGAATTACTACCTTAACCTCTGAAAAAAAATCAGTTCCGGATGGATTATGGCATAAGTGCAGTAAGTGTAAAAAAACTTTTTTATCGGAAGACCACCAAAAAAATTCTTATGTATGTACAAACTGCTCATACCATGATAAAATAGGCTCTCACGAATATTTTGAAATACTTTTCGGGTCAGAATTTGACGAGCTTTTTGGAAATATTATGCCCAGCGACCCTTTGAAATTCATCGATACCAAAGAGTATAGCAAACGCCTGACCGAATCGCAGGAAAATAGTGGCTTAACAGATGCCATGCGGGTTGCTGTTGGTAACCTCGATGAGCAAACCAAATTAGTAGTTGCCTGCATGGATTTCGGTTTTATTGGTGGAAGTATGGGAAGTGTAGTGGGAGAAAAAATTTCGAGAGCTATTGATTATTCCAGAGAAAATAAAATCCCTTTACTCATCATCTCTAAATCGGGTGGTGCACGTATGATGGAAGCTGCATTTTCTTTGATGCAAATGGCCAAAACTTCTGCTAAACTTGCTCTTCTGGGTCAAAGCGGAGTCCCTTTTATTTCCTTGCTTACGGATCCCACTACCGGTGGTGTTACGGCCAGTTTTGCCATGTTAGGCGATATTAACATGGCTGAACCGGAAGCTTTAATCGGGTTTGCCGGGCCCAGGGTGATAAGAGAAACCATCGGGAAGGATTTGCCAAAAGGATTCCAAAGTTCAGAATTTGTGCTGGAACATGGTTTTATTGACTTTATTATTGAGCGACCTCAGCTAAAATCGAAGTTAACGGAATTGCTGAGAATAATGATGAAGAAAGGCATATGCGTGAGCGAATCAGACCTAAATAAAATTAACTGACAAACCAGATAATTGTGCGTATTCCAGAAATTGTTTTCGACTCCGCTCAAACTGACAAACCTTAAAAGCTGCTTATGTTTTAATAACCGCTTTGAATTTGGTAAATAAATTTATACCTTGCCCATAGCTTTGGATCAACAAATAACATCAAGAGAAAAAATTCTTAAAAAGGTTCGCCTGGCTTTGAATTACAAATCGAAAAGCAGTTTTCAAAACATCGATTTGGAAAGCAATGTGTTTGCACGTCCCGAAGGAGAAACGCTTGCCGAAGCCTTTATAAAAAAATTTACAAGTGCCGCCGGCCAATTTGTTTATTGTGACAACCCATTTGATTGCGTTGACAAACTTCTTGATTTAATTGAACAGAGAAAGTGGAAATATATCTTTAGCTGGGAAGAAGAAACTCAAAATCTACTTGCGGATAGTGGCATATCCTATTTTGATAAAAAAGATAATCTTGAGAAAATTCAGGTGTCCATAACGGGTTGTGAATCTTTGTTGGCCATTTCAGGAAGTATTTTAGTGAGCAGTACAAAAAACAGTAGAATTCTCACCATTTGGCCTCCTGTTCATATTGTGATTGCCAGACGTTCACAAATTGTATTAGATATTAAGGATTCTATCCAGTTATTACGGAACAAATACGGCCGCGAAATGCCATCTATGATTTCTTTTTTAACGGGTCCAAGCCGCACAACGAATATCCCTTCTGATGAAATGGAAGGCTTGCCTCCCGTGGTAATTGGAGCTCATGGCCCCATTGAACTCATTTTGTTTTTGATTGACGACAGAAAGCATGAGTAGGCTTTTTTTATAATTTTGAATTCAATTGAAGAAAATATACTTCGCTTCCGATTTTCACCTGGGAATTCCTGACCGGGAAAGTAGTTTTGACCGCGAAAAAAGAATCGTGAGCTGGTTGAATGAAATCAAAAATGATTGTGCCGAATTATTCATTGTCGGTGATATTTTTGATTTCTGGTTTGAATATAGTCTGGTTGTACCCAAAGGATTTGTTCGTTTACAGGCAGCATTTGCCGGGTTTACCGACGCAGGAATTCCGGTTCATTTCTTCCATGGCAACCACGATTTATGGCAGTTCGGCTATTTCGAAAAAGAACTGGGAGTGCAGGTACATAACAAACCCATTATAAGGACGTTTCATGGTAAGCAGTTTTTTATCGGACATGGAGATGGATTGGGCCCTGGACAGGCCTGGTTTAAATTTATTTTATCTATTTATCGTAACCGGTTTTTCCAGCATTTGTTCGCTTTTTTTCATCCCAGCATAGGTATGCGAATCGCCAATTGGTTCAGCCATCAAAGCAAATTGAAAACCTTTGATGGCAATATTAAATTTTATGATGAAGCGGAATTTCTGGTAAAATTTTGTAGAAGTGAGTTGGAAAAACAGACCATCCATTATTTTGTTTTCGGACATCGGCATATCCCGCTGATCTATGCACTAAATCCTGCAAGCAATTATGTTAATTTAGGTGATTGGATTTCCTATAATTCCTATGCAGTATTTGACGGGGCGGAATTAAAACTTGAGACCTATAAAGTATCCTGAAATCCTATGAAACATCGTTCAAAATCTATTAAACTTTTGCTGAATCGAACCGGGAAAATTCTTTTAGTATTATTTGGAATATTATTTTTTTCTTTTCAAAATCCGGATTATTCAAACTTCAGACTTCTTGCTACCATTGAGATTTGGGCTAAAGACATGCAATCGGACCGACTGGGTAATGTGTATGTGGTGAGCCGAACCAATCAATTATTCAAGTATGATTTGAATGGGAAAATTACCAGTAACTTAAATTATGCTTACCTCGGAAATATATCCCACATTGATGCCAGTAATCCTTTCGAACTTTACCTCTTTTACAAAGAATTAAATGCGGTAATTTTTCTGGATAATAACCTGGCTTATCGCGGACGAATGAACCTAAGCGATGCGGGTGTAATTCAGGCCGGCACTGCAGCCAGGAATTACGCAAATGGGATTTGGGTTTTTGACCAGGGGGATTTGCAGCTGAAGAAAATTGAAAGAGACGGAAAAGTTACCCAGGTAAGTGGAAATGTACTGAAGTTTGCACAAACCAGGAATCTGGCTCCAAACTATATGTTCGATAATGGCTCAAAGGTTTTTGTAAATGACAGCATGGTAGGAATCCTGGTTTTTGATGTATTTGCAAACTATCAAAAAACCATCCCCCTCAAGGGTTTAAAATCGTTTAAAATTTTGGATGATGAGTTGTATTTCCTGCGAAATCATCAATTATTTGCCTATCATTTAAAAACACTGCAACAAAAATCTATCGTATTACCCGACTCTAATTTTAAAGATTTTAGTATCGAAAAGGAGCAAATTTATTTGCAAAAAGAGAGTCAAATCTGTATTTATTCCCTCCCTGAGAAAAGCAAGTAATTCCATCGCATGCAACTGCCTAAATATTTCGCTTTTTGGTTTTTTGCCCTGATTTTAATTTGCTTTCACTTATTTGCTTTCACCGGTCATTTCGGATATGATGACCTGCATTATGCCAAACTTGCCAAAAGGTTTCTGGATGGCCAGATTGATTACACAGATCATTACGCCTACCGTTGGACCACCATTACGTACCTCTCCTTGTTCTACCGGTATTTGGGCATCAATGATTTTTCAATTGCCTGTTCTGCTCTAAGTGTATCCATAGCCACTTTGTATATTAGTTATTTATTGTTGAAAGAACTTGAAACAAAGATCATTTTCTTTTCACTTTCCATTCAGGTATTGGGAAGCTGGTATTTGTTTTATACCGATAAATTGACTCCGGATATTTATGTGCTATTTTTTGCTACACTTTCCATTTTTTTTATCAGCAGGCAACGCTTTTGCCTGAAAAAACCATCCACTCTATTAAATGCTGCGGGTTTGGCAATGGCTTTGTGCCTGGGTTTTTTGAGCAAAGAAACCATTCTAATTGCTGTCCCGGCAATTTTATTTTTTGCAATCAGCGACTGGATCCAACAGAAGAACCGTTTATTTTGGTTGAGTTCAGCCTCTTTTGGACTACTATTTTTGTCAGCCTATTTTTATTTTATCCTAAGAATCACAGGCAGTGTTTTTTCGAGATTTTCAGCCATCCAATCGGGAGCCTATTTTAACCTCTGCAGTTATGATGTTCAGAATAGTATTTTTCTGATCCGGCGAATCACTTATGAGTTTATTGAATTATTTATCCAAACAGGTGCTGCTATTCCGTTGGTGTTTCTTGTTAGTTATTTATCCAGGAATTCCTTTCCTTTTTGGAAACCGGAAAATAAACAACAATTTTATGTGGTACTCTGTTTTTTTCTGTTACTGACCGGAAATTTTATGCCCACCAGTCTGAAATCTTATAGCCCTATATGTCTTGATATTCGCCATTTTCTGATGTTGATGCCTCCATTGGCTATCGTTGCAGGTTTTGGTTTGAAGGAATATTTGTCGGCTGAAAGAAGTAATTTCTCCATTGTACGCTGGCTGTTTTTGTTGACTGTCATTTCATTTTTCTTCGATTCAAAATATACTTTTACTTTATACATGCCATTTGCAATTTTATGGCTGTTACACGGCCTGTCTAAAAACGCATGGATACAAAGAACCTTCATTGTTTTGCTCTTTTTGATCCAGTTACAAGCTGCTTTCGAATGGATTATATATGCAAGAGGATTGAAGTATGAAAACCAAAAGGAGGATATCATTCAGCTACTAAACCGTTATCCAAAAGACACCCTGATAACGGATGAAGTTCAAAAACGATTGATTTACTTTTATGAAAAATTCGACTCAGGCAGCTATCATCCCATTCAAACCTATGATCAGGTTGATGCAAAATTCTATACGAATAAAATTATTTATTCAAACTGGTATACACAATATTTATCGGGCATGCAAAATGCGAATTTGCCATTGTGGATGCGGCTCAACAATGACAGTAAAAGAATTCTGTTCAGGGATTCACCGCTCGGAATTGAAGCCTTCCGGTTTTCGAAAATGATTGATTTAAAAACCCTGTTCAAAGATAGTTTTGGCTATGAAGCCCAACAGAAATTCTGGACTTTTCATGAAGACTCCAGGGAATCCAAATTTGTATTTTCAGGAAATTATTCCGAAAGAATAAACACCTATTCTGCCACTTTTGAATTTCCGGTAGATTCATTTCATTTAAGTGGAACGGGACAGTGGATTATCCGGGCAAGGACTCGCTGCAAAATGAAAGATCATGCCGAAGTAAAATTAGTCGTTGAAATTTCTTCTCCTGTAAAGAATTTGTTCTGGAAAGGAGAAGATTGTAATCATTTTATGAAAGCATACGGTTTATGGTGGGAAATAAAAAACGAACTGATCCTTAATCAATCAGATTTTATGCATAAACAGGCAAAAGTAAAAATTTATGTCTGGATGAATTCCAAAACAGAGGTCTTTCTGGATGATTGGCTGGTTGAGGTGGATTCTGCTCAATAAGGAAAGCAAAAATCCTGTTTTCTCCTTCTTAAACATTCGGTGTTCAACATTCGACTTTCATCATTTCCTGCTTTCTGTATCAAAATTTCTGCTATGTGCTTAAAACATAAAACTCCCTACCTTTGCCCTTCATTAAAAAAACTTATTCAATATGAAATACGATGTAACCATTATAGGTTCAGGCCCCGGCGGATACGTAGCAGCTATCCGTTGTGCACAGCTGGGATTCAAAACTGCCCTAATCGAAAAATACAATACGCTGGGTGGTACCTGCTTAAATGTTGGCTGTATCCCTTCAAAAGCCTTGCTCGACAGTTCCGAACACTACCACAATGCTACCCATACCTTCAAAACACATGGTATTGATGTGAACGATATCTCGGTAAATCTCAAGCAAATGATCGATCGCAAAAATGGCGTAATAAAAGTTACCTGCGATGGCATTGATTTTCTGATGAAAAAAAATAAAATTGATGTGTTTAAAGGCCTTGGTTCATTTGTAAATAAAAATCTCATTAAAGTAACGGGTGAAAACGAACAACTGGTTGAAACGGATAAAGTAATTATTGCCACAGGCTCAAAACCTTCTGGTTTACCTGGATTGCAAATTGATAAAAACCGGATCATCACCTCCACCGAAGCCTTGAACCTGACTGAAGTGCCAAAACATCTGATCATAATTGGTGGCGGAGTAATTGGTCTGGAATTGGGTTCGGTTTATGCGCGTTTAGGTTCAAAGGTTTCGGTACTTGAATATACTGCTTCTATTATTCCAACCATGGATGCCACTTTGGGTAAAGAATTACAACGCAGTTTGCGTAAACTTGGCTTTGCGTTTTTTCTTTCGCATAAGGTAAAATCTGCTGCCGTAAATGGCAATGAAGTAAGTGTAATAGCTGATAATGAAAAAGGCGAAGAAATAAGTTTTAGTGGTGATTATTGTTTGGTAAGTGTAGGCAGAAAACCCTTTACCGAAGGTTTGGGATTAGAAAATGCGGGTATAAAGCTGGACGAACGGGGCAGGATTGAAACCGACGAGCACCTTGAAACAAATATAAAAGGCATTTATGCTATTGGTGATGTAGTAAAAGGTGCCATGCTTGCTCATAAAGCAGAAGAAGAAGGTGTTTTTGTTGCCGAAACAATGGCAGGACAAAAACCGCATATCCATTATAACCTGATTCCGGGGGTGGTTTATACCTGGCCCGAAGTTGCCGGAGTGGGTGCAACTGAGGAAGAACTAAAGAAATCAGGAACCCAATACAAAGTGGGTTCATTCCCCATGCGTGCCTTAGGCCGGGCACGTGCCAGCATGGACATTGATGGTTTGGTGAAAATTCTGGCCCATGCCGAAACCGATGAGATTCTGGGCGTGCACATGATTGGACCACGCGTGGCCGATTTAATTGCTGAAGCGGTTGTGGCAATGGAATTTAAAGCCAGTGCCGAAGCGCTTTCACGCATGAGTCATGCGCACCCTACCTATGCTGAAGCTGTAAAAGAAGCAGCATTGGCAGCAACAGCGAATCGTGCTATACACCTGTAGGTTTTGGAATGTATACGTATACCGGTTAAATCAAAAATAAATCAATATGAGAGACCTGATAAAAAGAAATTTAAATGGAAAGAAGGTTTTACTTCTGTTTGCGATTACCAATATCATTTATGCTTTTATGCTGCTTTTTACAATACCTGATGTGATGGGGTTTTCGGGAGGAATGAAGTTATTGGATATGATGCCAACAGGGTACAATCATGCATATGTTAACTCACTTTTTGCTACATTAGGTGAAACCGGAAGAGATGCCTATTTAAAGAATCAAATTCCTGTAGACATGATTTATCCATTACTTTTTGGCCTTTGTTATTGTTTAACCCTTGCCTATTTTCTAAACAAACTGGGTAAACTAGAAAGCCCTTTTTTCTACCTTTGTTTTATTCCAGTTTTTGCTGCAGTTTTTGATTATTCAGAGAATATCGGAATCATAACAATGTTGACTTATTATCCCGATAATTCAAGCTTACAGACACAAATTACAAATGTTTTCTCCATCTTAAAAAGTTCATTTACAATGGTCTTCTTTTTAATCCTGTTGATTTCATTCATTACATTTGGTTTTAAAAAATATTTTTCTAATATAAATGCCTAAAACAAAATTGTTGAAGTACTTCATCTTAATTATTTCCATATCCGGTCTTTTTGTTTTTTTCGAACGTTTCCTGCCTGATAAATTAGGTGGAAATTATTCAAAAAAACCATCCGATCTGAATCAGGGATTAAGCCCTAAAGCAAAGCAATTAATGAACGCTGCTTTTGATGGGCTTGATTCGTCAAGAATACTCGATTATCACACACATGTTGTAGGTGTGGGTGAAGGTAATACCGGGAATTTTGTGAATGAGGAAATGTTGTCAAATTTTCATTTAGTGAAACATTTTGCATTTAAGGTTTACCTCAGTGCCGCCGGTATTGCGAATTCAAAAAAAGCAGATTCGGAATATCTACAGCGCTTGCTTGAACTGATCAGAAATATTCCTCATCATGGAAAGTATAATTTACTTGCATTCGACAAAAATTACAACCTGGACGGAACTCCAAACCTCAAAAAAACAGAATTTTATGTGCCGAATGAATATGTGTTTTCTTTGGCCGAAAGATATCCTGATCTTTTTAATCCGGTCATGTCGGTTCATCCATACCGAAAAGATGCCCTGACGGAATTAGATAAATGGGCTCAAAGAGGAGCTCATTTGGTAAAATGGCTGCCAAATTCCATGAATATTGATCCATCCGATGAAAAGTGTAAAGACTTTTATGAAAAGATGAAGGAGCGGAATTTAGTTCTGCTAACCCATGCCGGCCACGAAAAAGCGGTTGAGGCAGAAGACGCCCAGAAACTGGGAAACCCCCTATTGCTAAAAGCCCCATTAGATGCCGGTATAAAAGTAATTGTTGCGCATTGTGCCGGTTTAGGTGAAGTGGAATGCGTAGATAGTTCGGGGAAGTTGGTGATGAGGAAATCTTTTGATTTATTTATGGAGATGATGCGGGATAAAAAATATGAAGGTTTGTTGTTTGGAGATATTTCGGCTATGACTCAATTTAACAGATCAGGTGTTCCCTTAACCACCGTTTTGGATAATCCTTCTATTCAGAGTCGCTTAGTTAACGGAAGCGATTATCCCTTACCTGCAGTTAATATCGTTATCAGAACAAGTTTACTTGAGGATCAAGGCTATATTACGCATAGTGAAAAGCAAGCCTTAAATGAGATTTACAATTACAATCCGCTGCTTTTCGATTTTGTATTGAAACGCACCTTACGTTCCCCAAAAACCAAAAGGAAATTTTCTGATTCCATTTTTATGGTGAACCCTTTACTGGGATTTTAACACCAAAATATTTTATAATTTTAGACCGGTTTACCTGTTGCGTTTTCCGGAAACAAAAAAGTCGGCTTCGCATATTTACGAGCCGACTTTTTATCGAAAGGTCTATTAAATTATCGAATTACATTTAACTTCTTAACGGCAGTTTTGCCATCAACGTTTAATTCAACAAAATAGAAACCATTTTGCAATTGATCACAATTAACGGTTCCGTTTAAACTGCTGATGTTTTGAGTCATTACTTCTTTTCCGTTAATATCTAAAATCCTGATGGTGCCATTGCTGGACGAACCGGTAAAGGTAACGCTAAAGCTTGAAGCAGCAGGATTTGGATTAAGGTTCAAACCTAATTCATTGATTTCATTAACTCCCAAAGGCCAGGTAAGACCTGAGGAAACCGATTGCCATACTGTTTTATCGGCATCATCTTGTAAGAAAACAATCGCAAATAAACTGTTCATATCCTCAACCGAATTTTCGGTGGCTAGGTTAATAACGTTAGCTGCTTGTCCATCTGAAGGCAAACGATAGTTACCGGGAAATGTATAGGTTTGTGAATAAGGAACCGCTGTACCCGCTGCGAAACTAACGGCAGTACCAGCTGCATCGGGTAACATCTTTTTGTTTACATTGTAAAATTCAAGCTCCCCATTGGTTTTTTTATTTGCTTTGGTAACGCGTTCAACAATGGAAATACGTAATTTCATACTGGTATTGGTAAATGACTGAACCGGTGTAACATTTCCGGTAACCGTAACTTGTTTGCCAGTTCTGGAAAAATTAGCAGTTAATGACGCCAAAGATGGAATTGCAGCAAATCCGTCAAAAATTGCCTCGGTATAGCTGTTCGCATTATTATTCCAGGCACCGTCAACAGTTAACCAGGGGGCATAAGTAGAACCATAATAGCCAAAACGAACCGTATTTTCAGCTGTCATGTATGGGTCGCCTGTACCCGGGAAATGCATTTGATATTTAATTACATTCCAGGATCCCATTTTTACATCCAAAACAGACTTTATCATATCATTCCCCGGTTTACAAGGAGGACAGGTTGAAGAGGTAAATACTTCATGCAATACCACGCGGGGAATAGTTGAGTTTACGATTACAAAAGAACCGGTAGCATTATTATTGGATGAATCTCCGTCCATACCTGCATTTGGATTTGAAACCCAAAGTTTAACAGTTGAATTAGCAGCTGTAGTACCGATATATGGGATATTATGAGTAAAGCTATAAGTACCGCCACTTGAGGCAATGCTTAAGCCCGATAATAACATGGTTACCGTTGCACCATTATCTACCGAGTAATTTAATTTAAATGAACTTAAACTTTGTGAACCATAATTAGTAACCGATCCTTTAAAATTTAATGGTGAGTTTTTTGCCTGATATTTTGGAATATTCAAACTGGTCAATTCAATATCATTGAGTGGTTGAGTTCCTGGTTTGAAGGTATAAACTGCCATGGTGGTATAATCATCGTCAGCAGATGTAGCGTCAAAATCTGTACTCGGTGCACCGGCTACGGCTAACCCTGATGTCCCGTCAGAATTGTTATACCCGATGGTTCCTGCAATGGCCACACTTCTTTGGTTCGTTACAATATCAAACCCTTTGCCTTCATAAAACCGGATACCAAAAGATCCCAGGCTCGCTCCCGGCGTTGTAACCGATAACCATTGCACCACATGAATCCGATTGGGTGCAGTACCATAAGTCCAGGAGAAAACCTGATCTACCACTCCTCCTCCGGCTGCCAGTTTAAAATTATACCAAAACCCAAATATTGCATTTTTGGGAGCTGAGGTACTTGGCAAAGTTGTGGCTGTAGTAGGGTTGGCTGTTTCGGTCAGATCAAAAGTTAAGAAACCATTGTCGCTAACTTTATAACTGGTTACGGGCGTTCCTAAAAAATTCCACGCAAAGGGTAAAGTCTGGGTTGCCGAATAAGTTTGATCAGAAGGAATTGCCAGAACAGAGGTAGTACCTGTTCCACGAACGGCTTTCTTGTAATCATAATTGGTGCCGTTTACAGTCCCAACCAGACCTTTCGATTTTAGGTAAAAATAGCTTTGAGCAGATAAACTGGTTCCTAGAATAAGAACAAAAGCTAATGTAAGTAATTGTTTTTTCATTGTTTATTGTTTTAAAAGTTTTAATAGTTCATACAGAATCAGTTAACAAAGGCTATTACCAAAGACGAAACCAACTTTATTAAATTAGGGGCAATTTGCAATAAAAATAAATCTTATCCAAATCATTTTTTTTATTGCAAATTAATTTTACCTTTACCTAACTTATTTATTATGTAGGAATTAGGACTTTGATCGTGAATGTTTTTCGAACAATTAATTTTATTATTATGAAAAATATTTTTTTAACCGGTTTATTTTTGCTTTGTACGATAGGCGTTCAGGCGCAATGGAAGGGAGAACATGATATTACAACCGCTACACAAACTGTACAGGATATTAACGGGGAAGATGTACAAATAAAGAAGGCTCCTCAGTTTGTTGGCAGGGTACAGGGAACGGTTGGAACTTCATACTCCAGTGAAGATATTAAAAATATGCCTACCCGAAGCATCAATAAAATTGCCGGTCTTACTTTGGGTGTAGAAAGTCAGCATGGAGAAACTCCTATTTTTAAAGGTGCTGAAGGCGGAACTGCTTATTATGTCGACGGCATCAGAGTAAGATCCGGAAGCATCCGCATGAGTGGATATGACTTTTAGTTCCATACAGGAAACAATATAATTTTATTCATTCCGATTAAGGTAATCAGGTTATCGGTAAAAGAAAAGTAAGTGGAAAGGTTATTACCCATTACCGATTACCCATTACCCATTACCAGTTACCGATTACCAAATACCCATTACCTTTTCATTATCCCTTTTACAAAATAATATTATCTTGTCTGATATCCCCGATTGATGGATATTCGCGCCTCAAATTATGTCAGGAAAGAAAAAAAAAGAACCCCGGTTTTATGAAAATTTAAGCATTACCCATGCGGGCAGCGAAGGTAAAAGCATTGCTCGTTTAGAGGGTAAAGTAATCATGGTTGATTATGCAGTACCCGGTGATATCATCAACGCAAAAGTGGTCTATCAAAAAAGAAACTACGAAACGGCAGTCATTACCGAAATCATAAAACCCTCCGCTGATCGAATAGATACTTTTTGCAGTCATTTTGGAATGTGTGGTGGCTGTAAATGGCAACAAATGGCATATTCTGCCCAGCTAACCTATAAACAACAACAGGTTTTAGATGCTTTTGAGAGAATTGGAAAATTTCCTTTTCCTGCACTTGAACCCATTATAGGTTCAGCAAAAATCAAATATTACCGCAATAAACTCGAATTTTCCTTTACCGATCGAAAATGGCTCACTCAGATAACGGATATTGGCTCTTTAACCAAAGAAGAAAATGCCGCATTGGGTTACCATATTCCGGGGAAATTTGATAAGGTTTTTGATGTGGAAAATTGTTATTTGATGGACCCATTGAATGATGAGATCAGAAACAGCATCAAAGCATTTTGCAAAAAAAACAATTATGATTTTTTTAACTTATACGGGCAAACCGGGTTTATGCGGAACCTCATCTTACGCAATAACCTGAAAGGCGAATGGATGCTGATTGTGAGCTTTGGCCATGAAGATTCAGAAAAAAGAATAGCATTGCTAAGTCATATTCAGCAGGCATTTCCACAAATCACATCGCTGCTTTATGTGATTAACGATAAAAGAAATGATACCATACATGATTTGGATGTTCAGGTGTTTTCGGGATCAGACTATTTTCTCGAAAGCCTCGAAAATCTGGATTTTAAAATTGGCCCTAAATCCTTTTTTCAAACCAATACCGGTCAGACCTTAAAACTATATGGCAAAACCCGGGAATTTGCACAATTAACAGGACAGGAATTGGTTTATGATTTATATACCGGTGTGGGAACCATTGCGCTATTTTTAGCTAAAAATTCAAAAAGAGTGGTCGGGCTGGAATCTGTTGAACAGGCTATCGCCGATGCAAAAAAGAATGCTGTATGGAACCAAATTGACAATGCTGATTTTTATGCAGGGGATATGAAAGATTTGTTGACAACAGCTTTTATTGAAAAAAATGGCAAGCCCGATGTAGTGATTACCGATCCGCCCAGAATGGGAATGCATGAAGATGTGATCAAACAATTGCTCGAAATAAAACCCAAACGTATTGTTTATGTGAGCTGCAACCCCGCAACTCAGGCGAGAGATATTGCACTCATGAGTGAACAGTATCGGGTAACCCGGGTTCAGCCGGTTGATATGTTTCCACATACACACCATGTTGAGAATATTGCCTTACTCGAATTGATCTAAGAAGTTGCCTGATATGGAAAACGAAGATATAACCAAAAAACTGCTTGAATTACTCAGCGATGACCTTGTTTTTTATAGTGATATGATTAAAGAAGTAGCCTTAGATATGATGAAGGAAGGCTATACCAAATTCCCTGTTTTTATTGCACATCAGCACGAAGTTAAAGTGGGAGAACCTATCCTGTTATTTGGTGATTATGCCCGTGATTTCAATATTAATGCAAGCACTTTAGAAGAATTGATTGAACGCAAATTGGTTTTGCCTGAGCGGGTGGCTGATTTCAAATCCAACTATAAAAATCCGAAAGAATTCATTTGTATTTTATTGATTACGGTTATTGGGGCACATTTTATTTATGTGCCCTATAAACAGAAAAAACCCAAATCCTAAATATCATAAAATAAAGGTCTGGAAAAGTGGTATCATTTTATTAAAAATGATTGAATGGCTAAATCATAACTATTTAACCCAAAACCTGTTATGACTCCTTTTGCATGTTTCGAAATATAGGATTGCTGCCTGAATTCCTCTCTGGCAAAAATATTTGTGATATGAACCTCCACAACGGGAGTTTTAATGGAGGCAACTGCATCACCTATTGCCACAGAAGTATGGGTATATCCGCCTGCATTTAAAATGATGCCGTCGTAGGAAAAACCAATTTCATGTAAACAATTGATCAATTCCCCTTCAATATTGCTTTGAAAATAATCCAATTCTATTTGAGGAAATTGAATTTTTAGTTGTGTAAAATAGTTGTCAAAAGAGATATTCCCGTACTTTTCCGGTTCGCGGGTGCCCAATAAATTGAGATTTGGGCCATTTATTATCCTAAGTTTCATACAAAAAGATTTAAAAATTAATAAAATATTCTATATTTTTGCCGCAAGTAAATATACTCCTATGAAAAAACTATTACTTTATTTTTTTATTGTTTGCAGTTTTCAGGCTGTTGTCGCGCAAACTTTCACTATTGTTCCTAAGCTGGCCAAAGGACAAGGTCCTAATAATTCCTTTTTAATCGATGCTTACGCAACCTTTACAAATACAGGTTCTGAAACTAATTTCGAATGGAAAATCATTGACCTTGTTGCTCCAATCGGATGGGAATTTGGCATGTGTGACCCCTTTAATTGTGTATCCTCATTATCCATTGGTTCTGTGGGTCAGTTTACATTAGGAGTTGGTAAAAATGGCGTATTTAAAGGTGATTATACCCCTAATGGCAAATCCGGATTAGGAACAGCTAAAGTAATCATTTATCCAAAATCTAACTCGGCATTACAGGATACGCTTGTTTTTCAAATGAACGCCTGGATTACAGGAATGAAAGAAAATAGTCAAAGCAAAGAATTCACCTATTATCCAAATCCGGTAAAAGACCATTTATTTGTGAAATATATTACCAAAGATGCTATGCAGATTGATATTTACAATGTTCTGGGAACAAAAGTAAAAAGCTTTGTTCATAGTGGATTTGAAACAGATGTAAACGTTACGGAGTTGCAAAACGGAATCTATTTCATCCGTTTTAAAGATGCAAATCAAACTATCTCTAAACCATTTAACAAAACAGAATAGAAATAAACATCAACCTATTAAAAAGGCCTGGTCTCATCTTAAGAACGAGATCAGGCCTTTTTAGTGATATCGCTATCTTTTAAAATCTGTATCCTGCCCCAATGATAAAATTCAATTGGTTGGTGGTATTTACTGCTGAGGCATTGCATCCTTCATAGGGAGTAATATAATCTTTCCCAATTCTGTCGCTTACAGCAAAGTCGAAAAAGAAAGCCTTGTTATATATTAATCCAATGCCCGCGCTAATAACTTGTTTGGTGCCATCTGTTTTGCTTACCACATTCTCTTTATAAGGACTGCCTAATATGCTGTATCCTGCACGTATACGGATATCATCCGCTTTTATTTCAACTCCAAAACGGTAGTTATTTGCAATATCATAAATCACTTTATTATTGGAATTTGCAATTGCGAACGTGCTTTGGTCACTGAATCTTCCTTGTGTGAAATCCACTCTTTCATAATCCACGGCTAAGATTGCAATTTGCCTTAAGGTGATCGCACCGCTGGCAATTAATCTTCCGGGAGTTACAATTTGATATTTGTAATAATCTTCTCTTCCATCAGCTGAATTGGAGCTTCCGGTCGTATATTTCATATCCATTGTGTTTTGGTAATAATCCGTTAAATCTATACGAATAGGAGTATGATAGGAAACTCCCATTTTTAAAAAATCGACAGGTCTTAAAATGACTCCAAATTTTCCACCCACACCTGAACCCTCCGTTCTTAAACTCTGATTAATGGTTACTGATTTGTATCTGGCAGGAGTAGTGCTGTTGATACTGCTTTTTACAACCGATTCCGTATAGGTATTGTCCGAAGTGAAATCAATATCCTGAATAACCACAGAACCCCCGAGGTATAAGAAATTCCCGATATTGAATCCTGCACCGGCATACCATTCGTTTGCACTGCCTTTATTTTGAATAACATTGCCCTGATTTACCGTATAAACAGAATCCCCCAATACTTCAAAAATTGATTTATAAGCACTGGGTGATCCGCTATTATCAATTAAAAAAGTCCTCCAGGCCTGCGCGTATGGTTCGTTATCATAGTCCGCACTGTTCAGGATTGTTGAATCAGTGCCTGCTGCTTTATTTGCAAAATATTGCGCAATAGATTGATTGTTATTATTTCCGGAATAAGAGGTAGTGGTTTGAAAATTATTGATACGGTTCATTCCAAATGCAAAACTTGAGCTGACAACCCCGGTTGTTTGATCCTTTCCGGCAGATTGATTCAATTTTGTAAAAACCATACCCAAATTTGGAAGGTTTAATATGGTTCTTCCGTCTTTGGTGATATTGCCCTGATAGTTGGCGCTACTCATGGTTGCGGTGATAGCCAGTGAACCCATAAATTCATTCTTACGGTATAATGCTAATCCTGCAGGGTTAATGGATGCCGAAGTTGGATCTGCTCCAACTGCACCCCAGGCACCTCCCAGCCCTAATGTTCTGGCTGAACCTATTAATCCCTGATTACTGTATCTGAAAAGATCTTCCTGATTTTGGGCTTGCGCATTTATGATGAAACACGACACAACAATCCCAATAAATAGCTTTTTCATATTATTTTTCTTTAATAAACTTTAATAAATTATCGCGGACGAGACCTTGGGGCTGAACCACCACCACCGCTTCCGGAAGAACCGCCACTTGAACCGCCCCCACCTGATCTAGGGCTTGGGCTGCTTTGAGATGGGCTGCTGGGCGCACTGTAAGAAGGTTGACTCCTTGATGGCGCACTGTAAGAGGGTGCGGGGGCATTTTGAGGAGGAGAATAGGACGATCTTGGCACGGGTGCATTGTTATAATTGTTGTTATTAGGTAAACTATTATTTGAACCCCTATCACCCCGATTTGGTCTTGAATAATCGCCTCTTCCTGATCGATTATTTTCACTTCTTCCAGGTGAATTAACGCCAGGGTTTTCACTGGTACTATTGTTATACGACCTTTCCCGTGAAGGTATATAAATCTGCGTTCCGTTTGAACCTTGAATCAGATCACCTCCCGGACGATTTGTGCTTACATTTTCGGGCTTGGTTCGATCGGAAGGGTTGCTATTAGGCGAAACATAAACCGGTCTTCCGTTTATATCATTTTTTAGTTCTCCTCCCGGGCGATTTGTTGCTACATTTTCGGGTGGGGTACGATCTGATGGATTAGGTTTGGGTGAAACATAAACCGGTTTCCCATTTAAATCATTTTTTAATTCTCCTCCTGGCTTATCGCTTGAAACACTGCCTCCGCTGTTGATATCAGGCCGGTTTGGGCGGTAAGCATTTTCGCTTTCTGTTGGTCTTGCCGGCTTAGAAAAGGCAGGCTGAGCAGGATTACCCGATTGGTTAACCACATTGGTTCCGCTTTCAACTGTTGGACGGTTGCTATGACCGTCGGGAGTATAATTTCGGGGCTGAGAACCGGCAGGGATGCTTGAACCCATGGAGTTTCGGGGACGAAGCATCGGACGATTGGTTACAATATCGTTTCCATTTCCCCAATTATTGTGATGATTGCCACAATCATTATGGTGATAGCCATTATGGTGATAGCCATTATGGTGATAGCCATAAGGGGAATATCCATAAGGGGAATATCCATAAGGGGAATATCCATAAGGGGAATATCCATAAGGATGATACCCATATCCATAACCCCATGGATCATATGCGTATGGATTATACATTCCATATCCATAATAAGGATTATTCCACATTCCATAACCATAACTCATCCCATATCCCATTCCATAATTCCACCCGTCATAACTGCTATAGCCAAAACCAATGTTCCAGCCCGGGGCCCAATTATAATAACCCGGACGAACAATAGGATGGTAAAAACTGGTCCATCCCCAGTTTGAACTCAGGGTATTATAATAGGGATCATCATAGTAATAGGTACGCTCTGACCCAAATCTACGGGCATCTCTGTAATCATTTTTTTCCTCTTCAATAACAGCGCCCTGATTTTTATTTGAACCTGAAACTTCAGCTTCTGAATTTCCTGAACTTGTTGTCAATCCTCTTTTTTTGTTCCATTCATCGTAAGCATTTTGTGCCCCGGCCTGATCGTAACCGGAAGGCTCTTCGCCTGACTTAACCTGGTTGCCGGGCTCATAATTCTGATATGATGAAGAAGGCCCCTTCCCGGATTTTCCAATCTTTTCAACCTCTTCAATGCTTTGCAGTTTTTTAGCTGCATCACTCCTCGACCAATAGGCATCATCCTCAGTAATACTTGAATTAAAACTTTTATGTGTTCCACAAGCAGTTAATGATAACATTAACAAGCTGAAAAAATATAATTTCATGTTTTTCATAACTCTAATTTTTAATTCGTTAAACAAAGTAACAACTAAAAAGTATTTTTGTCGCTGTTTATTATGTTTCAAATATTATTCCAAACTCATTCATGGAAATTAAAAAGGTAAAACGGAGCGAAGATTACAGTGCGTGGTACAATAATTTGGTTAAGAATGCTGATCTGGCAGAGCATTCGGAAGTTAAAGGCTGCATGGTTATTAAACCTTATGGCTATGCCATATGGGAAAAAATGCAGGCTGAATTAGACAAAAGATTCAAGGAAACTGGACACCAGAACGCATATTTCCCATTATTTATTCCCAAATCGTTTTTCACAAAAGAGGCCAGTCATGTAGATGGTTTCGCTAAAGAATGCGCGGTGGTTACCCATTATCGTTTAAAAGTTGATGAGGTAACCAAAGAAATTGTGGTTGATCCGGAGGCAAAATTAGAAGAAGAATTAATTGTTCGTCCTACCAGTGAAACCATCATCTGGAATACTTACCGCTCATGGATTCAAAGTTACCGTGATTTACCCATTTTGTTGAACCAATGGGCAAATGTGGTAAGATGGGAAATGAGAACCCGACTCTTTTTGCGTACCACTGAATTTCTTTGGCAGGAAGGTCACACCGCACATGCCACTGCCGAAGAAGCCATTGTAGAAACCACAAAAATGCTTGATGTTTATGCCAATTTTTCTGAAAACATTTTGGCTATCCCCGTTATAAAAGGTGTTAAATCAGCAAATGAACGATTTGCAGGTGCAATCGAAACCTATTGTATTGAAGGCTTAATGCAGGATGGAAAAGCGCTTCAAATGGGGACTTCCCATTTTTTGGGTCAGAACTTTGCAAAGGCATTTGAGGTAAAATATGTGACCCGGGAAAATACCAAAGAATACGTTTGGGCAACCTCCTGGGGCGTATCAACCCGGTTAATGGGTGCGTTAATTATGTGTCACAGCGATGATGAAGGTTTGGTTTTACCGCCCAGATTGGCCCCAATTCAGGTAGTTATTATTCCTATATTCAGAAAAGATGAAGAAAAAGCTTTGGTTTTACAGAAGGCAGATGAATATTACCAATTATTAATGAAACAGGGTATCCGCGTAAAGCTGGATGATAGAGATTATCAATCACCGGGATTTAAATTTGCTGAGCATGAATTAAAAGGGGTTCCGGTTCGTATTGCCATCGGCCCCAGAGATATTCAAAATCAAACGGTTGAAGTTGCCAGAAGGGATACCAAAGAAAAACAAATCATGAGTGCTGCGGATCTGGAACACAAGATTCCACATTTATTGGAGCAAATTCAAATAAACATATACCAACGTGCACTCGATTACCGAAGTGATCACCTGTTTGCTGTAGATACCTGGGAGGAGTTTATGGATGCGCTAGAGAATAAAACAGGATTTGTTAGCGCTCACTGGGATGGTACTTCTGCTACCGAAGAAAAAATCAAAGAATTATCAAAGGCAACCATTCGTTGCATTCCCTTGAATAATCCTCAGGAAACCGGTAAATGTATCTTAACGGGTAATCCTTCCACACAACGGGTTCTCTTTGCAATGGCATACTGATTTTTTTCGATGTTAAACATAACCTTTCATCGTATAAACAATCAAACCAATCCATTCTTTTATGAGATAAGTCCAGTTTTGTATACCCCCATAAGCGGGTAAAAATGTATTTATGATATGGTCTTTACTTCGTATGGAACGCATATCTGTTGCGTAGGGAGTTACGTTCATTCCGGTCTTTTTAAAACATTTCAAAGCCCTTCTCATGTGAAATCCTGAAGTGACCAACAAGAATTTTTTATTTCTCCAATCCGGATCCTTTCTTTCAAGCATCTTCGATGTAAAAGCGGCATTCTCATAGGTATTAATTGATTCCGTTTCTATCCATATGCAGGAATCCGGTATGCCACATTTTATTAAAAAGGCTCTCCCCAATTCAGCTTCCGCTTTATAGGTTCCGAAAATGGTATCGGCTCCGGCAGTATATATAATCTTATTAGAGACGCCCCGTTTAAACAAATCAATGGCCTGCATCATCCGGTCATTCCCATCAGAAAAATTTACCCGTAACTGCCCGTCAATTGTGTAATTGGTAACGAATCCTCCCGGAATAATCAATCCTTCAAATTTTTCGTTTTTGGAAATGACTATGGGTTCAACCTCATACCAACCCATCACCATTTGACTGATATAGGGATTTGAAAAAAAGATCAGCAAGCCAAAACCCCACCAGAAGTAATTTTTGATTTTAGTAAGTATAAACAATAAAAACAAAATGATGATCAAACTTACAGGAGCTACGAGAGCGTATAAAACTTTGGATAAAATATAAAACATGGTTATGGATTGAAATATTGATAATAAAGGCTGCAAATTACAAGAAAAGCAAAAATGAGTTCCTTCAGAACTTTCTTTTTATCACTGATAAAAAAATTGGCTAAAATGATGGATACGGCTACCGATAGAAAACACAGACCAAAAACAAAGCTGTGATTTTCTGCAAATACACTAATCACACCGAATACCGACATGATAAAAACAACTAACTGAATACGCCTTGTTTTAACTTTATTTCGAAAAAAATTGTTTTGAATATCAAAAGAAGACAGAAAGAATACAGGAATTATTACGATCCATATCAGACTTTGCTTTAAAGTAATATCAAGTGCGTTAAAGTAATTTTTGTTATAAGAATAGTTAAATGAAGAAATCAGGTCTTTTAAATGATCGGTAAGATAAAAGATGACTCCTAAAAAATAAATGGGAAGGATAATGCCAATAATTGCTACCAGCCAATATCGAAAATTGAAAGAGGTCATGTAAAGAACACTGATCAGAATAAAAGGTAGATAGATGATCAAATCGTAGCTTAAAAGCAAACCTATTCCGAGGTATATGCCTGCATCGAACACCAATAATAAAGGAATATTCGATTCGTAGAGATAACACAATCTGAATAACAGCAAAATTATAAAGGTATTGGCCAATATCTGCGGCGATAAAAATAATTGTTGCGGATACAAGCTGTTCAGTATTACAAAAAAAACAGCCGGAAGAAGGCTTTCCTTATATAATACAGCATGTGAAGCAGTAATATAATTGACCAATAATGCCTGAGAAAAAATAATCAGGGTTGATATCATATTTGACCTGAGAGAAAAATCTCCGAAGGAATCAAACCAGGTAAAAACCATACTCGCAATTGGCGTATTAATTGAAGGTTCAAAATGAAAAGCAACAAAATAAGGAGACATACGCAGGAGGATGGTAAAAACCAATAAGAACAGGATCGGGAAAAGCGAATGGGACCGGAATATACTTAACAAAATTTTTGAATTAAAAGGTTACACGCATCAAAGTAAACTGTTTGTCACGGATTGTACTTAATATAACACTATTAGCACTGGTCTGCTTGTATTCGGTTGGAATAATGGTGGCTTCAAAATTACTTGATTTAATAAGGATTTTCCCATCCGACTTACCCAGGTAATTGGTATAATGCAACATAATATCACTTTCTTTATCTAAATCACTATTAAAAACAGTATAAACAAAATCAGTGGTTGGAATGGTAATTATGGAAGACAGGTAACCACCATCTCCTACTGAATTCTGCCTTTTTTTAATCAGATCTGAAAATTGAATCTGTCCTTCTTTATTCAGGGAAATAATACCAACCTCATCATAATTATAAATAATTCTGGTAGCCGTTTGAGGGAAATTGTTTACGTAATAGGTATAAGTCTGCCGGGTTTGATAATATTTTTCAATGACAAGCATCAAACCTCCATCGCTTCGTGCGATCACTTTGCGAATATAAAAATCGTTTAAGTCGGGACGCTTCTTATCTAATTTTGCAGCGTTTAATTTTTGCAGTACATTGGGATCCATTAAGCCTGCATAATTTAGCTCAGCGAGTTGGGTATTCAGGTTAATTCTCTCCACAAAATATCCGGATACTTCATTCCTGTTTTTTGTTGAATAAAATCCAACAACCGAAACCGTTTGATTAAAATTGTTCAAAACCATGCCTAATTCCTCTGTAAAAAGAGAATCTTTATCAAGCTGATATTCCATTATTCTGTCATTATTCTGGTAATATCCGAATAAGAAGAATTTTCGTGGATCGCCGGAATCATCCTTCCCGGGTTCTTTTGGAAAATCAATCAAAACAAAGGCATCTCCCAAATTACTTAAATCATAACTGGTCATGAAAACACTCTTTTGAGGATAATTTAATTTAAACTGTTTCCCGTAAATCTGTTGAATTTGATTGTTAAAGCAATATAAATTCAAATGACTCGTATTGGCATCCTCTCCCCAGGTGAGATACAGGATTCCAATCTTACTTCTATCCGCATTGGTTTTGATCTGAATTTTGCGCTTCTCGATAAATTTGCCTTTTTCAATGGAACAAATAATAAACGGACTGCCCATGATTTTAAAATTCTCATCCATTTTTTGCACAAAAAGATCCACTTTCCCCGTCAGGGTATTTCGGGCACTAATAAATATAGTTAAGATATTATTTACCAGCAAAACCCGTTCTACCGTTCCGTTTACCGAAAGAGGTAAAGCAATACTTTGTTCCAGGGTAAGATTGGTTCTGTATTTTTCAAGGATAATATCGTTTGTGAACTCGTTGTCTTTGCAGCGAAGAAGGTAAAGCCAGGAGGTGGTTTCGCCAACGATCTGGGTATAGAGATTTTTCTGTTTGATCTTTTGAGGGTTTCCCCATTCCACATTTTGTGCCCTGGCCTGAAAGAGCCAAAAACATAAAACAATGAAAAAAAACTTCTTAAATGCCATTAATTTGCAAATATTTAGAAAAAACGAAGATAATTTTTCTGCGTATTTGTTTGAACACAAATTTATTTAATGACAAGAACCAAACTGATTGATACCGCCAAAAAACAGGAAATAGCTGTAATGGTGGGCGTGGTAACCCAAAACCAAAAGGTGGAACAAGCCGAAGAATATTTAGATGAATTGGCTTTTTTAGCACATACCGCCGGGGCAAAAGTGGTAAATCGTTTCATCCAAAAGCTCAGCTACCCAAACCCACGAACCTTTGTAAATGAAGGAAAACTGGAAGAAATTTCGGAATATGTACTTGCCAATGAAATTGATATCGTAATTTTTGATGATGAGTTAAGCCCTTCTCAAATCAGAAACCTGGAAAAAACCTTAAAGTGTAAAATATTGGATCGCAGCAACCTGATCCTTGATATTTTTGCTAGTAGAGCTCAAACGGCTCAGGCAAAATTTCAGGTGGAACTGGCTCAGGCGCAATATATGCTGCCGCGTCTTACCCGCATGTGGACGCACTTGAGCAAGCACAAAGGCGGGATTGGAATGAAAGGGCCGGGAGAAAGTGAGATTGAAACCGACCGCCGCGTATTAAGGGAAAAAATAACCAAACTCAAAGAACGTCTCGACTTAATTAACAAACAAGCCGAAACCCGGAGAAGAAACAGAGATGAAAAGGTGCGGGTGGCTTTGGTGGGTTATACCAATGTAGGAAAATCAACTTTAATGAATGTGCTGACCAAAAGCGAAATTTTTGCAGAAGATAAATTATTTGCTACCCTCGACAGTACCGTGAGAAAAGTAGATTGGCCGGGCTGTAGTTTTTTGTTGAGTGATACAGTTGGCTTCATCCGGAAACTTCCGCATCAGTTAATTGAATGTTTTAAATCAACATTGGATGAAATAAGGGAAGCCGATATCCTGCTTCATGTGGTGGATACTGGTCATGCTAAGTTCGAAAACAAGATTCATGTGGTAAGTGAAACCCTGAAAGAGATTAAAGCACAGGATAAAAGGGTTTTGCTTGTTTTCAACAAAATTGACAAACTTAGCGAACCTTTCATTTTGGATGATGAAACCCTGGAAAGCAAACAAGCCTATATCCGGCAATTAAAAAACTCATGGATGGCCAAGGAAAATAATCCGCTTGTTTTTGTTTCGGCTGCTAAGAAGATAAATATAGAAGAGTTGCGGGAGTTGCTTTCGGTTGAAGTGAATGCAGTTAGGCTGGAAAACAAAAAGAGCTTGCCCACTTTTGGGTGATTTTGCATTAAGATTATCTAATTATCGTATAAAACAGAAAATAACCGGTTCTTGTCTCGTCGTGGGACGAGAGAGCGTGTCACTCCGCGTGACTCTGCTGTCCTAGCTTGCCTCTGAGAAAGGGTTAAATTAATTTCGGTCATGCGTTCATTTGGGTTAATTGCACAATGATAACTCACTATATTCCACATTGAGCTCTATTTTATCCTTTTACCGGAATAAATTCAGGATAATATTAGGCGAACACGCATAAATAATTATTTTCGTGGTTGCACAAAAATGAAACCGGAAGAAAATCAAATAGAATTAAGCATTGTAATGCCTTGTTTAAACGAGGCCGAAACCATTGAAACCTGTATCCGGAAAGGGATGCAATGGATGAAAGCCAATCAGGTTATTGGAGAAGTGGTTATAGGCGATAATGGAAGCACCGATGGCTCTCAACAATTGGCTGAGGCTTTGGGTGCCCGTGTGATTGCCGTTTCAAAAAAAGGTTATGGTGCAGCGCTGATGGGTGCCATTGAGGCCGCCAAAGGTAAATATGTAATCATGGGCGACAGCGATGACAGTTATGATTTTGGTAATTTGACACTTTTTGTGGAGGGTCTCCGGCAGGGAAATGATTTGGTAATGGGCAATCGCTTTAAAGGCGGGGTTCAACCCGGGGCCATGCCGCTCCTACACCGTTATTTGGGAAATCCTGTTTTGTCATTTTTAGGCCGATTGTTTTTTGATTGCCCGGTCAGTGATTTTCATTGCGGACTAAGAGGTTTCAAACAAGGAATTGTTGCCAGCCTTGACTTGAAAACCACAGGTATGGAATTTGCCAGTGAAATGGTGGTAAAAGCAACCATACAAAAATTAAAAATTGTGGAAGTTCCAACAACGCTCTCAAAAGACGGAAGAACCCGTCCGCCTCACTTACGAACCTGGCGCGATGGTTGGAGGCATCTTCGCTTCCTGCTGATATGCAGCCCGCGTTGGTTATTTCTAATTCCTGGGATTGTTCTGATGATTGTAGGTTTGACATTAAGTTTACTGATTATTCGGGGGCCACTTGTAATATTCAATCTATTTTATTTCGATACCAATACCCTGTTATATGCCGGAGCTTTTATCATTGTGGGGTTTCAGGCAGTAAGTTTTGGAATTTTTACCCGTGCGTATGCGGTTCAATCTGGTCTTTTACCCGAAAAAGTATCCTTAAACAAGGCCTTCAAGATTTTTACCCTGGAGGCAGGGTTATTAATTGGCCTGTTCATATTTTTTGCAGGCTTATGTGGAACCTTTTATTCACTATATATCTGGGATCAGAGCCATTATGGTCAATTAGATTACCCCAAAATATTGCGGATTGTAATACCAAGCGTTGTGGCCATTATTATTGGTGCTCAAACCATGTTATCCAGTTTCTTTTTAAGTGTATTGGGAGTTAATAAAAAATAAGTTTCAGAGACAATAAAAGAATCAGAAAGCAGAAATGGGAATGAAGTTATTAGACCGGTATTTACAAAATGTACGTATAAAAAAAGCTAAACAGTATATCCAAAAAAATGATGCCGTTTTGGATATAGGAAGTGTGGATGGGGTGATGTTTGAAAAGTGGAAAGGATATATTGGAAAAAGCATAGGGGTTGATCCTACACTAAAAGAAAAAACTGAAACAGAATTTTATACCCTGTATCCAGGGTATTTCCCTGAAGCCTGCCCGCAAAATGAAACATTTAACGCCATTACCCTATTGGCGGTACTTGAACATATACCTATTTCCCAACAAGAAACTCTGGCTCTAAATTGCCATAAATTCCTGAAACCAAACGGACGGTTAATCATTACGGTTCCATCTCCGCAGGTGGATAAGATACTTGACATTTTACTCAAGCTCAGGTTAATTGAAGGCATGAGTCTGGAAGAACATTTTGGTTATAAACCCGAACATACCGATCAGATTTTTGCTCCTCCCTTTTTTAAACTCCTCAAAAAACAAACCTTTCAGTTGGGTTTAAATAATTTATTTGTTTTTGAACGCATCGAACCCGAAAATCTAAACTAACATGGAACCCAATACCTTATCAGAAAACAGGATCAGCATACTTATAGATGCCCGGAAAGGGGATAAATCTTTTTGGGATGGATTGAATACCTTTCTCCAAAAATCAAAACAGGATACCGAAATTCTGTGTCTGGTCAATCAAATCTATAAAGAAAAAACGATTAGCGATTGGGAGCTCAAAAACAAGATTCAACAATTTTTGTTTACAGAAAGCAAAACCTTGTCACAAAATTTGGCAAGTGCTTTAGAAAAAGCCTCGGGTTCATTTACCTTGCTTTTATTTCAGACCTTTTTACCTATCGGTAATTTGGTTCAGACCTTACAAAGCAATAAAAAATCAATTGGGTTAAATACTTTAGTGATTGGTTCACAAAGTATTTTACCAAAGGGAAGTAAACTGAGCATTCCTTTTATGAGTAAGGTATATAATTCACTCACACGTTTATTCACTCCAATTGATTTAAGAGATGCCAATAGCGGAGTGGTATTTGTAAAAACACAAAATTTATCGGTTTTGCTGAACCAAACACTGGTAAGTGCAAATGATTTTTCCCAGTTTTTATATCTCAGCAAAGCAAATCAGGTAGCTGTTTCGGAATTACCCATTTCACCAGAAAAAAGAGTTCCGGTTCAATGGTGGAAAGCCATCACCCAGCTATTTGGTTTAAGGTTTAATTATTTCGTGAAGGATGCTTTATGGCAAATAAGACATGCAAAGACTCCCCTGTCTGATGGAAATAATCCGGTGTACCGTCTGGCGTATTTTATCTGTTTTTTATCAGCAGCGTTTCTCATGCCTTATTTAAGTCAGGATTTTGGAAGTACCTGGGATGAAAAAGCACATAATGATTATTCGCAATTATCGTACAATTACTTTAGCAGTTTTGGCAGCGATACTGCGGCATTGGCCGAACCAACCAATAGTGCGGATTATGTGAGGCAGGCCTATCGGTTTTATGGTGAACAACTGAATACCATTGCAGCCTTTGTATATAATTGGGCAGGTACGGGAGTTTATGAAACCAGGCATATGGTAAATTCCTTTTATGGATTAATTGGTTTGATTTTTACCTCGCTCATTGCGTTTGAGCTTGCAGGTTGGCGGGCGGCAACTCTGGCACTTTTATTTATGTTTTTTAACCCCGGATGGTTGGGACATAGCATGAATAATCCGACTGACATTCCGTTTGCCACCGGATTTGCCTTTGCAGGTTATTTTATGATCAGGGTGTTGCGATCGCTGCCAAGTCCAAAATTTAGTCACCTTTTTTGGCTGGCTGCCGGTATCGGAATTGGTTTAGCTTCCAGGGTAGGTGCCTTATTAATAGTTGCCTACTTTGGCTTGTTTTTGGGAATCTACTGGTTAAGTAAATTCAAAGCTAAAGAAAAGAATATCGGCAAACTGATTATGCCTTACCTGAAAATATTTTTGATTGTAACTGTATTGGGCTATATTTTCGGTATTTTACTTTGGCCATATGGCATCAGTAGCCCATTTAAACATCCCATTCAGGCATTTATAAAATCATCAGAAAATGCTTTTTATACCAATAATGTTGAGCTGTTTGAAGGCAAAAGAATGTATATGCTAACCAATGCTCCGTGGTATTATGTATTTAAGTTTTTGGGAATTGGGAATCCGCTGTATTTATTGCTTGGATTTTTTGCTTCCCTGCTTCTTTTTAAACCCATTACGAAAAAAATTGGAATCGGTTATTTTGGGATGCTCGTATTTATGGTAATCTTTCCGATACTCTATGCAGATTACAGCAACTTAAATTACTATAATGGCTGGCGTCACTACCTGTTTCTTTTGCCTTTTTTGATTCCTTTGGCAGCTGTTAGTTATGATTATTTATTATCTCAGAAAAAAATGATTGCCATTGGATCCGCAATCATTTTGGCTGTTCTTTTTTTGAAACCGACCTATTGGATTGCCCAAAACCATCCCAACGAATATGTATATTTTAACGAATTAGTGGGTGGTTTTTCGGGTGCATACGGAACTTACGAAACCGATTATTACAGCAATTCATGCAGAGAAGCTGCAGAATGGATTGCAAATAAACATCCGCATGATAGTTTGGTAATAGGCATTAATAATGAAGTAACCACTGCTGCATACTGGGCACATAAAATTAATCCTCGTTTAAATTTTGTATGGACCCGTGAAAGTGAAGAGCAAAGGTTGGCCTGGGATTATTTGATTATGACAACGCGTACCTTTTCTCAACACGAACTCTTAACTGGTTCTTTCCCCCCCAAGGGAACAGTATTTACAGTTGAGGTAGATGGAAAGCCTTTGGCCGCTGTGATTAAGCGTGAAAATTACTACATGCCATTAGGTTATCTGGCTCTGGACAGGCAGAAATTTGATTCCTCTGTATTTTATTTTGAAAACGCGGTAAGATATGCCCCCAAAGATGAGGAAACCTGGCGTATGTTAGGCTTTTCTCTGATTAACAAATCGCGTTTAGACAGTGCAGAACAAATGCTGAAGAACGCCATTGAAATTTACCCTGAAAATTTTTCAGCTTACAGTAATCTGGGACTTGTTTTTTTCAACAAAAAAGAATTCCAAAAGGCTACCGAACAATTTGCCATATCAACAAAGTACAAAGAAAATGTAACTGAAAGTTATTATTACAGTGCACTGGCCTATTTGAATCTGAATGATTATCCGAATGCCATCAGGCAATTAGAACTTGCGGTAAAGCACAATGCCAATATCCCGGAAGTTTATTATTACCTGGCGAAATGTTATGATGCAACCGGAAATCCTCAGAAGGCTTCTGATAACTATCAATTAGCCTTATCATTGAATCAGAATTATACACAAGCCTGGGGTGAACTTGGAGCGGTATTTAACAAATTAGGTAAAAAGGAGGAGGCAAATTATTGCATGCAAAAATACCAGTCGTTAGGAGGAAAATAAGCTTAAAACGAGGGATTTTAGCCATTTGTTAACAGGGGTTTTAAATCATGTCTATTTTATTCAAATGGCTGTAACTCTTATTTGATAAGGGTTACAGCATATTATTTACGGCCAATACCTGTTTTTAGGAGGTAATCCACCAATTGCAATTTTTATCTACCTGTTTAGAGGAACTAAATACACTGTAGTTTCGTAGTTGATGATACTAATCAACAAGTTTGAACCCATCATATCCATTGATGAAGCATTCATGCAATGTGTAAATGAGCACATTCAGCTTTGCAAAATTTATGAATTTATTGACCTTCCTCATCACATCCGGGTAATTGAGCAACAAAACAGCGCTATACTCCGGAATTATTATTCGAACGCGTTGGATCATAATTTACTTGAAATAAAATCGGTAAAGTATCTCATCAATAGAAATCTCAGGGCAAGTAATCTCAATGAAAGAGCTGTTGAACAGTACCAGAAAGCCGAACAATTTATCAATGAGCAATTACATGAAAATTTGAGTTTGGCCTTTTTATACCAGATTCAAAAAATATTAATTGACGATTTACATCAACATAATAATGAGATCAATTTATTTTCAACTCAAAGTGCCCGCTTGCCTGAAAGGCTTTCGATGGAGACGGAACTTGAATTGGATAGCCTGTTTGACTTTTTAAATAATGATACCGAATTTCATCCCATCATTCAATCCTGGATACTCCATTTCCACATCATGTCGGTTCCTCTATTCAGCGAATCAAAAACCAAATTTGCCAACCTTCTTCAGTTTTTCTGGCTACGCAAACATAAAATGGACCTATTTGGTTTATTGAGTATTGAGCATGAAATATATATCAACAAAAACGAATATGATGATATCATAAATAAAGTGGTTAATGGTGAGGAGTTAAGTTTAAACAACCAAATATCATTCGGACTTCAATTACACCGGGTTCAGTTAAAACGCCTAAAGGATTTATTTAAATCCTATTTTCGCCAACAGGTTGATTTTGAAAAATTAAACGCCCGCCAAAAAAATATCATGAATTATGTTTTTGAGCGTGGATATAAATTAAAAGAAATTGATGATAACATCCTGAATAAACGTCAAAAACTGATTATGTATATTATTCAGCACAGGGGTTTTATTTCCACCAAGGAATTAGTGAATGAATTTGATTGCAACCGCAAAACCATACAGCGGGATTTTGCTTTATTGCTCGAAATGGAATTGGTAAAATCCATTGGAGCAGGTGCGGGATTAAGGTACTGTATTAATCTTCATGAAAAAGGAAATCCGCATCTGGAACAATACCAGGCGGATTTTGTAAAAATGGAGAATTCTTGCGACAATATGCAATTCGAGGAAGACCTATAATTCGTCTTCGTTGTAAAAATAGTCTTCGCTCGTAGGGTAATCAGGCCAGATTTCATCAATGGTCTCAAACGGCTCCCCGTCATCTTCTAATTCCTGTAAATTTTCGATCACTTCTAAAGGAGATCCCGAACGAATCGCATAATCAATTAACTCATCTTTGGTTGCAGGCCATGGAGCATCATCTAAATACGATGCCAGTTCTAAAGTCCAGTACATAATAGTTTCATTATTTTACGCGAATTTAAAAAAAGGATTCACTTATTAATCAAGTTTTAAAAAAATTGGTTAATTCTTCTTAAAACTATTGATTATGAGCCAATTCAATTATTCTTTTTCGATTTATTTTACCATTTTCTAACAATGGCCACTCATTAATAGCAATAATTCCCTTAGGTATTTGATATTTATCAACCCGCCGGATCAACCTAAAAAGTAGTTTTTGATAATCTTTAAGGTCAGGAATATCATTAAATACACAAACACATTTTTGCCCCAATGCGGAATCAGGTACCCAGGAAACAATAAATGATCCCAAATTTAATTTCTCCTCCACAATCAGTTCTTCCATTACAAACTCAAGTTGTTCGGGATAAATTTTACGGGCTCCGCTATTGATTACAAAATCCGTTCTGCCCTTTACAATAAAGCTTCCATTCTCAAATAATTCCGCCTCATCATGCGTATCCAGCCAATCTGCTAAAAAATCCACTTTTACTCGAAGACAATGAGCTGAATTTATTGTTAGCTTACTATTTCCCAAAGGATAAAAATAATTGGATACGCCAATTTTTCTTAAAGCAATATGTGAAAGGGTTTCAGTCATTCCATAGGTATGGTAACAACACGGGGTGCTAAGTGCCAACCGATTTTCCAGTACATTATTAATATGAGTTCCTCCTATCAGTACAAGATTGAAACGGTTAAATGTATTGTAATCAAATTTTGTGTGCAGGAGTTGAAGCGGCACAAAGGAAGCAAAAGTAAAAGGATGTGATGGTTCAAGTCGTTCCAGAACATCGGTACCGGGATCGATGAGGGTGAGGTCGCAATCTAATTCAATGGCCCGGGCTATCATCATGGCACCCCCCACAAATTTTGGATTTAAACACAATAAAATATGATTGCTTTGCTTATTTAATCCTAAGGCTTGTATGGTATTTTGAGCACTTGCCACGAGCTGCCATTTTTCAAAAACAATGGCTTTTGGATCCCCGGTACTCCCTGAAGTATAAAAAGTAAAAGGCGCCTGATCGATCCATTTCTTCACAAAAGATTGAACCTCCTTTACAAAAGGTGATGAAAATATTTCTGCCGCAAAAAGAGCTGCCGAATAGGATTTGTTATTGTAATGGATTAAAAAACTCACAGATCAAAGGTGCTAATTCTAACATGAAATAAACGAATAAATTATTATAAAAGAGACTCAATCAGTCTGCTGAATCTATGGATATTGCTTTAGCCATACCTGTGGATTTTGGAGAATTCGTTGCTTATAAATTTCAAAATGCAAGCGGGTAGAAGCATCTTCACTATTGGTAGCGACCGTTCCCACGATATCCCTGGCTTCAATCTGTTGTCCCATTTTTACATTAACAGACACCAATCGGGCATACACTGTGAAATATTCTCCGTGGCATACCATTACCACATTTTCCATACCCGGTATAGCAAAAATGCCCTTCACCTTACCTTTAAAAACATTATGGACAGGGCTATTTGGCTGTGTAGAAATATCTACTCCGAAATTATTTTTATAAATTCCGGGTAATGTGGGGTGTGCATGTTCTCCGAAAGATTCGGTAATTTTTCCGGACTCAACAGGCCAGGGTAATTTCCCCTTTATGGAAGCAAAATCATCACTTAATTTCATATCCACTTCCGATAAATAACTATTTGAAGTACGATTATCTTTAGTTGTTTTTTTGTTTTTTGCTGTGGCCTTATATCTTTTTTCTTCGGCTTCCCTTGCTTCACTGATTTCTTTGGCAATTAAATCTTCAATTGTTTTATTCAATCTTTTGGCAATTTTTTCCTGCTCAATTATTTGTTTTTTTATGTCATTATATTTTTGCTGCAATTTGCCTAATAAAACTGTTTCCTCTTTCTTGTCATTCATCAATTCAGATTTCTCTTTCACTTTTTCCCCTATCATAAACATTTTCCGGCTTTTGATATCAATCATTTTATTAATTTCATTAATAATGGATTGCTGTGTGTTAAGAATGAGCTTAGCTTGTTTTTGCCTGTATCCTCCATATTGGCCGAGATACCGAATACGCTTATAGGCCTGATTGAAGTTTTTTGCATCAAAAATAAAGAGCATTGTTTCATTTATATTTCTCTTCTTATAAGCTGAAATAATATTTTGAGCATAATCCATTTTTAAGGAACGCAAATCATTCTGCAAGGTTTCAATTGTTCTACGCTGATCTGCAATTTCCAGGCTTAGTTCAAATGTTTGTTGTTCAATATTGTCAATTATTTGTTCCCGGGTATTAATTTGTTTGGAAATAACCTTTAACTGGATAATAGAATTACTTTCTTCCGCTTTGGTTTTTTGAAGCGCCTTTTTGTTGAGATTAATCTGAATTTGCAAATTCTTTCTTTTTTCTTCCAGTTTTTTACGGTTCAAACCCGCATTTTGGCCATGGCTTTGAAAACAAAAAAATAGTGCAAGCAGGCTTATACCTGCAAGTCTAATAAATTTGTACTTTATATGATCTTGGAACAACAAATTGTGCATCTCGTTTTATTTCAGTTGCAAAGTTGCTAAAAGCAAACTTACAATCAATTATTTTTTCACCCCTTATGTTGATTACAACCTGCTGTGGAAAGGTATTTTTCCCCTGTATCAAAAAATTGCTGTATTTTATTGTCATTTTCTGATTTTTCAGCTGTTCAGTTATGGATACCGTTTGTGTTTTTAAATGATTGTCATGAATACTCATTTGCTGGGAGGTTCCCAATTGAAAAAGAATGCTAACATATTGATTTAACGAATCGATTGTAGAATTTGAAGCTTTTGGGTCAAAAAGGGCATTACCCCAAACTAAATTTTGTAATTGTTCAAACTGTATGGGTGTTTGGGTAAAATTTCGCAGATAACTGTAGGAAGCAGAAATATACTTTCTATTCACCAAATCAATAATTCTGATAGAGTCGGGTTTAAATAACACACGTGCCACATTGATAAAACCCATGGCTTTTGCATTCATCCATATATATTGACCCTGTTTTGCCTGAATCTCCATTTCAAGATTTATGGCATTATTACCGTCATTGTAGTCTGCATCTGCTTTGTAGTAAAGGTTCTCGGAAATGTTTTTGCTGGCATGAACCTGTCCTAAAAATTCTTCCACTGTATTTGCCCGGATAATTTCTCTTTGATTAACAACAGGTATTTTGAGAATTGGCTTTTTGGATTTACAGGAAAACAGAAATGCTCCCATTAATATGATTACACATGTGCAAAGCTGTTTATTTCCCATATAATTTATGTCAAACCAAAAGAACTTCTTGCTAATCTAAGAGCTTTTTGTTTTTTATTTTATTCAACAACTCTTCACTAACTGATCCCAAATCTTTTGACTTCTGCCAGTATTCAAGTGCTTTTCCAGGCTCATTCAATTTATAGTAGATGTCGCCCATATGCTCAAGCACCTCCTTGTTTTCAGGCGAAATTTTCAATGATTTTTCGATATGACTTTTTGCCTTTTCATACTCCTTTTTCTGAAATAATATCCAGCCATAAGTATCCAGGTTCGACGCATTTTCAGGATCCAGCTCAATAGAACGTAAACTCATGCTATCCGCTTTGTTTAGTTTCTCTTTTCTAAGACTTAAGAAATAGGCATAATTATTCAGGGCCATTGAGTTATCAGGTGCAATTAATAAAGTAGCTTCATATGCAGAGTCAGATAAATTATATTGCCCGGCATAGTTGGCTATATCTCCCAAATTGGTTAATAACTGAACGGTTAATTCCTGATTATCAGCCAAATATAAGCCCTCTTTTGCAGACTTCAGTGCTTTATCATATTGCTTTAGGAAGCGACAAGCCACACTGTGATAGAGATAAGCAGCTGAATAGGTCGGATAAAGTTCGATCAATTTTTCACAATCTTCTTTCAGGTAATCGTAACGTTGTAATTGTTGATCACAAAATAAAACCTGGTCCCAGACAATTAATAAATTACCATTCAGGCTGAGAGCATGCCGATAGCATTTTCTGGCCTCTTCCAGATTTCTGTCCTGCAGATAGGAATCGCCTTTAAATAATGACGGATCCGGATACTCCGGATTACTGATCAAAAAAAGATCTATTAGTTTTCGGCAATTCTCTTTGTGATCCAATCCAAAATCATTTGAAGGGATGAGTTTTGCCAAAACCTGACTTTTTATTTTGATATCTGTATTGCTGCTTATTCCTTTTTGCAGATAGGAAAAATACCTGATGGTGTCTCCTTTTATCTTATAATAATCGGCTAATGAAAAGGCTGCATAACCATTTGAAGTGTCTATTGATAAAATGGATTGATAAATAGAAAGCGCTTCTTTCTCTCTTCCGTTGGCCAGGTACAGATCTGCCAGCATCCCCTGATAGGAAAGGTTCTGAGGAAAAGCTGCTCCCAGTTTAACAACTTCACGAATGGCCTTTCCAAGTTTATTTTGTGATAAATAAAGCTGTTCCTTTTGCCGGCTTGTTATCTCGGTGACTCCCGCTTGCTTTTCAATTAAATCTAATGCCTTAATTGCTTTAGCCGGATGATTTTGTAATATTTCTAACTCCGATAATTCGTAGAGATAATTTATATCCTTCGTCTTCTTGTAATACGTTTCGCAAATTTTTGCCGCTTCTTTAAATTGCTTTTGGTTTTTATATATTTCGACCAGAAATTTTGTGTACCACTCATTCGAAGGATCCAGCTTTACGGCTGTTTCTGCCTCAAAAACGGCATCCTGTACCCTCTTTTCCTGATACAAAATAGTTGCTAAATGAAAATGAACATTGGCATTATTTTCATCAATAGCCAATGCTTTTCTGAAGCTAACTTCGGCTTCCGGAATATTATTGTTAAGTTTTTCTTTTACCCCTTCAAAGAATAATTTATCAAACACCATTCGCTGGTGTTCATTTATTTTTGATCGCTTCGGCTGCGCAAAAATACTTAAGGCGCAGAGGATGCCCAGAAAAAATAACAGGTGTTTCTTTTTGTTCAAAATAAATAGTTTTACAGGCAACTGCAGAAAAAGATGCAGCATATTTTCTTTATTTAACTGTGGTATAATCTCCGATACTTAAATCTTTAAGTTCTCCATGATAGTGGACATAGCTGCCAATCATTGCGTTTTGAACAACGGCATTCTTTATTTGTGAGTGGGTTTGAATGATGCTATCGCTTACAACGGAATTTTCAATGATACAATTATCTCCAAGGCTGACATTTGGCCCAACTATGCTTCGTTTTATCTTCACATTTTTGCCAATAAAACAAGGTTGAATGATATTTGAATTTTCCAATTGAACAGAATCATCTACCAATTTTTCTTTTGCATCCAACATAAATTGAAGGATACGGGCATTGGTAAATACCGTCGAATTTTTGTTTCCGCAATCCAGCCATTCGGTAACTTGCCCCGGCTCAAATTTGAGTCCTTTGGCTTTCATATTCTCCAGCGCGTTGGTGAGTTGATACTCTCCTTTGTCTCTGATATCATTATCTAACAAATATTGCAATTCACTGCGCAAATTGGCGCCATCCTTAAAGTAATAGATTCCAATAATGGCTAAATCAGAAACAAAATGCTCGGGCTTTTCAACAAAATCAGTAATAATATGGTTCGAATCAACTTTTACCACTCCAAATGGTTTTGGATCTTCTACCTTTTGAACCCAAATAATTCCATCCTTATTACGATCCAGGGTAAAATCGGCTTTGAACAAGGTATCCGCAAAAACAACCAGCACATTTCCCTCCAGACTTTCTTTGGCGCACATAATAGCATGGGCAGTCCCAAGCGGTTCTTCCTGGTAGTAAATACTCCCTTTTGCTCCAAGTTTATTGGCTACAGCAATCAGTTCTTTTTCAATGGCTGAACCAAATGCAGGTCCAATGATATAGGCAACTTCTTCAATACCTGTTCCACAAACTTTGGCCAGATCCTCAATAATTTTTTGAACGATGGGTTTTCCGGCAATCGGAATCAATGGTTTAGGGACGGTGAGTGTATGAGGGCGCATGCGCTTTCCCATACCTGCCATAGGAACGATTATTTTCATGTAAATTAATTATATTTCATTAACATTCAGTTCGTTATTATAGAATTGAATTTATGAATTTTTGGTTTCAATTTAATACTTTTATTAAAGCCTGCAACCTAACATAAAGCTGTAAATTTTCAAAACATATTTTGTCTATTTACCCGTACTTCCGTATCCTCCATCACCGCGACTGGTATCCGACAATACATTTACCGGTTGCCAGTTTATTTTTTCATGTTTGTTAACAATCATCTGCGCAATCCTCTCACCAGGCATGATTTTATATATTTCAGAACCCAGATTTATGAGCACCACCTTTATCTCCCCCCGATAATCAGCATCCACCGTTCCGGGACTGTTTAATACAGTAATTCCATGTTTTAGGGCTAAGCCACTTCTGGGCCGGATTTGTGCCTCATAACCAACAGGTAATTCAATATATAATCCCGTTCCGATCAAACTTCTTTCCATAGGCGCTAATTCAATGGGATCTGACAAATCCGCCCGTAAATCCATCCCTGCAGAATTTTCAGTTTCATAAACAGGTAAGACCTGCGCCGATTTGTTAACTATTTTTATCGGTATCATTGTTTAATAAATAATTTAAAATTTCTTTTTTCAATCAAAAAACCAACTGTCATAAATCCAAACAATAGGAGCCCGTTTATTAAAATACCTGAAAGCGATAGGGGTTCGATGGTTCTTTTGAGTAGTATGCTTATAAAATAAATTACCAATGAAAATACTGCGTATCCGGTCAATTTAAGGGTATGGTATGGTATTGGGAATACTTTTTGCCCCCAAATAAAACCAATCAGGAACATCGAAAAATAGCATATCAAAGTGGCATAGGCACAACCCATATATCCCATCTTTGGAATCAAAATCAGGTTGAGCACTATGGTAATAATAGCTCCAAAAATGGAGATGATCGCTCCTTTATTGGTTTGATCTGAAAGTTTATACCAGATAGAAACATTATAATAAGCCCCTAAAAATATATTTGCCCAGAGAAGGATGGGAACTACTTTCAATCCTTCATAAAAAGACTCGCCGATAAAGTGTTTAAAGAAATCGATATATAGCATTACCAATAAGAAAATGGATAAGCAAACCAGTACAAAATAGTTCATTACTTCGGCATAGATTTCTCGTTTATCACTGGTTTTTGCATGCGAAAAAAAGAAAGGTTCAGCAGCATATTTGAAGGCCTGAATAAATAAGGTAATCAGAATAGATAATTTATAATTAGCCCCATAAATTCCATTCATGGCGATTGCCTCATCAGTGTTTGGCCATAGATACCTAAGCAATGCCCTGTCGAGGGTTTCATTTATCATCCCGGCAAAGCCAACGAATAGCATCGGGAGGGCATAAATAAACATCTTTCTCCATAAATTTTTGTCAAAACCTGTTTTAATAATTTTCAATTCCTGAGATAGAAGCAAGGTGGTTAAGAAACTTGCTGCCAGATTAGAAATAAATACCACCGATATGCCCCACTGCGGGTGGTAAAATGGCAATGAAATTCCATGGCTTTTAAACCAATATGGGCAAAGTACTAAAAAGTATAGATTGAGAACGATGTTTACTAAAATATTCACGTTCTTAATAAATGCAAATCTTAAAGCCTTGTTTTGCTGACGTAAAAGTGCAAAGGGGATGGCCGAAAGTGCATCGAAAAACAGAATAAGAACCACGTACCACAAATATTCCGGATGATTGCCATAACCGATTGCTGAAGAAATGGCATTGCCTGCAAAAAACAGTACCAATAAGAAAATGGAACTTGCCCCGATTACGGAAATAAGGGCATTGGCAAACACTTTTTGGGGGTCTTCCTTTTGGGCGAACCGAAAGAAAGCCGTTTCCATTCCATGTGTAAGAATTATGTTAAAAAATGAGATATACGCGTAAAATTCAACATTTACACCGTACTCCATTTGAGTGAATACACGTGTAAACAACGGCACCAACAAATAGTTTAAAAACCTTCCTGCAATGCTGCTTAAACCATAAATGGCTGTTTGTCCTGCTAATTTTTTTATCTGACTCAAAACAAAGTTTTAACAATGCAAAAAACAAAAAAAAACGAGATATTACTTTTTAAGGTTATTCACAATACAGCAATTAAACTATTTTCGTTAGGTTATAGTATCATTGCATCAAACAAATATGTATCCGAAAACTAAATTATTTTTCGTTATTTTTCTCCTCCTCAGCTCCTTTTCATTGTGGGCTCAAATTCCGGATGAAGAGCTGGCTGCCACCTATTTAAGCAACCACGAATATGCAAAAGCCGCCGACATGTATGAGAAGCTTTTGAATAAAAATCCACGTTCCATTTATATTTATGATAACCTGTTGAACAGTTATATAGGGTTGAAAGATTTTGAATCGGCACAAAAGATTGTTAAAAAACAGAGCAAAAAGTTCGACCAAAACTATAATTATCCTGTTGATCTGGGTTATTTATTAAAGTTACAAAATCAAGACGATAAGGCGAAGATCCAATTTGAGAACCTCATCCAGAAGTTAAAACCAATCGACTCGCGGATCAATGAACTTTCTATGGCTTTTCAAAAAAGAAATGAAAAAGACTATGCCATTGAAACCTATTTGAAAGGCAGAAAATTGCTCAATAATGAATTAATTTTTGCAGGCGAACTGGGCAGTTTATATTCAGAAACGCGTCAAATAAAAAATATGGTAGATGAGTTTTTGAATGTTCTTGTATTGGATGCCTCTCAAATAGCCGAAATTCAGGGGCTCTTTCAAAACAGCTTAAATGACAATGCCGACTTTGAATTATTAAAACAAGGACTTACTAAAAAAATGAGGCAATATCCGGAGCGATCTTCCTTTTTTGAAATGATCATTTGGCTTCATGTTCAAAAAAACGAATATGACAATGCCTTAATTTATGCCAAAGCGCTTGATAAAAGGAACAAAGAGGAAGGCAGGAGATTAATTGAATTGGGATTTCTGGCTACAGCAAATAGTAGATATGATGCCGCCATTACTATTTTTAAGCAGGTTCAGGCCTATGGAAAAGAAAAGCCTTATTATGTTTTGGCAAAAAACTCAGAGGTGGAAGCCCGATCTAAAAAAGTATTAAGTGGTAACTATACCGAACAGGATTTAAAAGCACTTGAAAACGAGTATTTGCTGTTGATTCAGGAGTTTGGCAAATCTCCCGTGATGGCGAATACTATGCATGACCTGGCTCATCTTCTGGCTTTTGATGAAAACAATTTTGAACCGGCAATAGCACAATATGAGGAGCTTATTAATATGCAGGGGATTGATCGCTATTTAAGGGCGCAATGCAAACTGGAATTGGGGGATTTATATATCTTAAAAAATGAAGTTTGGGATGCGATGTTACTTTACGGCCAGGTTGATAAGGATTTTTTGGAAGAACCGATCGGGCAGGAGGCTAAATTCAGAAATGCACAATTAAGTTATTATGTAGGAGAATTTGAATGGGCTAAAGCCCAATTAGACATATTAAAAACAGCCACTACGCAACTGATCGCAAATAATGCACTTGAGCTTTCTTTGCTGATCCAGGATAATACGGTTGATAGTAATTTGGATGCTTTGCTGCTGTTTTCGAAAGCTGATTTAAATTACCGGCAAAACAATACTGCGAGGGCTTATGAATTGTTAGACAGCATTCATCTGCTTTTCCCAAAACACAGCCTTAGTGATGATATCATCTACAAAAAAGCCGAGATTTATTTAAAGCAAAAAAATTATGTAAAAGCCAGTAATTTTTTTAAGCAAGTAGTTGATGAATATGGAAGTGACCTTTTGGGAGATAATGCCTTGTATCAACTGGCAAGGCTGAACCAATACCGGTTAAATAACCCGGATGAGGCGAAGAAATTATACGAAAAATTCATTAACGATTACCCGGGTAGTTTCTTTTTAACCGATTGCCGCAAACAATTCAGGCTCTTGAGAGGCGATGTATTCAATTAGGGTTTCTATAGGCTCAACCACCGGGAATAGGTACCAGAGCTTGAAGAAGGCACCATAATCCACTAAATTTCCTTTCTGAGGCGTGCCACTGGAATATTCATTTGTTCGCGGTATTTAGCAACGGTTCTTCGGGCGATATTATATCCCTTATTCTTTAATATATCCATTAACTTCTCATCCGGAAGGGGTTTTAATTTATCTTCGCCTTCAATTGCCTCTCTTAGTATTTTCTTCACTTCCCGGCTACTCACTTCTTCGCCATCATCGGTTTGAATACCTTCACTGAAGAAAAATTTTAAGGGAAAGGTTCCATATTCTGTTTGAACATACTTGCTGTTGGCTACCCTGCTGATGGTTGAAATATCAAGGTTTGTAAGTTCAGCGATATCTTTCAGAATCATAGGCCTTAGGAATGATTCTTCACCTTCCTGAAAAAACCGGTATTGAAACTTCAGGATGGCATTCATGGTAAGTAATAAGGTATTATGTCTTTGCTTGATACTATCAATAAACCACCTTGCGCCATCTAATTTCTGTTTGATGAACTGGGCAGTTTCTTTTAATTCGCGTGAAGGGCTGGTAGCCTGGTCATACCCTTTTAAAGTTTCGAGGTAACTTCTGCTAATTCTTAAATCAGGTGCATTACGGGAGTTTAATTGTACCACCAATTTACCCATATCTTCCACCAAAATAAAATCCGGTGTTATGTATTGCGTTGCGCTATTATCAATGGATTCGCCAGGTTTTGGGTTTAGGTGAGTTATTACATGAATAATATCCTTTAAATCGTTTTCCGTGATTTTGAGTTGCCTGATCAGTTTATCATAATGCTTTTTAATAAAATCATCGAAATATTCCTCAAGAATAATGATGGCATTTTTGATTAATACATTGGTTTGGCTCTTTCTTTTTAACTGTAGCAATAAACATTCCTGTAAAGAGGTGGCTCCGATTCCGGCGGGTTCCAGGTTTTGTATTTTATGTAGTACTTTCTTTAACTCCTCCATACTTGTTTCAACATTAATTGAAAAAGCCAGGTCATTTGAAATTGCATCCAATGATCGCCGGAGGTAACCATCATCATCAATGGTTCCTATTATTTGATTACCCACCAATAGTTCCTTTTCATTTTCAGCGATGGCACTGAATTGCTCCATTAATTCTTCGTGAAAAGAATGCGAATCGGCAAGCGGTCTTTCTTTTTTTGCCTCATCCCCTTCGTCACTTAAATGAAATCCTTCCGGATCATATTCATCATTTACGTAATCTTTTACATCAAAAGACTCATCAACCAAATAATCGTTTACCGAGAGATCCTTTAATTCCTCCTCTGCGGCGGTGGAATCTGTTTCCGTTTTTTCACCTGTTTCGCTGGGAGCCGCATCGCTATCTGCCGCTTTTAATAAAGCAGGATTTTCAATAAGCTCAAGATCAATTCGCTGTAAAATATCCACAGAATTCAATTGCAGCAATTTAATGAATTGAATTTGCTGTGGTGATAACTTCTGAAGCTGACTTTGATGTAACCCTTGTTTAAGCATTATTTTCTCTTACAAATCTACGAAAAAATAGATTTATCAGGGCTAATAAGGCAAATGAATTTTAAAAAAGGAAGCAACAGATCTATTCTTCCTCATCCCAATTTTTGGGTTTGTAAACAGGTATTACCTCAACTCCTTGACAATTAATTACTCCTTCCAGTTTTTTGATTCTTACTTTCGCCAAACCTTTAGAATTAAAACAACATATTTCATCATAAATAATCGGAGTAAGTTCCTCTCCCTGGTCATTAATAATACCAAATTGGCCATTTACGGAAACATAGGCAAGGCGATTTTTAAAAGGGCCGATGTAGTCATATTTTATGGGAATCAACTCCACATCATATAGGCTAATATAGCCATATTTTTTCTTTATAATAACTTTAGCTGAACCATTCACAAAGTCGCTGATATATTCATATTTACAGGCAATTATTTCGTTACCTTCTTTATTAATATAGCCAACCAGTTTCTTTTTATAAACCTTAGCCATTCCGTTTTTATACGGATCAATTCTATCGTATCCTTTTTGGCCGGAGGCTTGAAGTGAGGTTAATAATACCAAACTACATAAAAAAAGATTTTTCCTGAATAAATTTACCATAAGGCAACCCTTTTCTACATTTCAGATAACAAACTCCAATTTTCTTCCCTTGTTGAATTCATCATTGAATCAGGGCTTCAACAAAGATGAGCCAATAAAAGAGGCTGAATGCCCATATTTAATCACATATCCACCTATATTACCACCAACTGTATAAAATTGCAGCCTGAAAATCAAATTTGAATTTTGGGTTTATTTTTACCATTCGGATCAAAAAAAGCAAGTGGCGATTTTTCCTAAATCTCTTCATAAGAATCAGACGCTTAGGAAATAATAATTTTTGAAAAATGGCTCACATATTATACATTGCGCCATTTGAGACTTATCCATTAAACACTTTATAATGAAATATCTTTTTACATTTATTTTTGCAAACCTACTCCTCAACATTACCTTTTCTCAGAATAATAGATCCAATTGCCCTGTTTTTCCTATTGCAAACACGCAAACTTTACCGGATGGAACGACCATTACATTAAGCTCGGTGGGTTCAGAAATGGTTAGCTATCTGGAGACTTTAAACGGATATACGGTATTAAAAAACAAGGATGGATTTTTCGAATATGCGGTTAAAAACTCAGTGGGAGATTTAGTAGGTTCAGGCATCCTGGCTAATGATGAAAATATTACTCTACAAAAAAATCTTACTCCTCATTTACGATATGGCGCTGAACAATTACAAGTAATTGAACAGGTATTTTACCAGCAAAATATTGGATTAGGCAAAAAAGCTTCCGGGAAACCTTTTCCTACAAAAGGAAGCAGAAAGGTTATTGCTTTATTAATTCAGTATCCGGATTTAACTGCAAGCAATCCAAAATCAAATTTTGATTCCTTAATGGTGAAGCCCAACTACAATGGAACCGGTTCCTTTAAAGATTATTATTTAAAAACTTCATTTGGTCAGTTAAGCCTTGAGGTGAGTGTTTATGGCTGGTATAATGCACCGAGTGGCTATATGAACTATGGCAAGTCGAACGCAAATTATATGAGTAATGTTGGGGCATTAATTAAAAGAGCCATATTAGCCGCCGACTCTGCCGGAGTTGATTTCAGTCAATACGATAATGATAAAGATGGTTATGTTGATGGAATTATCATTCTGCATTCCGGAATTGGAGCCGAAGAACAAAGTGCACCCAACCCAAATAATTATATCTGGTCGCACCGATCTAGTCTTGAAAATACGGTGGGTGCCGTTTCGGTAGACGGGGTTTTAGTTAATTCATACGGCTGTTTTCCTGAAAAAAGATACAATGGGGGTGCTTATTCTCAGGTTGGTATAGGGGTTATTACGCACGAATTTGGCCATTTACTGGATTTGCCTGATTTGTATTCCACCAACTATACAGGTGAGGGAGCCGGAAATTATGCAAATATGGCGGGTGGACCTTGGCTCAATAACGAGCGTACACCTTGTATGCACGATGCCTGGTCGCGGGTACAAATGGGTTGGCTACAAACGGTATTAATAAACACAGCTGGCACCTATACTATTAATAAACCGTTGGTAGACAGCAACTTTGCTTTCAGAATAAATACACCGCAAACCAATGAGTACTTTTTGCTTGAAAACAGACAAAAAAAAGGGTTTGATCAGTATCTACCCTCAAAAGGAATGGCGGTATGGCACATAAACAGCAATAAGGCAAAATTACTTACCTATATATCCAATAATGTAAACAACGACACCAGTTCGCTAGGTGTTGGAATACTTCAGGCTGATGGAAAACGCGATTTAGAAAATGGAACGAACCGGGGCGACGCAGGCGATTTATATCCTGGGAGTACCAATAACCGGAATATCAATCATTATACCAAACCAAGCACTTCGCTTTATTACAAAGTTGGCGGAGTAAGACAAGCTTCCAATATTACCATTTCAAACATTACACAAAATGCGGATAGTTCTATTACATTCACTATTGGAAACAAACCAAGTGTCGGCTTTGATGCCTCGTCTTTAGCTGGATGTGCTCCATTAACAGTTTCCTTAAACAATACTTCGGCATTTGTTTCAAAATATTTATGGAGATTTTATGATGGAACCACTTCTAATATCAAAAATGAAAGCCGAACCTTTACTATACCGGGATCATACAACATTACTTTAATCATTTTCGATTCCATCAATAACCCCATTGATTCAGTGACCCAAACCATTGTTGTAGAGGCCTCTCCGATTGCCAACTTTAATATCATTAGAGGCGATTCCAATACTTTTACTTTAAAAAATTTATCAACCAATTTCCTATATGTTATTTGGAAATTTGGTACCAACCAGAGCTCTACTGCCAATGATCCGATATATACTTTAACCAAGCCCGGAAAACTTCCTGTTCAATTAATTGCATACTCCACCAACGGATGCAGCGATACGCTGATGGGTGAGCTCGATTTTTGGCCATTGGGTATTAATGAAACCGGTAGTCTAAAAAATGTCTTCATCTATCCTAATCCATGTTCTGAGAATATTAATTTTCAAATACAACTTGCACAAAAAGAATGGATTACTATCACCTTATTTGATGTAAAAGGAGCAAAAATTGGTGATTTATATGACGATTTTATTGAATCCGGTGATAGCCATTTGAAGTTCAAGCCTTTTATTGAAAGTCAGGGAGTTTACTTTTTAAAAGTGAAAGGGACCACTTTTAACAAAACATTAAGGATTTTACATCAGTAGAAAGGATAACTTGCCCCCTGTTTGAAAAATCTCATTCATATTTTTTATCCGAATTTATGCCTTTCCTGCAACCATAGCCTGGTTACCGGAGAAAAACATATTTGTTTATCCTGTCGCGTAAAGCTTCCGGAAACAAATTTTCACCTGGAACCGGAGAACATGATTGAAAAAACCTTTTGGGGACGAATACCTATTGAACGCGCTTTTTCGTTCCTATACTTTAATAAAGCAGGTTTAACTCAAAATTTATTGCATCAGTTAAAATATAAAGGAAATGAGGATTTGGGTAATTTTTTAGGTGTTTTGTATGGTCAAAAAATAAAAGAAACTGTGGAAAATCATAAAATTGATGCCATTGTTGCTGTACCTTTGCATACAAGCAAGCTGAGAAAACGAGGCTATAACCAGAGTCTAGCTTTTGCAAATGGTCTATCGGAATCATTATCCATAGATAATTTCAGTAGCCTGATTGTAAGGAATAAAGCTACCGAAACCCAAACCAAAAAAAACCGTTTGGAGCGGTGGCAAAATGTGGAATCCATATTTTCAGTAAAGGAGCCTGAAAAGCTAAAAAATAAGCACCTATTACTGGTAGATGATGTGATAACTACAGGAGCAACCCTTGAAAGTTGCGCAAATGCGATTAGAAAACAAAGTGATTGCCTGTTAAGCATTGCCAGTATTGCCTATGCCAACTAGAAACAAAAAGCTACCCGCTTTAATATCGAAAATGAAAAGACTGATTTTTGTATTTTTTCTTACAGTTGGGGCCTGGAGTTATTGTTTGGCACAATTTCAAACCGGGGTTGAAAACAGCAATCAATCCGGTGTATTAGGTATTACCATAAATCCGGCAAATTCCAATCAACTTAGCAATGGAACCGATTTTATGCTCGCATATGGACGATTTTCTATATTTAACAATGACTTTTATCTTCCTGCAAAACCGATAACTTCCGTGTTAAAACCGGAAATATTTACCGCATTCAAAGAAAAACAGGTGCCGGGTGGAGAGACCATAAATAAAAAATTCGAACGGCTTTTTGATATGCACAGATCTTTGAAACCGAATGGATATATTTTTGCGGATGTCACCGTATACGGGCCATCGTTTTTAGTAAATATGGGAAGACATTCTTTTGGTTTATTAACTGCTTTCAAAGCAACCTCATCTACAATTAATCTCCCTCGCGAGATGGCTATATTTCTCCAGAAGGGAGTAGTAACATCAGATTTAAACGGAAAAACATTCAAATTAAACAATGTAAAATCAGGATCTCTGGTTTATGAAGATATCGCCTTTAATTATTCTTATCAAATCCGAGACTCCTATAAATCCATTCAGAGACTTGGTATCAATATGCATTACTTAATCGGGATCAACTCAATGATTTTCGACGATCATGGCACTATTTGGTCAGTTAATTCTGTTGATTCCTCCATTCTGTTTACGAATGGAAAGTTTACCTATAATTATGCTGCTACCAGTTCAGATATTACTAGTGAAATGTTGGCAACACGTGGAAATGGATTTTCAGTTGATTTAGGTTACACCTACTTAAGAAAGAATATTAACCGGCGCACACGTACCACTTTTTGCCCTAATGTTAGGGTTGGAAAAATTCGTGATTATCAAACCTATAAATGGAAAGCCGGTATTGCCCTGATGGACCTTGGATATATAAATTTCATTTCTCAAACTGTTACCTCTAATTATATTGATGCGAATGGGCCTGTCACGAACCTTGATCTTGCATTTTACAAGGGGCTATTTTCCTTGGACAATAAACTGAAATATGGGTTTGGTCCCTCAACAATCAGGGGCGACAATTTTATTACCTATTTACCAACCCGCTTAAATATTCAGTTTGACTATCTTTATAAAGAAAATTGGTTCTTTAATTTGTCGGTTTCTCAACGTACACCTATTTCGGATACTAATTCCATACACGCTTCAAATATTGTAAGCTTAACCCCCCGCTACGAAACGCTGAATACGGTCATATGCTTTCCAATCAGTTTGATTGAATACCAATATCCGATTCTGGGTTTAAATATTAAGTATGGTCCACTTATCATTGGAACCAACCAATTGCTGGAAGTTATTGGGATAAGAACTATAAAAGGAGTAGATTTTTATTTTGGTTTGAAATTTAACATCTCAAACATCAGAGGAATTTAATCCAACTATTCTATCCTTATCTTTTTATAATTTTGAGGTGATATCAAGGCTCATGGGTTCGGTTCCCGAGCCAAAATGGCTTAGCCAGTTCCCTTTTTCATCAATCAAAAACTTATTGAAATTCCATTTTACGGTAGCATCACTTACGCCATTTAAACCCTGTTGCGTTAACCATTGATATATTGGATGCTGGTTAGTTCCTTTCACCTCAATTTTTTCGGTAAGGATAAAAGTAACACCATAGTTCTTCTTACAAAAAGCTGCTATTTCTTCGCTATTCCCCGGTTCCTGTTTTCCAAACTGATTGCAAGGAAATCCAATCACCACCAATTTATCGGGGTAGGTATCTGCCAATTTTTGAAGACCTTGATATTGCGGAGTATAACCACATTGACTTGCAACATTTACACACAGAACTTTCTTTCCAATAAATTCGCTCATTTTAATAAGCCGCTTTCCATCAAGACTGTTTATGGAAAGGTCATAAATAACTTTTGAAACATTTTCTTTTGACTTCATGTTTTTCTTTCCCTTGGCTTCGGAAATACTATAAATCAATACTCCGAAAAAAAATACAGTAAGTACCGTGTACAAATATCTTTTCATATAAAAGGTTTGTTAAACTTATTTGAATTGCTAATAAACAAAAATATCCTGTAAAAACTATATCAAAATATCGACAGCTAGATTTTTTCGGATAAATCAGTGAATTAAAAACTCATTAAGGCTTCTTTTACCTCTTCCATTTGCCATTGAGGAGTAGAGGTAGCGCCACAAATTCCAACCGATTCATTTTCAATAAACCACTCTTTCTGAAGTTCGTTTTTTGAGCTTACGAAATAGGTGTTAGGATTATTTTCCCTGCATACATCATACAATACTTTTCCATTTGACGATTTTAAGCCTGCAACAAATACAATTTTATCAAAACGTTTGGCGAAATCTCTTAATTGAATATCGCGGTTACTTACCTGCCGGCACAGCGTATCATTAAAATCGACTTCAATACCTTTTTTTTCAAGTTTTTCTTTAAGGGCAAAAAGATTTTTTGTGCGTTTAGTGGTTTGGCTAAACAGTTGAACTTTCTTAGGTAAGTTGTGTTGATCCAATTCATCAAATGATTCAACCACGATTGCCTCACCATTTGTTTGTCCTACTAAACCTCTTACTTCGGCATGCCCGTGTTTCCCATAAATCAAAACTTTTTTATCAGAATTATACGCTTCTCTAACACGATATTGTAATTTCAAAACCACAGGGCAACTTGCATCCACCAGCTCAATTTGGTTTTCCATAACTATTTTGTAGGTATCGGGGGGTTCTCCATGTGCCCTGATTAACACCTTTACTCCATGCAAGTTTTGCAATTGGTCGTGATTAATAATCTCGAGTCCCTTTTCTTTCAATCTTTCAACCTCTTCATCGTTGTGAACAATATCGCCCAAACAATATAAATGCCCCTCTTCATCTAAAATATCTTCAGCCATTTGAATAGCGAAAACAACGCCAAAGCAAAAGCCGGAATGACTGTCTATTTCTACCTTCAAATTCATATCTATGCAATTATAATTATTAATAAGTGAATTTGTGTGCCGGATGGTTCATTCCTGACTCCTATATGACAGAGTCATTTTAAAACCCGGATATGAAAAAGCTGAAATCAGAAACTAACTGCCGATTCTCTTCAAAACCTTCAGTGCAGCATCCACAATATCCGATGCTTCCAGGCCATATTTTTTCATTAAATCATCGGGGGTACCGCTTTCACCAAAACTATCATTTACAGCAACCATTTCAACCGGTACCGGATTTTTGCGAGCCAACAACTGACAGATGCTATCTCCCAATCCACCATTCCTTTGATGTTCTTCGGCAGTAACCACACATTTTGTTTTACCTACAGACTTCAATATTGCTTCCTCATCTAAAGGTTTGATGGTATGAATGTTAATGATTTCGGCACTGATTCCCTTTTCGGCCAAAGCATGTCCGGCCTCAATTGCCTTCCATACTAAATGCCCGGTTGCAAAGATACTTACATCAGTTCCTTCACTTAACATCAAAGCCTTTCCAATTTCAAAGATTTGGTTGGCATCTGTAAAATTAGGAACAGCCGGCCGTCCAAAACGCAAATATACCGGACCCACATATTTGGCGATTGCGATGGTAGCTGCTTTTGTCTGGTTATAATCACAGGGATTGATAACCACCATACCCGGAAGCATTTTCATCAATCCGATATCTTCCAGTATCTGATGAGTAGCCCCATCTTCACCTAAAGTTATTCCGGCATGAGAGGCGCAAATTTTTACGTTTTTGTTGCTGTACGCAATGGATTGGCGAATCTGATCATACACTCTTCCCGTACTAAAATTTGCGAAGGTGCCGGTATACGGAATCCAACCACCAATGGTTAAACCTGCTGCCAACCCCATCATATTCGCTTCGGCAATACCTGCCTGAAAAAATCTTTCAGGATGGTCCTTTTGAAAGGCATCCATTTTTAAGGAGCCCGTTAAATCGGCACATAGGGCAAGCACTTTTGGATTCGTTTTTCCTAATTCAGAAAGACCGGCACCAAACCCGCTACGGGTATCTTTTACATTTTGAATGTCAAATTTTTTCATGAGACTATTTTTTCTTTTTCAGTAAGGCTGCGGCCTATATCGGTTAATAAGATAATTTAATTTAATAGAATATTGCTTGCTTGTCCGCTTGTGATTTTAAAAATTCGTTCAAAAGTATTGCTGCTGTGTGTTGAACCCTTTGAACGATAAATAATTTTATAATCTCCCGGCTGAATAATTATCTGATGACTCCTTCTCTCAATAGGTAATTTACATACCCAAACCAATTCATTTCGAATCATTTGATAAACATCGGCGTAATAATCCTGCAGCTGACAATTTACAATAAGTTTTCCGGGTTGGGGTAATTGAATGGTAGTGGTATAACTTTGTTCGATACCAATATCCTTCATGATTTTTCGAGGTAAACAAAGTATTTCAACATCATATTTCCCAACTAAATACTTCTCTTTTACGGAGGCCTCCTGAACATGTAAAATTTCTGTTGAGCTCGGTTTACGAACGATGAACTGAAGATTACTGTAATTGGTTATTCCTTCCACCTTAACGGTTAACTGGCCTTGTGGCGCATCAAAACCTATGATGGTATGTTTACCCGGGTTTACCTCAATATTATCTTTAATAATTGTAGGCAATGTATGCACAACCAAACGATACCTGAATACGGGGTCTAATAATAAAGTATCCGGATTTCCACGTTCGTTGATCGTATGCATATAATTATAAATCAACTGACCGGAGTTCATGTCATAAAAACTCATATTGACATTGGTTTCCGTTGGTTTGCTGTAAATATCCAATAAATTAACCTGAGCCGTTGTATTATTTAATGCCTGCGAAACAATTACTTTAAGGGCATCATCAAATCCCTTCTCCGTATTTGCATCATAATATCTTCCTACACAATCAAAGGCCTTTTTGAACTCTTCGGTTGAACCAATACCAATAATAAATGGTTTTAAAATGATACCCTGACTTTGAAGAGCCTCTGAAACGGCACAGGGATCACCGGCACATTCTTCAAGGCCATCTGTAATTAAAATAATAACATTTCGGGTAAATGGTTCCTTTGGAAAATCATAGGCTGCTTGCAATAAGGAATAAGCAATTAAAGTTGTTCCCTTGGGGGTAATGGCATTTATCCTTTTCTTTACTTCGGCAAAATTGTCTTCCCTAAAAGGCACTTCCAGACGCGTGTCCTTACAATTTCTTGCACCGGGTGGCGAAGTGTGGCCATAAACCCTTAAGGCTATTTCAATATTTTTTTGACCCGAAATGCTATCAATCGTTTTATTCAGAAGTCTCTTTGCAACATTGATGCGTGAATCATTTTCCAGTCGCGCATACATACTCCCACTTCCATCCATTAAGAACAGAATACGCGTTTTTATCGGCCTCGGAATTTGACCATATAGGTTCAAGCCGAATGATAACACCAGCAATAAGGCAGGTAAACTTTTAAATATTATGCTTTTAGTAAACTGCATGTTACTAAAACGAGATTAATAATCACCTATTGTTTCGGGTAACTGGGACAAAGCAATTTCCAACTCCGCATCATTGGGTGAAACGCCATGCCATTTATGACTTCCCATCATAAAATCGACAGGATACCCCATTTCGGTTTTCATCACAATAAAAATTGGCTTCCCTTTACCGGTAAAAGATTTGGCCTGATCCATCACATCCAGAATATTCTGCATGTTATGCCCATCCATGTGCAATATTTCCCATCCGAATGAAGCAAGTTTTGTAGCAATATCCGTTCCCAAACCCATTATATCTTTGGTTGAACCATCAATTTGCTGGCCGTTAAAGTCGATGGTAACTATGAGGTTATCAATTTTATTATGGGCAGCGAACATAAAGGCTTCCCAATTTTGGCCTTCTTCAATTTCGCCATCTCCCATCAAAGCGTAAACCAGGCGAGAATCCTTATTGAGTTTTTTGGCTAGCGCTGCGCCCGCTGCAACTGAAACGCCTTGCCCCAAAGAACCCGAAGCAATTCTTATTCCAGGAAGATGCTCGTGCGTGGTTGGATGTCCCTGCAAACGGGTATTTAATCTGCGAAAAGTTTTTAATTCGCTTACCGGAAAATACCCGCTACGCGCCAGTGTGCTATAAAAAGCCGGAGAAATATGCCCGTTTGAAAGGAAGAAGATATCCTCATCTTTCCCATCCATATTAAAGGAGGCATTATGCTCCATCACGTGAAAATACATGGCTGCTAAATAATCAGCACAACCTAAACTGCCACCGGGGTGGCCACTTTTACAGCCATGCACCATCCTTAAAATATCTCTACGGATTTGCGAAGACAGATTGATTAATTCAGGTACCGAAAGTTTATTCATCGTCAGAAGGATTAATTGTTTTTAAGTCTCCAAAAGTAAGTTGCGTTTCACAACAATACTAAACTAAGTTTTCACAATTATAAATCCCTGTAAATTAAACAATACAGGTTGTTAACCCGGTTCTAGGCCGATAATTTATTTAATACCGGTGCTAATTCTAACCCTTGCATCTACTGCAATGAGTTGTGTATTGCTTCCCATCAATGGATTTATATCCATTTCTTCAATCTCGGGAGCGGCCATTAAAAGCGCAGATAATTTTTGCAATGTGCTTATCAACAGCTGTTCATTCACCCCTTCCTTTCCCCTGGTTCCCTGTATGATTTTATAGGATTTTAAACGATGAATCATGCTTTTACATTCTTCCCGACTCAAAGGACTCAAGCCGGCAGAAATATCTTTGAATACTTCTACAAAAATCCCTCCCAAACCACATAAAATCATATGTCCGAATTCCCCCTCTTTTTTAGCGCCAATAAAAACCTCATTGCCTCTGATCATTTTTTGAAACAAGACTCCCTCGGCGTTTTCAATTTGCATGAGTATCTTAAAAGTCTGTTCAATATCCTCAGGGCTGTTAATATTAAGCTTAACTCCTCCTACATCCGATTTATGGATGGGTCCGATCACTTTCATTACTAATGGATAACCTAATTCTGTTGCACAGATTAAGGCTTGATCTATATTTTTGGTCAGGCGTTGTGGAGCAATTGGAATTCCGGCGGCAATAAATAATTTTTCGATGGCATCGTTATTCATATATCCTTCTTCGGCTTCGTCTATAACCTTTCTGACTGAAGCTAAATCTATTTCAGGCAATGGTTCTTCCCAATAAGATTTTGAAGTTCGGTAAACACGCGACAGTACATAACCAAAGCTTACCTCATCGGCAAAATTAACCCTGCCCTGTGATTGAAAATGACTCACTTCTTCGGCAGCTTGCATGATGGATGGAAGTATCGGAAAAATTGGTTTTTTACAGGTATTCATCTTTTGATGAAGCACCTCATAAACATTGTTTACACTCCACATTCCGGTGGTTCCAAAAACGACTACTGATCCATCTATTTCATCAAATTCATTATCTACATAATCTAAAATAGTTGCCAAATGTTCGGCAGTTCCGGTAGCCAGAAAATCAATTGGATTTGAGACCGATGAACCATGAAATAATTTAGACAACAGTTCATCAGCTTTCGGCCCTTCAATTTTTGGAACCTGCATCCCACCTTTTGTTAATACATCGGTGAGCATAACACCCGGGCCACCGGCATGCGTGATCACGGCAATTTTATTACCCGTTAAGGGTTTATGCATGAATATTCCGGCAACATATACCAATTCCACCCTGCTGTAACAACGTACAATTCCTGCTTTTCGAAACAGTGCGGCTACAGCCATATTTGAACCCGACAAGGAGCCGGTATGAGAAGAAACCGCTCTTGAACCCTCTTCAGTAGAACCCGATTTGATAGCTGCTATCCGGCATCCTTTGTTCACCAAAGACCGTGCATGTTTCAAAAATTTCTGAGGATTTCTGATTTCCTCCATATAAAGTAACTTGATACTGGCGCTTTTCTCCGGGTCATAGGTTTCATCCCAATATGCCAGCATCTCTTCAATACCGATCTGGGCACTGTTTCCAACTGAAAAAATATTTGAAAACGTGAGTCCACGTGCCAATGCCTGTTCCAGAATAAAAACCAAAGTAGCCCCTGAAGCCGAAACACATTCGCATCCTTTTGGGTTAAATGCAGGAATGGGTCCGGCAAATACTCCTTTAAACTTTTCGGTAATTATTCCGATGCAGTTAGGACCAATCAGCGTTCCTCCAACTGAGTTAACAATCTCAACGCATCTGCTTTCAATTTCTTTACCCTCATGTCCGATTTCTCCAAATCCGGAAGAGAATATAATGAACGCTTTACAAGACTTCTGTTTTGCAAGGGTATAAATAATGTCCTCCACATATTTCGCCGAAACGGCAATCATGGCCAAATCAACATCCGGTAAATCATTACAGGAAGTGTAGCAGGGATAGCCCTGAACCCACTCGTCGTTTGGATTCACGACATATACTTCTCCCTTATAATCATTGCCGATAATATTTTTCAATACCTTACCACCGGGTTTTCCAATATCGTTTGAAGCCCCTACTATTACTATACTTCGCGGATTCAGTAACTCCTTATTAATCATTAATTTATATTTTTCTTGCAATCTAAAGGTATTATGCTAAATAAAAATTGATAATCATCAAAACAGGGTAAATAATAAAGACCGCATGTGAATGATTTAGATATATTTATTCCTGACCTGTTATTCAACATATGTTCATTCAATAATATTATTTTGGGCCATTTGCCCCAATTTGGGAAATTTTATTCGCACAATAAATATTGTATATAGCACATATTCAGTATTATGTGTTTATGGCTTGTCTTTGGCAACTCATAAGAAAATTCAAAAACCATGAAAAATTCAATTATTTATTTAGCAATTGCCACTTTATCATTAAGTGCCTGTAAAAAAGACCTCATGAATAATTATGAGTCGACCCAAAATTCAAACACAACTGCGTTTGTTACCAAAGCCGATAAAATGACCGATATTAAAGTACCGGCAGGTTTTAAATGGGAAATGTCACGCAACGTAAATGTGAAAATCAGCTCTACTGATAATCGCTTTGCCGGAACCATTCACAAGGTTATGATTTACAGTGCTGATCCTGCCAATGGAGGAATCAAATTAGCAGAAGGACCTGTTTCATTGACTAAATCTTTTGAAGTAAAAATTAATACTGCAAACACCATCAACTCCTTTTATTTGGTAAAAGTAGCTCCTGACCAATCGAAACAGATTGAAAAAGTTAACATTACCAATAATAATGTAAACGTAATAATGACCGCATCTGCACCTGCAAAAATGGGTAAAACCGGAAGCGGACCTGATTGCTCTACCGGTTGCACTACTACTATTTACAATGCAAGTGGTAATCAATCTTTCACCAGTGGAACAAGATGCTTTACAGGATCCTCCATCAGTATTGGCAAATTAACCATAGATGGCACAGCTATTATCCGTATATGCGGTACCGGAACCATTGATGATGTTGAATTTAAAAGCAGCACTTCTCAATTAATTATTACTTCTTCAGGAAATATAAATTTCAACCAAACTGTTCCTATCGACGAAGGTTCGTTTGTAAATTATGGTACAGTAACTACTACTCTGGGAAGAAATTTTAATGTAAACGCAACCGCAACATTTGAAAATAATGGAACTTGCATATTTGGAAAAGATTTTAATCCGAACGGTTACAGTGTTATTACCAATAATGGTTCCATCGAAGTTGCAGAAAAACTAATCAATAGTGCAAACAGCACTTTTACCAACAACTGTAAATTAATCGTTCACAACGATTTTCAAAATAACGGAACTTTTTATAACTATGGTTATATCAAATGCGATATGGAAACTAGTATTCTAGGTGGGGTAAACCAGGTATTCAAACAATATAATGGTGCCATGCTACATACTCAGGATATCCAGGTTAACGGCACGATTACCGGAATGGGGACTACTTCCTTGATTAAAGTAATTGACGCATCAAAAGGAAATACTTCAGGTGTTGTAAATGGTGCACAAAGTTATTGCGATTTGAATGGAATTGAAGCCTTATTTAATGCCAGCATTAATGGTGGTGCCACTCAAAGTTGCAGCCTGTATATTCCGATAAGCGCTTGTAATCCGGTTGGAAGTGGTTCAGCACCTATTACAGATACGGATGGCGACGGCGTTACAGATGCAAATGATTGCTACCCGAATGATCCACTCAAAGCATTCTGCAATCCATTTGGAACCTCAACAGTTGCTTTCGAAGACTTATGGCCATCAAAAGGAGATTATGATTTAAATGATGTAGTTGTTTCTTATAACTATAATGTTATTACCAATGCATCCAATAATGTAGTAAGAGTTGAAGCAACTTATGTATTGCATGCAACCGGCGGAAGTTATAATAATGGATTTGCCGTGCAGTTCCCGATTAACCGTTCAAATGTAAGTGGTGTAAGTGGAGCCACTTTAGAAGCCGGACAAACCAAAGCAGTATTGGTAATATTTAATGATATGCGTGCTGAAATGAATATGTGGAATACAATGCCTTCACAGCCCATGAGTCCGGTTGTTACCTATCATGTTGCCTTCAATGTATCTGGTGCACCTAGTTTAGCAAGTTTTGGATTAAGTGGTTACAACCCGTTTATCTGGAATGGAACTTCAGGATTTGGCAGAGGATATGAAATTCATTTACCCGGTTATTTACCAACTGATTTAGCAACTACTAGTATATTCGGAACTTTAGATGATGCTACGAATTTGGGAACCGGAGATACTTATGTGAGCAAAAACGGAAGATACCCATGGGCAATCAGTGTACCGGGAACTTATAATTACCCTATTGAAAAAGCTGACATTAATACCGCCTACTTAAAATTTGCAACTTGGGTAAGTAGTGGTGGAACCCAGTATAACGACTGGTATACAAACGGAAGTGGTTACCGCAACGCGGCTAACATTTACTAATCAGAAAAAACGTCCAACCTTAACGAAGCAGAAACCCCGGGGTACATTGTATCTCGGGGTTTTTTGCTCTCTTTCCTGGTTTCTACCCCATTGCAAAGACCCTAAAACAACTTCGCGCCTTTGCGTCTTTGTGGCAAATGAACTAACAACAAAAATGGTTTTTTACTTGAATTAATTTACTTTCTTTGTTTTTGGCTTCCTTTTAAAAACCAAACTCGTTCCGGAATTATGCTATATGGAATTATAAAATTGATTCTGCAAGTTACCATCAAGGTTTTTTTTCATTCCATTACAATAAAAAACAAGGAAGCTATTCCTGAAAATGGTCCGGTATTGTTTTTAGCCAATCATCCTGCAACCTTTATGGATCCTATTGTGATGGCTTGTATTATTAAAAGAAAAGTTTTTTTTCTGGCCAAAGGATCCTTATTTACCGGGCCTGTTATTTCGTGGATTTTAGCCCGTTTTAACCTGATTCCGATCTACCGCAAACAAGACGATCCCAGGTTGTTAAATAAAAACATGGATACCTTTAAAAAGTGTAATGAGCATTTGGAAAAGGGGGGTGCCATCATCATTTATCCTGAGGGAGTAAGTATAATTGAACGAAAATTAAAGCCTATCAAATCAGGCGCATCCCATATAGCGCTTTCGACCGAAGAGAAGAACGGTTTTAAGTTGGGAGTGAAGATTGTAAACATTGGTCTGAATTACGAGAATCAACAAAAATTCAATAAAGATCTATATATCAATATTCATGAACCCATCCTTGTAAAATCTTTTGAAGAACGGTATAAAAAAGACAAAGTTGAGACCATCCGGGAGCTTACTCATGAAATTGACAGGCAGCTTAGTACACTGGTAATTTCGGTTCCGGATGAAAAAACCGATCAATTTTTAAAGGACATTGAAACCCTTTATCTGCAACAATTAAAGGAGGAATGGGGCATATCGGGGAAACAGGTTCCGGCAGAATTTGCGATCACACAAAAAATCATAAAAGCAATTAATTATTTTTCTGAAATTGATCCTGCTTTTATTTCAACTATTCAAATACGTATAAAAAATTATTTCAGACATTTACATGTCTATCGGCTATCTGATTCCGATATTAAGACTTTTAATAATAATGGGGCAGTTTGGTTCAGCAATATTTTAAGACTCCTTTTCCTTTTATTCGGATTGCCAATCTATCTTTATGGATTAATCAACAATTATTTACCCTTTCAAATTCCAGATTGGATTGCAGCAAAAACCAAGGATTACCGCGGTGCCGTTGCGATGGTTTCGGGCATCGTAACTTTCACCATTTTTTATGCCTTTCAAATATTTTGGGTTTATGAATATACTCAAAGTCCCATATGGAGTATTCTGTATGGAATGAGTCTGCCCATAAGCGGATTTTTTGCATTTTACTATTGGAAGAATTTCAATCTGGTTAAAAGCAAGTGGCTGCTGATAGCCTTATTTTACAGACGTAGTATCGTCTTTCGTCTTTTAGTTGAAGAACGCAGGAGTATCATAACCCAATTTGAAAAAGCTGAAAAAGATTTTATTCAAAAATTCCCTGAAACCGAATGAGACCGGAATTCAACTCCGCATTTAGGCCAAAACCAATTTATTCGATTCCGCCTCTTTTTTTTTCATAAAAACCTGTTCCGTTTCGGCCATTGCATGCTTCCAGGTTTGGTAGCCACCCGAAAGATTAAAAATATTTTCATACCCCTTTTGAATTAAAATTCTTTGCGCCAAATAACCTCTCTGACCAACAGCACAATATACTATTATTTTCCTGTCAGGCGGAATTTCATCTATGCGTTCACGCAAAGCATCTAAAGGCAGGTTTTTTGCACCTGGAATATGTCCGGATTTGAATTCCAATAATGTTCTAACATCAATGATAAATTCCTGTTGATCTTCCAAACCCAACTCGTTCCAATACACCACATTCATTTTTTTGAGAAGCATGTTTTCGGCAACAAAACCAGCGATATTTACCGGATCTTTTGCAGAAGAATAGGGAGGCGCATACGCATGCTCAATTTCTGCCAATTCGAAAATGGTACTGCCTCTTTTTATTACAGAAGATAACATTTCAATTCGTTTATCAGCGCCTTCATATCCGACAACCTGGGCTCCATACAATTTCCCACTTTCAGAAGAAAAGGCCAATTGAATGGTCATCTGTGCTGCGCCCGGATAATAACCTGCATGGGAACCGCTATGGGTAGTAGAAATCACATGACTGATATTTGATTTTTTTAATTGTTTTGAAGGCATTCCTGCCGTGGCAATGGTCATGTCGAATACTTTTACAATGGCCGTATTGATGGCTCCATTGTATTTTTCGGTATTCCCCAACACGATATTATTGGCACAAATACGACCTTGTTTATTGGCGGGACCTGCCAAAAAGGTGCTCATCGAATTTCCTGTTATCGGATTGCTAAACTCTATTGCATCGCCTACTGCATAAATATCGGGGTCTGAAGTTTGAAGATACTCATTTACCCAGATTCCTTTAGCGGTTCCCAGATTCAACCCCGCCCCAACTGCAAGTCTGGTATCCGGACGAACTCCAATGGAAAGAATCACCAGATCTGCTTCAATCGGTTCGCTGTCTTTAATGGATACACTTATTCCTGTTTTGTTTTTTTCAAATCCAACCACACTTGTGTTCAGGCGCAGATCTATTCCTTTTTTTCTGATATGTTGTTGCACAATGGCAGCAATGGTAAAATCAACAGGAGCCAAAATCTGCTCTCCCATTTCAATAATACTTACTTCCATACCCAGCAAATGAAGATTTTCTGCCATTTCAAGTCCGATAAAACCTCCACCAATCACAACCGCTTTGCCCGATTTGTTCATATTGGCATAGGCTTTTATATAATCGGTATCATTAACATTTCTGAGTGTAAATATTCCTTCACTCATTATTCCGGGTAAAGGTGGTTTAACCGGCTCAGCACCGGGAGATAAAATCAATTTATCATAATTTTCGGAGTAAACCAATCCTGTTTTCTGATCACGCGCTTCAATGGTTTTGGCTTTTGGATCAATTGAAAGCACTTCGGTTTGAACACGAACATCAATATTGAATCTTTGGTTAAAAGCGGCTGCTGTTTGCACAAACAATTTATTCCGGTCCTTTATTACATTACCAATATAGTAGGGTAAGCCACAATTGGCATACGAAATATATTCTCCCTTTTCAAAAATAACGATCTCAGCTTTTTCATCTAATCTCCTTAATCTGGCAGCAGCACTTGCTCCACCGGCAACTGCCCCAATAATTACATATTTCATGCGTTGCAACATATATCATTTACATCAATCCAGGATCCGCCATTTTCACAATCAATTCCCTGTTGTTGCAAAAATTCGGTTGCCTGCATACTCCGTGCACCGGATGCACAGCATAGAATTATTTTTTTCAGTTGTTTGAGTTCATCCATTCTGTTGGGGATTTCCTGTAAAGGAATGTTTCTGCTTCCTGCAACGTGACCGCCCATAAATTCTCCCGGAGTGCGCACATCCACAATGGCTATATCTCCATTTTTCAAAAGTGTACCTAAATTTTGCATGATAAATTTGTTTTTATTTTGGCTACAAATTTCGGAACCATCATTCATACTATATGTAACATTTGTTGGATAACAAAAAAAGATATGAATTTTTAGAACTTATACCAGAAGTTCAATATTATTTCTGCCCAAAATAACCATTTTTTTTAATTCCATAGTTCGGAGAAGTCTGCTAATAGCTTCCCGGTGCGTATGCAACTCATCGGCAATTTGCTGATGTGTAATTTCAATGGAAGTGGACTGTTTTGCCTGACAGCGTCCTTTCAGGTAATGCAGCAATTGTTTATCCATATTGTTAAAAGCAATCAGGTCGATTACTTCCAGTAATTCAGCAAAGCGGTTATTGTAATTGTTGCTGATAAACGCCTTCCATTCGGTGTATTTATACCAATCGTTGGTATATCGAACCGGTATTTGTAAGAATTCGGTATGGTCTTCGGCAACTGCTTTAATCAGACTTTTATTCCCGGCCTGACAGCAGGTAATAGACATGGCGCAGGTTTGACCCGGATATAAATGATAAAGAAAAACCTCATTGCCATCCTCATCCGAGCGGAGAACACGGATACAGCCTTTTAATACAATGGGGATATAACGAATCTCCTCACCAGGTTTTAGCACTAACTCATCGGCACGAATTGTTTTAACGCTCGCAACTTGAAGTAAGTCGGCTATTAATTTGGGATCTCTGAAAAACCCCAGCTTGTTAATTTGTTGCTGTATATCTGAATTCATTTTCTGAAATTAAAGTAAGCGTTATTTATGGGAGCATAAGGTAAGAAATATCCGGGATCATATTATTGTTTTTCTGTATTTAAAATAAACCCGACCCCAAAAACATTCTCAATGTTAAGTTGAGGATCGTCCTTCAGGTATTTTCGGATTTTGGTAATAAACACGTCGAGGCTACGACCCAGAAAATAATCATTTTCACCCCATAAATCCCTGAGTAATTCCTCGCGTTTTACCAGTTTGTTTTGGTGCTTGCATAAATACCTGAGGATCTCACTCTCTTTTTCAGTAATTCTTTTTGTTTTACCATAAATCATTAATGATTGATTGGAAAAGTCAAAGGTAAACTTCCCAATCGTAACCAATTCTTTTTCGCCCTTATTTTTTTCAGGAGAAGTTCTTCTGATGACTGCTTTTATTTTCCAAAGCAATTCTTCCTCATCAAACGGTTTTGTGATGTAATCGTCGGCACCTAAATCATATCCTTTCAATTTATCTTCTTTTAAGGATTTGGCTGTAATAAACAGGATTGGGATTTTTTTGTCTTTTATTCTGATTTCTTTAGCCAAAGTGAATCCGTCCATTTTTGGGAGCATAATATCTAATAAACATAAATTAAACTGGCCGGATTGAAATGCTTTCAGGGCTAATTCACCGTCTCTGCATAGCTTTATATCGTACCCTTCTGCTTCTAAATAATCAACTAAAAGCATACCCAGATTCAGATCGTCTTCAGCAAGTAATATCTTAAGTTTATCATTTACCATTTTCAAACGGGATTGTTATTTTAAAAGTTGTTCCTATTCCGCTTTCGCTTTGAATTTCAATATTGCCCTGATGCAATTGTACGATCTTTTTTACATAGGATAAACCGAGTCCAAAACCTTTTACATCGTGGATATCACCGGTTGGAACACGGAAGAACTTTTCGAAAACCCGATTCAGGTATTCTTTATCAATACCCACTCCATTATCGGAAATTTTCCATACCAGATTGTGACCGGTATTTAGTGTTTGAATCACGATTTCAGGTTTACCTTTGGAATACTTTATTGCATTATCAATTAAATTGCAAATAGCGTTTATCAGGTGTTTTTTATCTCCCCAAACAACAAAGCAATCTGCTTTCAGATTCAATTTCAAATTGCCATTCTTATTCTCAATCTGAAGGTTCATACCCTTTACAGCCTCATAAATCAGCTGATGAAAATCCAAATCGGTTTTCATCAAAAGCATATCTCCTCTTTCCAGCTCCGACATGCTTAATACTTGTTCTACCTGAAGCCTGAGCTTGTCGTTTTCCTGCAATATAATTTCTGCATAATGTTTTATTTTATCGTGTTGCATCAGGTTTGAATCCCTGATAATAAATTTACCTGCTAATGCAATATTTGTCAAAGGTGTTTTAAATTCATGCGTCATATTATTGATGAAACCAGTGGTATGTTCAGCTATTTTTTTCTCTTTAATCAGGGAAAAAACCGTTCTCCAAAATAGAATAAGGACCACAATGATCAGCACAAGGGAAGCGAAAAATGGAGTACTTAATTCATCCAAAATAAACTGTTTTTTGGCAGGGAAAATCAACTTCAATTCCAGGCCACTTTTATTTGCCAATGCATCCAACCTACGTTTATATACATTCTGTTTCAATACACCTTCCTCTTGCGTATCTCCATTTACACCCGGCTTTATGATTTCAAAAGAGTATTTTAAATGAAAATTGTAAAACTTCATGAATCTTTTGAGCAAGGCATCAATTTTTTTCACCTCCCCATCCTCCAGTTTCAACCTGCAATCCTTGCCCCCTTCCATCAAACAAACCCTGTCCATATTCAGACAGGCTTCCTTATCTGAACAGAGCGCCTCTGCGGTTCTGGATAGAACCATATTTGCTTTCTCATTAAATAAATCCTCTTTGGCTTTTGCCGCTTGTATGATCCAGTTTACCTGAATAAACAGTAAGATCGACAAGGCAATAAATGATATGGCTATCAATAAAAAGTTTCTGTATGATTTCATCTTCAAGGTTCAAAGCTAAGTATTTAAAGTATTTTATATATTGCCTTAACAAGTCGTTAACAAAGTAATAACTTCCTGATAACAGTTCGTGTTTAGGTTCAGTTATACCTTTGTGGTACAAATTTTAAAAAATTAAATCATGAAAAAGTTAATTCTAACCTCAGCTACTTTATTGTTTTTAGGTTTTACTGTATTTGCCGGAGATGGCGATAAATGCCGTAAAAAATGTGACAAAAAGTGTGACAAAAAAGAATGTGTAAAAGACGCCAATGGCGACAAAAAATGTAGCAAAGCAGATTGCAAACACGATGCAAAATGCGATAAAGAGCAGTCTAAAAACTGTGCGAAGAAATGTAAGGCCGAAGCGGGTAAGCCGGAAATAATGCCGGTTGAAACCAAATAGGTAAAGCTGTTTCTTTACAGCGAAATTCCTGCCTTCAGCTTCTCGGCATTCTAAGCTAACTGCTCCGTTTCAGCCATCGCATGCTTCCGGGTTTGGTAGCCACCCAAAAGATTAAAAATATTTTCATGCCCATTCTGTTACACTCCGGGGATAAGAAAATATCGAATATCGAATATCGAACGTCGAATATCGAAGTATAGAACTGAGGTAAATCAGGTATTTGGCACTTCATCATTCATCATTCCCTGTTTCCCTTACTTCATCATTCGGCGTTCATCATTCGATATTCATCATTTCCTATTTCCCTTACTTCATCATTCGGCTTTCGGCATTCATCATTTCCTAAAGTCCTGCCTGCACGTATTAAAATGCAAAAATAAATCCGTAACAATTTGCTTTTCTCATTTATTATCGCAAGTTTCACCGGTTGGATTGTGGATAGTTTATTCACACTCTGCCGTTATGCCCAATGCTATAATTACAGTTTCCCTTTAATATTTTGTTAGTTTGGATGACAATTTTCTTTAAATTAGCTGAGTGAAAAATAAGCAGGAAACCGGACTTGACTTCATTATTGATAAACTAACCAATTCTATCGAGAATGTGGTTACAGGGGACAGTTTTGCAACCGAGATCTCAGTCTTAACTAAAAATGACATAAAGCTTATTACCAAGACAAATGGTTGGGTTTTCAACTGGCGAGACGAATTAAAAGAACCAACACGTGAAGTGTATAAGCTAACCATTGTTAATAATTCGACAATAATACAGGGTTTGATAAGTTTGGAAGAGAAGTCTGACCATGTTTATATGCACTTGGTGGAAAGTGCACCATTCAACAAAGGAAAAACAAAAGTATATTCGGGTGTGGCTGGCAATTTAGTTGCTTATGCTTGTAAATTTGCTTTTCAGCGTGGGTTTGAAGGTAATCTTTCTTTTATTTCAAAGACACAACTTATTGAACATTATATTCAAAGCTTGGGTGCTATTCATATTGGAAGACAACGAATGATTATTGAAACTCAAACTGCACTTAAACTCATGAATAAGTATTTTCCATTACAATAATATGAACTGCAAAGCAATCACGAATTCCATTAAAAAAATTGAATTATGAGTAAAGCAAAAAAAATAGAACTAGATGTGGACTTTATTGGTGGCGTAAGGACATTGACTAAAGAGGATGAACAAGCAATTAGCGACTTTTTAAAACAGCGTAAACTTCAGCAGTCAAAATCTGTTTCCAAGACAAAGAAAATCAGGCCGCAAAAACGCGCAAAATCCATAGCGTGACCCTGCTGCTGAAAATAGCACTCGGGCATAACAAAGGCTACAATAAAGTGGCGGCATTGTTGTTCGCGGGACAAATTTGTGTATGTTTGTAATGAGGTTATACGTGTATAGTTTTGTGAAATCCGCCACTTTCTGGTAGCCTCGAACGTTAAGCCGGAAATGATACCGGTTGAAACCAAATAGATTAAGCCATTTCTTTTACAGCGAAATTCCTGCCTTCAGCTTCTCGGCATTCTCTGCCACCTGTAATTGGTCTATAAATTCCTGGATTTCACCTGTCATTACTTCGGGTAAATTGTATTTGGTGAAACCAATCCGGTGATCGGTTACACGGCTTTGCGGGTAGTTGTAGGTGCGAATTTTGGCCGAACGGTCGCCACTGGAAACCATGGTTTTGCGCCTGCTTGCGATGGCCGAATTGTGCTTTGCCAATTCAATCTCGTATAATTTGGTTCGCAGCATAACCATGGCCCTTTCGCGGTTCTTGTTCTGCGTGCGTTCAATCTGACAAACAACCACAATACCCGAAGGTCTGTGAGTTAGTTGAACCTTCGATTCAATTTTATTTACATTTTGTCCGCCGGCTCCTCCTGATCGGGAGGTTTGCATATCAATATCGGCTGGGTTTAAATACACATCCACCTCATCGGCTTCGGGTAAAACAACAACGGTTGCAGCAGAGGTATGTACGCGACCCTGCGTTTCGGTTTCGGGTACGCGCTGAACCCTATGAACGCCGCTTTCATATTTTAAAATGCCATATACATCATCTCCGGTCACCTCAATAATTACCTCTTTAAAACCACCGGCCGTTCCATCTGTAAAATCTATCAGTTCTGTTTTCCAACCTCGTTTATCACAGAAATACATATACATGCGATAAAGATCTCCTGCAAAAATACTGGCTTCATCCCCTCCTGTTCCTGCACGAATTTCCAAAACTGCATTTTTGCTGTCCTCTGGATCTTTAGGTATCATCAAAACCCTGACTTCCTCTTCAATGGGAGCCACCAAAGGTTCAAGTTGATCCAATTCCTCTTTGGCCATGGAGCGCATTTCATCATCCTTTTCAGTTTTTAACAATTCGCGCGCACCATTAATATTGCTTATCAGATTTTTGTATTCAAAGTATTTGTCAACAAGAGGTTTCAATCCTTTGTATTCGCGGTTGAGCTGCGTAAATCGCTTCATATCAGCCACAACATCAGGCTCGCTCAACTTTTCTTCAACCTGCTTAAATCGAATATATATGTCCTCAAGTTTCTGTAGCATTTGCTAAAAATAAGGTTGCGAAGATAGGAATATTTCTCTTTGACAGCAAGTGAAAACAGAAGAAGACTGTGAGTTGGATTATTGAGGAAAGTTTTGGTTGTATGACTATAGTTATAAGCAAGAGCAAGAAAGTAAATTGAATTTTAACCGATATGCTTTAAACTTGCAGGATGTCATTGTTGCCTTTATCTGTTGTAATTATCACCCGAAATGAGGAGTTGAATATTGACCGTGCTATTTTGTCGGTTCAGCCCATTTGTGATGATATTATTGTAGTTGATAGTGGCAGTACTGATAAAACCATAGAAATTGCAAAAGGCTTAGGTGCACAAGTGTTCAGCAATCCATGGCAAGGATATTCGAAGCAAAAAAACTTTGGAAATGCGCAGGCAAAACATCCGTACATTTTCTCTATTGATGCCGATGAATCCTTTTCGCCTGAGCTGCGGTTGGAGCTGATTGACTTATTTAATGCAGGTAATTTAAAAACGCTATACCGGGTCAATCTGATTAATCATTTTTGTGACAAGCCAATCATGCATGGAGCCTGGTATCCGGATTGGCATTACCGATTGTTTGATAAAACCCAATTACACTGGATTGAAACAGACGATGTACACGAGGGGTTAAATTGGAATGAACAAACTTTGAAAGCAAATTTATCAGAACATTTATTCCATCATACAACCCATAGCGAGGCATATTACCAGGAAAAAATGGAAAACTATGCCCATTTATTTGCTGATAAAATGCATGCCAAAGGAAAGAAGGCAAGTGCCTTAAAAGCTTATACGAGTGCCTGTTTCAGATTTTTGAGGGAATTTGTTTTTCAATCAGGATTTTTAGATGGAAAGGAAGGATACAAAATTGCGCGGGCACATTACCTGTACACGCGCAATAAGTATTTGTATTTAAAAAATTTAGGATAATATCAACCGGTATTATTCATTCCTGAAAATTATCTTTCTTACAATCACTTTATCCGCTATCAAAATTTTAATAAGATACATTCCTTCCGGCAAATCATCTATTTTATAGGTTGCGGCTGAACCAAAAGTTTGAACTAATTTTCCAGTCATATCCATAATGAGAACCCTATTGGGTTCAAGTGGAGATTGAATATAAAAAGCTCCGGAAGCAGGGTTCGGACTGATGATTATTGCTTCATTTAATTGCTCAGCATTTAAGCCTGTAAAAGTTCCTCTTTTTAAAGTAATATTTCTCGACAAATCTGCAAACCGGAAATAGCTGCCGGTATTTGCCTTTATCGTCCATTTTAACAATACACTATCGCCGTAGCTTAAAGAAGGAAATGCCTTGGCAAGGGTAGTTAATTTGATTGTAATGGAGGTATCCATTCCAACATTATTGCTTGGCAAATTTAATATTGGCGAAGTAAAATCACCTGTTTTATAATCCAATAAAAATCGATAATTCGGTATGGGAACTCCTGCGGCCGGAATAGCTTTGGTAAAAATAGGAGTAAGGGTTAAGGTTGTATCGCCATTTAAATAGATTACCGCATTATTTAAAGGAACCACCAAACTAAAGGCCTTTAAACTATCCGGAACAGAGAAAATATCCGACAATTTGTTTAAAGCAACCAAATAGCCATTAAAAGCAAATGGGGCAACTGTGGAACTACTGGTTTGACCGCCATTGCCAATCACATCAAACTCTTTGGTTGGCGCTGGCTGTCCGGCTAAATTGGTTGCGGCATAAATTACCAGATTAAAGGTATCGGTGGTGCCTGTTTTGTAGGCTTTTAAAGTTGTGGTTGCAGTGGGCCAATTTATGATGGGATTGACCAGATTTAATTTGTTAACTCTTATATGATCATTTTCTGTTGATTCATTTAACACACTTACTACACGTGGCGCCAGAATCGTCTTTCCGGTACCCAATACCAGAACCGTGTCTAAACCTGTTATCAAACTCCATCCCCTTGTTTGAGTAACCGTTCCCTGAACCTCAATACTATCTGATTCTTTTACCAGATAAGCAAAGTTTTTGGTCTGACTGTAAACCAAAATTCCGCCTGTTGGGTCTTTTAACAAAAATTCAATACCCCCGTTAATTAGATTTACGCCATAAACCACTCCTCTTAAAGTCGCTCTTACCCCGTTTGAATCAACAACTCCTGTTATAGTATTTGTTTGATTTATTTGACCTATGGTATAATAAGGTGGCAATCCAGATGAACTACCTTCGGTTAAGGTTTCCAAAGAATAGGATGAATCAGCGTCTCTTACAATAAAAATTAAGACTTTATAAATTTTGGTATTTACCAAACCGCTGATATTTACAAAATTCGTATCGGCTCTAAACACACAATGAGCCAGTGTGTCATTTTGATAGATTGATCCAAATGCAATATTCGTATTTGCGGTATATCTGGCCGCCATTTTTGTGGGAATCCCAACATTAATCGGATCAAGCGGTTTTACAAATACCAATGTGGAATAATAGGCATTCAGATAACCTGTTGGTTTAACCCAGGTTATTTTTGCGTTTGTTGCGTTTAATCCAACCATACTTGCATTTGTTACCGGACCCAATGGCGCTTGCCTGCTGGTTCCACTTATCGAAGTTGGGTTTGAATACAAGGAATCGGCTTCGCTTACCACAAAATTAATCAGGTAATAAGTAGTTCCAGGTTTCAAATTAGTGAGGTTAACAAAATTTGTATCGCTGTTAAAAACACAAATTGCTGAAGTATCAAATTGATATTTCGATGCGAAACCTTTTATATCCGAATTTGCAATGTATTGTGTTGAACCGATTGTAGGCACTCCCGGATTGATAGAGGAAGCTTCTTTTAAAAACAACAAGGTAGTATGTACCGGGTTATCATAGATACCCGGTTTTGTCCAGCTAACCTTGGCAGTGGTGGTTGTTCCTGAATTAAAGATCATTGCAGTAACACCGGCAGGTCCATTGCTGTTTGTGATGCCGTTAACCAAAGTTGAATTTGAGTAAACAGAATCCATCACACTGACCCCTAAAAGCATGGCATAGTAAGTTGTACCTGCCGATAATCCTGAAATAGATACCCTGTTTGAATCGCCTTTGTAAACACATTTTGCCAGGCCATCAAACGGGTAAGCGGTACCCGAACCTGAAAAATTGCTATCAGCCAAAATAGCGGCTGGATTTGCTGTATTACTTCCGTTGGTAATTGCCACTAAAGGTTTAAGGTATACTAACTGAACATGGTTTGTATTATTGTAGTTTGTGGCTTTTGTCCAACTTAAATTAATGCTTGTTTTCCCTGTTGCCGTAAAGGTAAAACCGCTTGCCGGATTGGGTGCAGAAGTAGGTGTTGTTCCATTTGCAACCGATGGAAAGGAATAGGCTGAATCCATATTATTTACAACGTATGCCAGTAGGTAATAAGGCGAATTGGCCTGCAAACCCGAAACCATTACACTGGCTGAATCTCCTTTATATATGCATTTCGCAAAGGCATCATTCTGATAAGCGGAACCTGAACCTGAAAAATTGGTATCTGCAATGTAAACGGCAGGGTTATAAGTTGGCGTACCTTGTATGATGGCTGAACCTTTTTTCATAAAAACCAATATTGTTTGATTGGTTATACTGTAGGATGTGGGACGAGTCCAGGAAATGCGAGCCGATGTTGATGTGATGTTTAAAATGCCAAAATTTACCAAACCGGCCGGATTATTGGTGGTTGCCGAATTTAAATCTGTCCAGTTATTAGCCACTCTTATTCCATCCATTTTTAAGGCAGGGGCATTTGCCTGAGTTCCCTGCGAAAGCATTAATCTTCCTAATGAGGCAGGATCAGGCATAATTCCTCCATTTGTTAGTGCAACTCCATATCTGGGTTCAACAGAGGGAAAACCGCTGGAAAAATTAAATACGGTAAGTGTATCGTTAGCATTTCCCGTAACAAAATGATATTTCAAAACCACCAGAGTAGTATTTCTAATAGCAAATGAATCAACACTATAAACTGCGGGTTCGAATCCCTTGGATATCCCTAACTTATAATATCCTGCACTTGCCATTTTTATGTATATCCTCGCGGTATTACCGCCACCTGTACCCCCAATCTGATTCATTGAGAAAAAATAATCGCCGGTACCTTTTGCTGTATCTACATTCAACATAAAGGAAACATAAACATTTCCCGAAGAAACACTTGCCTTGGCATCTTTGTAAACGTCTTGTCCCGAAGAACCTAAAATTGCTGCATTTCCAATACCGGATAGAACATAAGAACTATACGTTAATCCCGACGATGAAACGAGAATTGGTGAGGTAGCAACCGTACCATTCTGTATCCAACCATTTGAGGTTAGGGGTTGGCTGGCGGGGTAATCAAAGTTCTCTGTTAATAATTGTTGGGCTTGTATTGGGTTAAAAGCAAAAAAGTTGAAAACAAGAATGCAACTGAATAATTTTCTCATAAGAATTTGTTTAGTGATGCAATATAAATATTTCCGGATTAAATTTGTTTCCTGATAAATTATAAACGATTCAATGCTAATAATTTAATGCTTTTTTAATAAGCTAAAGGCGATTTTTTGCATTTAGCTAAAACAGGAATATTATCCATTTCAAATGTGTCTGAAAACAATATGATATACAAAAGCTTCAGGCTTCCTGTTTTTTTATCTTCAATTTGTTTATTTTGCCAATCCTATTATCTATAATCTAAATGATGCTACTGAGCAAAAATTTCAAATGAAGAAATTCTCCATACTGATAATTTTGATTTTCATTCTTTTCAAGAACAACACTCTTGCGCAAAATCTGGCATCCATAAGCGGACGAATCATTGACAAAAAAGATCAGTCTGAATTAATTGGCGTTACGGTACTGATAAAAGGAACTTCTTTTGGAACCGCAACAAACCCCGAAGGGCGGTTTTTGATTAAGAACATCAAACCCGGAGAGTACACGCTTGAAATAACTTATATCGGCTATAAAAAAATAATACAAACCGGTATAAAGCTGAAAGCCGGTGAATCAAAAGATCTGGGTAATTTTTTCATGTTGGAGGCAACCGCAAATATAGATGAGGTAGTGGTTTTGGGTAAAAAGCCTTTGATTGATATTGAAAAAGGACAGAGTGTAAATTCTATTGCTCAGGAAAATATAGAATTGGCGCCTGCCCGCCAGCTGCAGAAAATAATCAGTACCCAACCGGGTATCATTCAATCTCCTGCCGGAGTCAGTATCCGGGGAAGCCGTACGTATGAAACGGGTACTTATATTGATGGGGTTTCGGTAACCGATCCTTTGGGGGGAACCGGATTTGGATTGGATATTGGAGCCAATGCCATCAGTGATATTGAAATTACTACCGGTGGTATTGGAGCAGAAATAGGCGATGCAACCTCGGGCGTTGTTAGCACCAAAACCAGAACCGCAGGAAACAAGTTTGAATTTGCCGGTACTTATAAGAGAGATAATTTTGGTTTCAACAAAGATTGGATCAGTTCCTGGAACAGTCAGTTAATTGAACTAAATATCGGAACACCTATTTATAAAGAAAAACTCAACAGTCGTCTAAAAGTTATGGTTTCACTCCGAGCCAGTTTTACCGATGAGTTTTATAAAAATCCGGCCAATCAGATTCAATCCTCTTTATTAAATGAAAAAGGGTTCAACCATACGGCCTGGACTCCTTATCAGGACAATCGTTGGAGTAGCTTTATAAAGTTGAGTTATAACTTTAAAAAGGGGAAACTTTTAACCGCAACCATGCTTAAAAGCATAACCATTAATCAGGATATCAATATGCTCAGGGTTTTTGGGAATGATGCACCCTACCAGCCGGGGTTCCAATATGCTTTTAGTCAGCAAATGGATCATGCCAATACTTTTACCCACGATGCCAATATGATTCTGTTAAATTTCAGACACTCGGTAAATAAACGCTTTAGTTATAATGCAACAGTTTCCCGATTTTTTGTTCAGTTAAGAGCGGATGCAAATGGAAGAGAATGGAGACCCACGAATGTAGATCAGATTTTTGATGCCAACTCAACCCATACTTTTCCCGTTACTATTTTCACCCCCACTGCTGGCGACAGTGTGGTTTTTATCAATCCTCCTTCGGGTTTTAATAATAATAACGGGGTTGCCAGTTTATGGCATCACCATTATTTAGAAGAGTATGTTTGCAAAGCAACGGGTACCTTGTTCAGCAAAAACTCTTTGAACAAACTCGTTTTTGGGTTTGAAGCAAAATTTCAGGAGATGTTGTGGATTGATATTGTTCGACCCTGGATAGGAGCTCCTATTCAGTTGGCTGATGGAACCTATTCGCAAACCTTTCGTTTGGGGCAGCAAAGCGATATCTGGCAGGTAAATCCACGGAGAGGCGGAATTTTTTTAACCGACCAAATAAAGTATAAGGGTTTGATTGCAAGTATTGGAGGAAGGTTTGAATATTGGGCTCCGGGAAAATATGTGGATGAAGCGGTTGTGGATCCGCGGGCACCGATTCGCCAGGAAATCAGAGATGACTATTTGAAGAGTACAAGTAAAATTGGCGACCTCAGGTATAAATTCAGGTTTCTGCCTAAAATAAACGCCACCTTTCCGATTGCGGAAAATAAAATGCTTTATTTTAATTACGGACATACCACCATTTTGCCTCATCCCAGTTATATTTATCCGGGGTTCAACCCAAATTACCAGGATCGTTCAACCCTCTCAAAAGTGGGTAACCCAAATCTCAATCCGGAAGTAGATATCAGTTATGAAATTGGATTGAAAAGCCAGTTAACCAGCAATGATGCCTTAACTTTTGCTGCATTTTTAAAAGACAAATATGATTTTGTGACTTCTACCTCGGTAATCATAAAAGATATTACCGGACGCGAAATGATCAGAACCATGCGCATCAATTCTGATTATGCCCGCTCAAAAGGAGTTGAAATCAATTATATCAAACGCATTGGAAACTGGTATGTGGGTCAGGCCGCCTTTACTTATATGGTGAGTACGGGTCAAAGTGCCTCTGCAAATCAAGCTTTAAAGGATATTTTAGCAACCGGAAGTGTTGAAGATACAAAAGAGTATTATTTGCCCTGGGATGTTCCCTACGATTTTAAAACGAACCATGTTTTTAAAATTGAAAGAAAAGGCGGATTGTTTGAAATGCCTTGGTTAAATAATTTTAGTTTCTATTTCGAAACCGTTTATCGCTCGGGAGTTCGATATACCCCTTATATTTTTGACCGGATTGAGCCTAATACCCAAAGACCTATTTATGTAGAGAATACGAACCCTGATGCGCGTTGGAGTAAAAGAGGAACCCCTTGGTTCTGGGCCGATTTAACCATCAGTAAAGTATGGAAATTCAGAAATGTAAATTTAGGTGGAAATATTCAGGTAAGCAATATTTTCAATAATGTGAATGCTTCCATCATAAATCCGGTTACCGGCAGGGCATATAACCTTGGCGATAACGTTCCTGATACCTGGGTGGATCCGAGATATATAGATCCCAGGCAGGGAACCAGCGGACCACCACCTACCAATCCGGCCCGGTTTCTGGAACAAAGGCATATGATGCTTGGATTTAATGTAAAGTTTTAACCATTGTTTCCACAACCATACTAATTTGATAAAGAACTACTTATTTTGCTTGTGCAATTTTGCTCCAAAAACTATATCAATTACAATATGAAAAACATCTTTACGCTCCTGTTTCTGGCCATTTTTTATAATGGTTTTTCTCAAACCCTGTTTATGGATAATTTTAATTATGGCACAAACGACAGTTTGATTGCCGTTACCTATAATAATGGATGGGTCCTCGCAAGTTCAACGGTGAACCCGCTCAGAGCCACAGCTACCGCGCTAACCTATTCGGGTTATGTTGGTTCGGGTGTTGGTAGTGCCGTACCCATGGCAAATAACGGACAAGATGCCTGTAAAGATCTTAAGAATGCACAAACCTATACAAGTGGATCTGTTTATGCCTCCTGTTTGGTAAATGTTTCGGCAGCACAAGCAACCGGCGATTACGTTTTTGGGCTACTTCCTTCGGCATCCATTTCTCTTTATTCGGCACGTACCTTTATTAAACTGTCATCAACCGGCTATTTTAAAGTTGCTATCATGAAGGGATCCACAACTTTAGAAACAACCAATTATTCTGTTGATTCATTTCCTCTGAGCACAACACTTTTATTTGTTGCAAAATATACTTTCTATTCAGGCACAACTGCCGACGACTCTCTTAAATTATATGTTTTCAGTTCAGGAATCCCTGCAACTGAGCCAGCTGTTGCAACCTGTGCTACCATTGGAGGAACCAATACGGATATGGCCAATGTTGGGCGTGTTTTCCTGAGACAAGGTTCTGCTTCCAACGCTCCTACCTTTGTTGTTGATGAAATCAGAATATCCAATACCTGGGCTAATGGCCCGCTGCCGGTTACCATTCATTCTTTTAAAGGAATATTGAACAACAATTCTGTTGCTTTATTCTGGTCAACTTCCTCCGAAATGAATAACAGAGGTTTTGAAGTAGAAAGAAGCACGGATGGCAAAGAATTTGAAACCATTGGTTTTGTAAAAGGTTCAGGAACCTCTAATAAAGTTATCAATTATTTATTTACTGATAACAATGCCAAGGCTCCAATCCTGTATTACCGGTTGAAACAAATAGATTTTGATGGTAAAAACTCATATACAGATGTGCTCACCCTCAGCAATGATAAAATTGATATCGGCATTACTCCGAATCCATTTGTTGACGAAATAAGCATCCGCTCTGAAAACGCTTCTCAGGAGATAACAGCTGAGCTATTCGACCTCAATGGCAGAAGCCAAAAGGTAGTTTCAGGTAATGGAAATGTAGTTATTTCTACTCAGGAACTGCTGAATGGGGTTTACTTTATTCGCATAAACAACGGCGATCGTGTTTTGGTAAAACGCATCCTAAAAAACTGATCCCTTTTTTTGCAGCCTGAAAATTGTTGTTATCAAGCTTAAAGATAAATTAGATACATCGGAAACGGAATAACTTTTCAACCGATTTATTATTACACATTGGATGTCGGATGCCACGCAAATTGGATATTTGATTGTTTTATTATGCGTGTTCATGTTTACATTCTTAAACGGCTGAAAACGTATTATCGCAAAAATCGCTTTCTATTTACATTTGTTGAGAAATCAGCGTAGTGATCATTTCTCAGTTTCAAAACCATTTTTATTTACGTTTTCTATACATAAATTTATACATTTGAAATTGAAACTTATTTTGGCAGCAGTGACATTCAAGTGGTTCTGATTAGCGGCAGTTGTAGTATCAGAATGTTTGTGTGCTACCACACTGAAAATGGATTTACAATGAATTAAAAATAGGCATAAGAAGAAATGTTATATCTGTCAGCCATCATTCTATCTGTCTTCCTTTCTTTTGTGCTTATCACAAAAAGAAATAAAACAAGTGCCGATTATCTTCTGGTTACCTGGCTCTTTACAATAGGATTTAATTTGTTTTGCTACTACCTGTTTCTAAAGAACCAATTCATTAATTTTCCGTCAATAATTGTATTCGGGTTTTCTATACCATTAGCCCATGGCCCATTTTTATATTTATACACCAGAAATCAAACCTCTCATTTTCCTTTTGCCAAAACCCAATTACTTCATTTTTTACCCCTTTTTTTATCTGTTATGCTTTTCCTGGACTTCCATCTTTTACCTTATGATCAAAAAGCAGATGTGATAATAAATAAAGGACAGGGTTATGAATCAAGATTATTGATCAACATGTATTTCGTTTTTTTTTCGGGAATAATCTATGTTTTGCTGTCACTTTTCAGATTATTAAAATACCGGAAGAATTTAGTTTACCAGTTTTCCAATATAGAAAAGATCAATTTTAACTGGCTCCTGTATCTGATAATCTGGATGATGTTGATCTGGCTGATTGTTCTTTTCACCCGGAATGATAAGCTGATCTATGGTTCTGTTTCTCTTTTCGTAATATGGATAGGATATTTCGGTGTGAAACAAGTTCAGGTTTTTAGTCAGATTAATGATCAACAAAAAAACAGAACTGCTTTATCTGACAATAATTTAGTACCAAAGAGCAACATTTCCAAAGCTGAAAATATTTCAATAAATGATTCACCTGTCGAGGATGAGGATTTTGTTAATCAGAAATATCAGAAGTCTTCACTTACCAACCAGGATGTAACGGATATTTACGACAGGCTGAAACTTTTAATGTATGAAAAAAAACCATTCACTAATCCTGATTTAACCTTGAATGAATTGGCACAAAGCCTGGATATTCATCCAAACTACTTATCACAAGTAATTAATTCTAAGGAACATAAGAACTTTTATGATCTGGTTAACGAAAGACGCGTAGAAGAATTTAAAAAACTCGTCTCACAATCCTCAAATCAAAAATACACCCTGATGGCTATTGCTTACGATAGTGGATTTAATTCAAAAGCTTCCTTTAATCGAAATTTTAAAAAATATACCGGACTTACTCCCACAGATTACCTGCAAAAGCAAGTAGAAAAATAACTTCACCGTTTCATTGCTCATAAAATTGATCTCATCGCTCATATAGCGCTGGCATTTAATTGTTTACGCACCTGTTATTTACTATTATCAACCTTCATGTTGGCCATTAGCGATTGCAAAATCCTATTGGTTTCCATAAATCCTGAAAAAATATTTTCAAATATTAGTTTCCATGTCATCTATTATAATTATATTTGCAGCGGGATAATAAAATGAAAAGCATCGTATTCTTTTACACAATGAAAAATGAGCCGGAAATTATAAAAGGATTGGTTCCGGAACACATAAAATATTGGCACGACCTAGAATTAACTGGCTACAGGGGAGGTCCTTTTTCTGATCGTTTAGGCGGCCTAATTACATTTCTATCAGATGATATTGAATCTGCCAATAAGATTATTTATGATGATCCTTTCGTAAAAGGGAAAGCATTATCAGATATGAAGATTAAGATTTGGATTGTAAACTGATTAGAATAATATAAGTAAGATTGTTATTTAAAAATAAAATGAACAATAGACAAAATATCCGATTTAGGAAAACCATACTATCAATCATAACACTACTCACAATTACGGTTGGTTGTACGTCCTACAAGCCATATAAAGCAAATGAGATTATAAGTGATAATAATAAATTACAAAATATTTTAGATTCGGCAGTTAATGAGTTTAAACTGCCAGGTCTTCAGGCAGGAATCGTTTTTCCCGATGGCAAAATAATATTAGCTTCAAGTGGTACCGAAGATTTTGAACGCAAGAGGCCTTACATTACAAACCAGAACATTTTTCGAATTGGAAGTGCCACAAAAATGTTTGTTGCATCATTAATAGGTCGTCTTATGGAAAAAGGTCAGTTGTCGTATGATGACACCATTGATAAGTGGTTCCCTGATTTAACTTCAGCAAATACCATAACCATAAAGGAATTACTTAACCAGAATAGTGGTATAAAAGAAAATCTTTTTACGAATCCCTGGATTTTAACAAAATCTGTTCTATCAGATAATAAGCATTGGGATGCACAAGTTGTTGTAAATAAGATTATGAATAACATGAAAGTTACCCCTCCTGATCAGAGGTCTTTTGTTTATGCAAATAATAACTATTTACTTTTAGGTCTAATTGCTGAAAAAGTTGGCAAGGATATAATTGCCAATCAACTGGAGAATGAATTTTTCAAACCACTTAAAATGAAAAACACCTATTTTCTCCCTTATTATAAACAATTGCCCGATGGACTTATTAGCGGTTATGATGAATATATCCCCTTTGGACCGCATGTTATCAGCCCATCAAATACATCATGGAGTACCTTAACTTTTTCTGCTGGTTCAATGGCTTCAACTTCAGAGGATTTATTGATTTGGTTGAATGCCTTTTTTCATAATAGCGTTCTAAAACCCGAAACCCTGGAGGCTATGCGACTATATATAAATGCACGGGAAAATGGACGCGATAATAATATTGTTGGGTATGGTTTAGGATTGGCTCAATATGAACTTAATGGCTACAAAATGGAAGGGCATCCTGGTGGTGGATTTGGAGGAGAGTGTTTCCCGTTTTATTTTCCTGAAAAAGATGTATCTATTGTGGTTTCCTACAATTGGTCTAAAAAAGACAACCCTGCAGGGAAAATTCTTCTTAAAAGAATTATTGAACAAGTTATCAATATCCCCAATCCATAATTTATCTAAAACCCGTTGACTTAACCTCAGCATTTGTATATTGCCATATGAAAAAAACACAAGCAAATATTGTTGTTGGATTATTGCGGATTGGAGCATTTCTGCAAAGAGAAGGAGATAGGATTGTAAAGGTCTTTTATTTAAACCAACAACAATATGTAGTTTTAAATTTCATTTTTAGAAATCAACCTCTGAGTCAAAATGATATTTGTTCAAGATTATTGTACGAAAAGTCAAACGTTTCAAAGATTTTAAAAAAACTTGAGGATTTAAAATATGTAATGCAAAAACCATCAAATAAAGATAAACGATACATTGATATTATTTGCACGGATAAAGGTGTTGAAGTAGTTAAACAAGGCAACATTTTATTTGATGATTATAATAATAAACTGTTGGGATTACTTTCCAAATCTGATATTAAAGTTGCCGAGAATTTTATTAATAACTTACAAAAAATAATAAAATGAAGAGCGATTTAAGAAAAATAGATTAAGATTTGGATGGTTGGAGATGTATGTAATGTTATTGACACCAACCTCAACAAAGGCATGCAGGCAGGAATGTTTCTTGCTTTATCAAAATATTCCTAAAACATTTGTTGGAAATAAGGGCATGCCACACCGCTGACTTCCTCCCACAGATTACCTGCAAATGCAATTAGAAAAATAACTTCACCGTTTCATTGCTCATATTATTGGTCTCATCGCTCATACTACGCTGATTTTTAATTATTTACACAACGAATATTTACAGGTATCAACCTTCATACTGAGCCTTTGTACCCAAAAACTCAGGGTTATTTTGCAGCACAATTTCTAAACAAAAACTTAAAATAAATAAAATGAAAACTTTAAAAAAAATCATTATGCTGGTATTAGGCGTTACGGTTATTTTCGGTTGTTCAAAAGAGCGAATTACCGACCCGGGAAAATTAGTTCCCAAAACTGCGGATCAGGATCTGCATATTCCATCCATTACTATAAACGGTGCCGTGTTACATTCAGAAGCCTTCGGTCATCCCGACAGTTCGATGATCGTCTGTATTCATGGCGGACCGGGAAACGACTACCGTTATATGTTAAATTGTAAAGACCTTGCTGATCATGGATACCGCGTAGTATTTTACGACCAAAGAGGTTCAGGTCTTTCACAACGGTTCCCAAAAAAGTCGTATACTACTATGGGTCTTGGAGCAGTGGATATGATTAATGATGAATTGACCGGTGTGATAGCACATTACAAAACCCATCCCGGCCAAAAAGTATTTCTCATGGGACATTCATGGGGAGCCATGTTGGCTACCGCATATGTATGCAGACATCCAAATGAAATACAAGGTTTGGCAATAGGCGAACCCGGCGGATTGAAATGGGATGATGTTGTGGAATTTGTAAGTAAATCCCGGGCATTTAGTTTAAGCGGTGAGACCCTGAATGATGCTGTTTATTCGGACCAATTTATTACCGGTAAAGCAGACCAGCACGAAATATTAGATTATAAAATGGCTATGGCAGCCGGTAAGAATGAAATTACCGGAGATGATCTAACAGTTCCGGGAAGTTTTTGGAGAATGGGTTCGGTTATCAGCACAGCATTTTTTGAAATAGGTCAACAGTATAAACCTGACTTCTCAGATGGTATCAACAGATTCAATGTTCCTGTTCTTTTTCTTTATAGTGAAAAAAACAAAGCATACCCTGATGAATGGGCACGAAAAATTTCTTCAGCATATAACAAGGTTGAACTATATAAAGTACCGGGAGTAGGTCATTCAGGCATTGTTTCTGATAAAAAAGCCTGGAAAGAAACCACCCTTCCAAAAATTCTCACCTATTTTAATTCAATTTAATAAAATAAAATAAAATGACAATGAAAACAGTCAGAATAATAACAACATTGCTTTTAATGTTTCTTGCGAATATGGTTTTTTCACAAACCGCTACACAAACATTAAGAGGAAAGGTTTACGATAACGAAACTCAGGCCCCGCTAACAGGTGCAACGGTTATCGTGTTGGGAACAAAACCCTTATTGGGGACAACATCGGATATGAACGGCAATTACAAAATAGCTAATGTACCGGTAGGCCGCTATAATATTCAATTCAATTATGTGGGTTATAAGCCGAAGATATTATCAGAAATACTGGTCTCCTCAGGCAAAGAGGTCGTTAATAATATCGGTTTAATTGAATCCGTTTCCCAAATGAAGGAGGTATCTATAACAGGATCTTCGCAAAAAGACAAACCCATCAATTCGATGGCATCGGTTAGTGCAAGATCTTTTACGGTAGAAGAAACCAGCAGATATGCCGGAGGAATGGATGATCCTGCACGCTTAGTATCTGCCTTTGCCGGTGTTACAACGGGTAATATTTCGGAAAATTCAATTTCCATCAGGGGGAATTCTCCTAAAGGCGTTTCGTGGCGGCTTGAGGGAGTAGAGATTCCGACACCAAGCCACTTTCCGGGAGCAAATGTTGCCGGAGGTGGATTCCTTACCATTTTCAGCAGTCAGCTTCTTTCCAATTCCGATTTTTTTACCGGGGCTTTTCCGTCTGAATACGGCAATGCATTGGCCGGAATTTTCGACATGAAACTTCGGAACGGGAATAACGAAAAACGAGAACATACCGTTCAGGCTGGAATGATGGGCATTGATTTATCTTCGGAAGGACCCTTTAAAAAAGGCAAAGATGCAACCTATTTATTTAATTATCGATACTCGACTTTCGGTTTACTCACTGCTCTGGGACTTATTCCGTCAGAATCCGGGATACCTACCTATCAGGATTTATCATTTAAGCTGAACTTTCCTACACAAAAAGCAGGGGTATTTTCTTTGTGGGGAATCGGTGCCATCGATAATATGAAAAAAAAGGACGAGCCTGATTCCACAAAATGGAAAAATGATGATAACAGATTTAATTATAACTGGAATATGAAAACCGGGGCCATTGGATTGAATCATAAATTCATCCTTGGTAAAAAATCGTATTTAAATACAATTATTTCCGGCTCCGGGATTGAGAATATTATGGATGCTACCCGACTTGACAGCAGTTTGACACGAAGACCAGAATGGTATTTTACTGACAAATCAGGTAAAATTACGATGAGTTCATTTATCAACCATAAGTTTAGTGCAAAACATACCCTAAAAGTGGGAGCCAGTTATCATGTATTATTTTATAATCTGAATCTTAACAGCACTATAAATGGAGATCCTGAAACTTTTCAGAACACCGTAAAGGGAAATAATTCCAGTAGTTTCTCAGAGTTTTATGCTCAGTCTAAATATGATATTACCGAAAATCTTTCTATGAATACCGGCATCCATTTTAATTATTTTGCTTTGAATAATACTTCATCAGTTGATCCGAGATTCAGTTTGAAATGGGGATTTTATCCAAAACATTCAATTAGCTTTGGATATGGAATGCACAGTCAATTGGAGGAATTAAAAATATACCTGTACAACAAAAAAGAGAATAATCACAACGAATATCCAAATAAGAATCTGAATGTTTCGCACGCTCAACATTTTGTGCTCAGTTACGATTGGTCCGTCAACGATCATATTCGCCTGAAAATTGAACCTTACTATCAATATTTATATGATATTCCGGGTATTTCAAACAGTTCCTATTCATTAATAAATTTTAAACAAGACTGGACATTCAGGAGTTCGCTGGCAAATAATACACAAGGGAAAAATGTAGGAATTGATTTTACCCTGGAACGCTTTTTGAACCATAATTACTATTATTTGGTAACAGCCTCCTTATTTGATTCCAAATACAAAGGTGACGACGGGATATGGCGCAACACCAGGTATAACAGGGGATATGTATTAAACGTTCTTGGCGGAAAAGAATTTATCCTAACAAAAGGAAAGGTGCTTGGCTTAAATGGAAGACTAACCTACATGGGAGGCGAACGTAACAGTCCGCTACTTGTTGAAGAATCCTTAAAACAAAAATATGTGGTGTATGACGAATCGAAGGCATTCGAATCGCAGGCACCGGCCACCTATAACCTCGACCTGTCAGTGAGTTATCGAATCAACAAGGCAAAGCACTCCAGCGTATGGGCACTACAAGTAAAAAATGTGCTGGGTTCACCACTATGCTCAGGATACTATTATAATTATAAAACAAAAAATATTCAAAGAGATGATGTTGTTATTATTGTGCCAAACATCAGCTATAAAATTGAGTTCTAGTTGAAACTGAAACATGTGGTAAAACGGGGATGAATAAATTGTTTATGGAATCTCAGGAAGTTAGCATCAATTTTTTTTAGAAAGAGTCATGCATCACGGGAAAGACAATTTGCCGGCAAATAAAATTGTATTACCTTGCATGAATAAGATAAGTAACCATGGCTTTGGAGCGCATTTCAAAAAAGGACCAAACCAATGACAGAACCTGCAACAAAATTTTATCCTAACATAGCACAGAGCTTCGGAATTACCGGAATAGTGATATTAGGGATGATTATCTTAAGCCCCGTGTTTTTGTTCCTTGATAAATTTTTTATTAGGGATGCCTCTATGCTCATCTATTACCTATTGGCAATAGGGATTCCTTTCTGGATTGTTTATTCTATAAAGAAAAAAGAAACCGGTGACCCTTCCTTTAAACTGGCAATTAAAAATATACGAATCATTCCTTTGGTATTGGTTGTGGCATGGGCATTACTTTTTGGAGTCATTTCACCCATTCAAAATTTAATACCCATGCCGGAAATGATGAAAAAGGCAATCATGAATTTCGGAAGCATGACAGGGGTTTTTGCGTTTTTTCTGATGGTAATGGCTGCACCCGTTTTAGAGGAATTCATATTCAGGGGAATTATCCTGGATGGCCTCTTGAAAAGATATTCTCCAATAAAATCCATACTGGTTTCCAGTATACTTTTTGGATTGGTTCATTTAAACCCCTGGCAATTTGTGGGTGCATTCATCATTGGAATTTTTTCGGGTTGGGTTTATTACAGAACCCAATGTTTATCCTTTTCAATTATCATACATGCGGCTGTTAATTTAACCGGTTATATATTGAACAGTTCTGATAATATTGAGTCATCAATGGATGAAACTTTATTAGAAATGTATGGTGGACTAACCCATTTATTTCTGGCAATCATTGGGTCAATTTTCCTTGCCACAATTTGTATCTTCTTCCTGAGAAAAGAATTTATCAAAGGTGATATGGAAGAGGAGAGTGCACAAGAATAAAGGGATTTTATTACTCCTCCTATGTTGCTCATTGATTAGTCCGTAAAGTTTATGGCGTTTGGAAGCATTTGTAAAAACGGTAGTGCTTTGCTATAATCCAATGCAGGATATTCTAAACCCAATGCACGAATGTTTTTGTAATAAGTTTGATGTTGCCCATAGTAGTTTCTTTCGCTTGGAACAAACCATGCTTTGTCTCCAAGTTTTTGCCCTAAAAACCACTTCTCTAACAGCCGTCCACTTCTCCCGTTACCATCATTCCAAGGATGAATTTTTACAAATATCAAATGAATCATAGCGGCAAAAAAGAAAACCTCCTGAATCGTTAATTCTGTTTTCATAAGCAATTCAATGTCTTGGTAAATTTTTTCCATTTCGCCTTCCACTTCAAATGGTGTTGCGGCTACATATTCTATTCTTCCATCTGGTGTGCTTATATACATGTTTTGTGTTCGTAACTTGCCTTGTTGATGTTTGGCAACAATGTGTTTGCACAACAGTTTATGTGCTTCGCTGATGTTGGCCTTATTCAGCACATTGGTTTTGGCAAAAGTGTAAGCACTGTATAAGTCATCAATCTTTTTGGTGTAGTCAGGCAAAAACTTTATGCCGAATTTTTTGTGTTTGATGTAACTGTCCAAATCAATATTTTCTCCTTCTATCTTGCTTGAAAAAACCGATGCTACCGAAGTATAAAAACTGAAATTGTCTGTTGAAATTTCGGCATCAACCAATTTATCAAAGTCGTTTTGCAATTCCTTATCCACCTGCTTGCAATATTGCTCCAGCAAATCAATGGGAATTATTATTAAATCAATTTTCTTCATGCTGTTTTTAAAGTTCTGTTTCTAATTCTTTCACTGCCTGCAAATATTTTTCTTTGCTTCCACAGCCACCAATAATTTCAATGGGTGAATCAAATTCGCTAAGTGGTTTTATTTTTAAAATCTCCATGCTTTCTAAATTTTCAATTCCTTCATCAGTGTTGTAAAATAGCTCTTAAAAGTAGTCAAAGATATGATTCTGACTGCTGAATTTCTTAAAGCGTTTGAGAAAACACTTTCCCCTTTATTTGCGGGGTGGTTTTGTGTCAGGCAAAAAAATGTATATGTGTTTTGTGCGACTTATTCATATCCAAACACACGAAAAGCAAATTGGATTAGACATTACAGGCACTAAAACAATTTAATCGTATTTTAATGTCACTTTTATCGTATGTTTGATTTGAATTAATCAAACAATAAGCTATGAAAAAAATTTACTTCACCCTATCCTTACTTTTTTCGGCAACACTGGGTATTTCCCAAAACTGGTCGAACGTAGGTAGTCCATACTTTAGCACGGGCACTACCTCAAGCTCCTTTCTCTATTTTGGCGATATGGAAATAGACGCTGCAGGCAATATTTATGTTGGCTATTGGGATTATGGCGGCAAATGTAATTTTGCAAAATACAATGGAACAAGCTGGAATATATTGCCATCGCCTGGAACTTTTGCCGTTAGTTTCGATGACATTGAAATACGCGGAACCGATTATTACTATTCCTATATGGGTGCGAGAGGGACTAACCTTTACGCCTATGTGAAGAAATATGATGGAAGCAGCACCTGGAACTTTGTTGGAGATTCGATTCTCATTGGAGGCACCGGACAGGGAGGCTCCTTCGATTTTTTATTAGACAATAATGGTGTACCTACCCTGATTGGAATACAAAAGGCTGCATTTCAGGAAAAAACCGTAAAACAATTTATATCAGGTGCCTGGGTTACAACTTATATCATTCCTAAAAGTAATGGGTCATTGTTTAAAGAAGGCTCTGCCATTTTTGATGCCAGCAATAAGTTGAATTGTATCATGGGCGGAAACCTATCCCTTCCGGGGCCACCCTATGTAAAATATTATACAATAGGCTTAAAAATAGATGGTGCCACCAGTGCAGTTATTGCAGATACCATTTATGTTTCTTTAATCAATGGGCAATTTAGAATGGACAATGCCGGTAATTCCTATATGCTCTTTAACAACTCCAGCAAGCCTGCATTTCTTTCTTATAAATTAAACGGTTCCAAATGGGATCTGATTTCAGATACTGTTGGGCAAAATGAAAGCATGCTTTATACAGATGTTTCAAGCGACGGGAAAGTGTTCTTTAATACCAATACAGCGACAGGTACACAAAAAAGCATGTATTCATATATTGCAGGTGTAAGGAGCCAAATGGACTCCATAAATTATAATGGGATCATGATGGGTGCTATCAGCGATCTGATTGTTAGAAATGGAAATGTATATGCTTTAATTCAGGAAGGTCATTTTAGTGTAATGAAACACACGGTAAGTGGAGGTAGTTCAGCTATTCATGAAAGAGTTTTTAACAAAGAAGTCTTATCCATTTACCCAAATCCCGCAAATGGAATACTGCACATTGACCTGCCTGAAATTCCTGTTGAAAATTCCTCCATTCAGTTGTACGATATCATGGGGAAATTTGTTTTTGAGGAAGCTCTCTCTTCTAAAACTAATACAATCCTGTTGCCTGAATTGCCAAACGGAACCTATTTATTAAAGGTGGGTACTTTCTGGCAGAAACTGCAAATAGTAAGATAAAATTATTATGCCGGTACAGAATCTGTATGCGTCCAATTAGATAAAATAGGAACCAAACTCTCGCTATTTTCTCTTAGCTGATATTCTTTTACCTGATACATAAATGCCTGTAAACGGGTTTCTATGGAAGCGTCTTCCTGGCCATCATAGGTATAATCAACCCATGGAATCTGATTGTGATCTTTGCGGAACACATCGGAGATTGAACAAATTAAGGTACCAGGCATACAGGTAAAAGGCAGCACATTGCAAATGCCCGAAACACCTTTTTTGGTATGTGCCGAAGCAGAACCTATTGCCATTACCGGATCGCCATCGTAATCTCTATGTACATAAGGAGCTGTTAATTGGAGCATGGTTTCAAGAGAAATTTCTTTTTCAACATCAACCAATTCTTCTACTGTACTAAAAAGTTTTTTATAAGAGGCATGTTGCGCATACTCCTGAATTTTCGATTTCAGAATACCCAAATAATCACCTTTCCATTTGCTATCGCGGGTATATCGGTAGGTAGAATAAACAAACCACTCAGAAAATGGCGCCATCAAGGTTTCAGCCCCCAATGCTTCTAATCTTTTTACAATGTTTCCGCTGCAATACCGGTTGTCTCTCATAAATATTTCTCCTACAATAGACACAACGGGTTTACGGGGGATATTCAAAATTTCTATTGCCTTGAATTTCTTACCACAATCTTCCAAAACAGCTGCCAAATCTTTGGTACTGTTCTCTACACTTTTTACTATGCGGTCTAATGAATCAAAATAAACTATATCGGTATCTCCCTGGTTTTTCTCATAAGGGCGGTATTGTTGCTGCAGTTTGCGAATCATATCAAAGGCAACAAAACCTTTCCAGACATTGATGCGGAATTTTGAGCCATTACCCGGTGTGATATCAGAATAAGAACCGTCGTTGGAAGGGGTAACGATTTTCACATCGGTCATTTTCAGGCGATCGAAAATAATTTTCTGCAACTGATTGTACTGCCCAAACCTGCAGGGTCCGTTATGATCGGGCATAAAGAAACTAATTTTCTTTGGATCCACATCGGGTTCCAGCAATTTCTTAATAAACGAACCCGTGGTGCAAATCATCGGGAAACATTCTTTGGCAGAAGTATATTTTCGGCCAATTTCAAGGTCGGCATTGGTCTGGATAGGAAGGCTATAGGATTCGATCCCGCAACTTCTGGCCGCCGCCGCTGCAATATACGAGCCATCGTGCATATATGGCCAATACAATACCCTGTCTTTGGAAGGGGTTGCCTGCTTAAAGTTTTTAGAAATATTGCTCTGAATGGATGCCGTTTTTCTTCCTTTTTTTCTAACGCTATCTAAGAAAGCTTCCAGACGGGTAATGAGTCCGGCATCGGCAGAATGTTCATCAATTTCAATTTGAATGGATGGTTTTCCTTTAAGTGTTTCGGTTACAAAGTGCGAAAGGAAAGAATCGGGTCCGCAACGGAAATTACCGGTATAAACGCCGTACATATTATCCGTCTTTGCAATAATCTTTGCTCCGGCAAGAATTTTTCTGCCACCCGGCCAATACATATTCGGAAACTCATCAAAAATATTTTCCTCATTCAAAGGGAGAAAATCAAGTGGAATGGGAAGCACATTGAGCGTAATCAGCTTCTCTACCAGCCTCAGATTAAGTTCGGGGTCGCCTGTATTGTATGACCTTCCTAAAATTACCACTGCTTCACGGTCCTTAGGCAGGTTGTTAAGGATCTCACCACCTCTTACCGTAAGTGATTTTTCGAAAGCCTGTTGTTTTTCCTTCGCCAGATAAAGTGCCTGTTTAACTGCTTTGCCTTTGGTACCAAATTGTTTCTTCATAAAGTCTGACATTTCTTTCACAAAAACTTTATCGAAGAATCGTGGATGCAAAGCAGGAATGAGCATTTTGTCTTTTCCGGGATGGGATGCTAAGGCAGCGCGTACCATAAATGCGTAGGACTGTATCCAGGGGCAGTTGCAATTTGAGGTGGGATTGTCGGCGGCAGCGTTTGCATTGATTACAAAAGGAACAAATACATGATCCACATTTTTATTCAACAGGTCTAAAACATGACCATGAACTACTTCTATGGGCAAACAGGTTTCAGAGTTAAGAATTTCAAGAGATTTTGCAATGAGTGCACGATCGGTATGTTTTGAAAGCACTACCTGAAAACCGAGTTCGGTAAAAAAGGTTCTCCAAAACGGGAATTCCTGATAATACAGTACCAACTCTCTTGGGATACCAATTGAAATGCCGCCTTTATTCTTCTCTTCGTCATAATCGCCGAGCAGCATTTTTTCTCTTTCTACAAATAAATCCGGAATATCATCCACTTTCCGCTTCCTGTCCGACATTTCATATTTTTCGCATCTTCCACCGTAGCAAAAGGGCTTTTTTTCGCCAGCAACTTTCACCATTCTTATTTCGCAGAGGTCGTGGCAATCTTTATCTTTACAGGTAAATTTATCTAAGGTAAAAGAGGCATTTCGCACCTCAAATCCTTTAAATTTTGTTTGCCCCGTTTCCTGCACTTTTTCCCTGGCAATTATGGCCATGCCAATGGCTCCGGTAACATCAAAGTTAGGCGGAATGATAATGGGTTTTCCGGTTATCTGCTCAAAGGCCGCTACCACTCCTTTATTGTTTGCAACGCCTCCCTGAAAGAAAATTTTATCTCCAATTTTTCTGCTGCCAACTACTTTTTGGATATAGTTATTTACGATTGAGTAGGCTAAGCCACCCACCAGGTTTGCGTTTTTTTCGCCACGTTGTTGGTTCGCGTTCAGGTCTGATTCAATAAAAACCGTACACCGGCAGCCTAAGGAGGTGGGCTTTTCCGAATTCAAGGCCAGGGTTCCAAATTCTTCAATGATATTGATATCTAATTTTTCGGCTTGTTCTTCCAGGAATGAACCGGTACCTGCAGCACATACTTTATTCATTTCAAAATCAACAACCACCCCATTTTCGATACTGATATATTTTGAATCCTGACCACCAATTTCAAAAATAGTATCTACCGTTGGGTCGTGGGTTATGGCGGCGGTTGCCTGAGCGGTTATTTCATTTTGTATGACATCGGCACCAATAAAATCACCTGTAAGATAACGCCCTGAACCGGTAGTTCCGGCGGCTTTTATCTCCACCTTGGTTCCTACTTCCTCATAAATTTCCTGCAAACCCCGTTTGATTGCCTCAAGCGGGCGACTGGCAGTTGGCAAGTACTTTCGGGCAATTACATTATTAAAGTCATCTATTAAAACAACATTGGTACTGAGCGATCCAACATCAATTCCCAGGTAAACAGGATATTTTGTTTGCCCGTTTAATTGAAAGGAAATATTCTTTTCAAGTATTGCTGCTGATTCTTTCAGTATTGGAAGACCTTCACTGTTGCCATTTGATTTTAGCAAGTAACTTTCCAGATCGCTGATACCTTTGAAAGGCTCCGTACCATCAGGAGATTCCATCACATAATAAATGGCTCCGAGGGCACCCATTGAAGCATGATTTTCGGGTATGATTAATTCTCCTTCTTTGAGATTAAGTATTTCGTTGAAAGCATGAATAACACCGGCATTAGCAGCAACTCCTCCCTGAAAAACAATAGGCTTTACGAGGTCTTTTCCTTTGGCCAGGTTACTCTTGAAATTTCGGGCAACCGCAAAACATAATCCGGCAACAATATCATGAACCGGTGTGGCAATTTGTTGCAGGTGAATCATATCGCTTTTGGCAAAAACGCTGCATCGTCCGGCGATATGCGGAGGTTTTTCGGATTGAAGCGCTAATTCACCGAATTCTTTTTCTATGGAAACGCCAATTCGTTTTGCCTGTTGATCGAGAAAAGAACCCGTACCCGCAGCACAAATACTGTTCATGGCAAAATCAGCCAGACTGGAATGAGCCATTTCAGCACCTTTGTCCATAAAAATGAGCTTCGAATCTTCTCCGCCCATTTCAATAATCGTTTTTGCTTCGGGATGAAGTTTTGAAACCGATTTTGATTGTGCAATAATCTCATTGATAAATTGCCCGCCGATGAGTTCAGTAGCTAATTTCCCTCCGGTACCGGTAATGGCTACGAGCTTAAATTGCTCACTATCATATCTCAGCAACAGGTCAGTTAGCCTTTTACGAAGCATCAGAAAAGGTTGTCCATGACAATGATCGTAATAATTTTCAAGGATATTCTCTTCCTGATCGATAATAACGGTATTTAACGAAATAGAGCCTAAATCGAGGCCCAGGTAGAGTGGTTTTTTGACTGTGGAGTAGGCTTGATTATGCATTTTGAACATTAGGCTTTGGTGATAAAGCTGTGTTTTTTTATCGAAAATAATTGTTTTTTCTGTAAAATAAAATTGGCTTGGAAATAAATTTTTCATATTTGATGCAGCCTTTTGGCAATTTTATAGTCTTTTTTATATCTTGCTCCTCAAACGCATTGATTTTATTAGCCCGGATTTCATTGGTAAAGAGGATGATATTTAAAAAGAACACCCAACAATATTGATAATTTTATGAAAAAAACAGGATTGATTTTTCTGCTTATTTTTGGTTCAGTCGTAATAAGTAGTGCACAGGTTAAAAAGACAGCTAAGCCAAAAGCGCCCATACACAAAACCGTAATGGCAAAATCGGTACCGGCAACTCCGGGACTACAAAAAGAGCAAAGAGTTGAAGTTACGACCGATTTCGGTATCATCATTTTAAAACTCTATAACCAGACTCCTTTACACCGTGATAATTTCGTAAAGTTGGTAAAACAGGGATTTTATGATAGTTTGTTGTTTCACCGGGTAATTAAGTCGTTTATGATTCAGGGAGGAGATCCCACTTCTAAACGGGCGGATTCAACTATGATGCTGGGCAGTGGTGACGTAGGTTATTTAGTTCCTGCAGAATTTAATCCGGCCCTCTTCCATAAAAGAGGGGCCTTGGCAGCAGCCCGTGATAACAATCCACAAAAGGCTTCGAGTGGTTGCCAATTTTATATTGTGCAGGGAAAAACATTCACGACCAAAGAAATTGAGGATATCATAAATAACAGAAACATGAATCGTCAAAAGGAGATTCTTTACGAATTATATCAATCGGATACGGTAAAGGCTACCCTTAATGCATTACAAAATTCAGGTGTGAAGGAGGCTGTAAGATCTTATGTGGAGAAATTGCAACCCATTGCCGAAAATGAATACAAGCGACGTTATCCAAATGCAACCCGGGTAAATGCCGATCAAGTAGATGTCTATGTAAATTATGGCGGGGCACCGCATCTGGATGGAGAATATACTGTATTCGGAGAGATTGAAAGCGGCTGGGATGTAGTAGATAAAATTGCCTCCATGCCGGTGAGATCATCCGATAACAGACCCAATCAAGATATTCGTATGAAAATGCGACTCCTTTAGTGAAAATAATTGCTTATATATTTTTTAGTTTTTTACCTTTTCTTTCTTTGGCTCAAACCGAAATCACGACGGTTACAGGAAAGATTCAGGATAAAAACACAAAAGAGGCCTTACCCTATGTAAGCATTGGTTTTAAAGGTTTTTCTGTTGGCACAACCTCCGACTTTGAAGGAAGGTTTAAAATCAGCTCCAATCAAAAAGTTGACACCCTAATTTTCACTTATGTAGGTTATAAACGCTTATCCAAAAAAATCTCATCCGGTATCAATCAGGACCTGTTGGTTGAAATGCAGGATCAATCTATGGAAATGGGAGAAATAGTGATTAATCCGGGGCTTAATCCTGCTTTGCGAATCATAGATAATGCCCGAAAAAACCGAAAGGCAAACAGCCAGGATAACTTAGAATCCTACCAATATGATTCTTATAGCAAAGTGAATATTTCACTCTCGAATATTTCTGACGAGATGAAGAATAATGTTGTTTTTAAGCCATTAAGTTCGTTGTTCGACACCGTTCACCAAATGCGTAACGATGAGGGAAAACATGTTTTGCCGACTTTTGTAAGTGAGACTTTTTCGAAAACCTATTTTCAAAAATCACCGGCCAGATCCAAAGAAGAAATTCTTGGAAGCAAGTACTCGGGTATTGGAATTGAGGCAAATTCTTACCTGACCGATTTGATGGGTGGACAGTTTCACCATTACAATTTATCTAATAATTATGTACGGATTTTTCATAAGGATTTTGTAACGCCGATTGCTGATGCAGCTCATTTTTATTATATCTTTACCCTCCTCGATTCGAGTGAAATTGATGGGATCAAGTGTTATAAAATCCAAGTGAATTTAAAAAACAAACAAGACCTAGGTTTTGAGGGTATCATATGGATTGCCGATAGTTCATTCTCGCTGAAGCGGGTAAACCTGGAAGTGGGTAAAAGCGCCAATCTGAATTTTTTAAACCGTATCAAAATTCAACAGGAACTAACACCAAGTGGCAAGGGCCCCTGGATAACATCTAAAAGCAGGGTAACACTGGATTTTGACCGCTTCAAAAAAGATGGCTTTGGAATGATTGCCGGTTTATACAATTCCTATACACATATTGAAACAAATGTAAAATTTCCCGCTAAATTTTTTGATGTCAACCTGATCACCCGGGAGGATGCTTTTAACAAGGATAGTGCTTATTGGCTGGATAAAAGAACAGAAGAACTGAGTTCAATTGAAAAGGAAATGTTTAACAAAGTAGATTCAGTGAACAGGCTTCCCATTGTGATAACCTATGTAGATCTGATTTACACCGTATTTGAAGGTTTTAAAAGAATCGGTAAATTAGACTGGGGTCCCTATTTGTATTTGTTCGGGTATAATCAAATTGAGGGATTTAGAATGCGCATTGGTTTCAAAACCAACTATGATTTTAGTAAAAATTGGGTCTGCAAGGCTTCTTTGGCATATGGTTTCAAAGATGAGAAAATAAAATACAGTGTAGGATTTGATTACGTTTTTGACCCAAAAAAATGGTCAGTTGCCTCTATTCGTTACCGTGATGACAACGATATATTGGGTATTACGAATTCGCCCATCAGCTCATCCATGGGAAGCACCTTTTTTCAGTTTGCTAATTTCTTTGGATCCAAGACGAGGATCAACCATACCCGTGAGATTAACCTGAGTTATACAAAAACTTTTTCAAATTACTGGACCTTAAAATTATTATTCGACAATAGATATTTTACACCTATTGGTAATTTTATATTCGTTTATCCGGGCAGAGATTCACCTGGTTCATTAAGCAGTTCTTTTACCAGCAGTCAGTTTGGTATTGAAGCAAGGTGGGCATTTAATGAGGTTGTGATATCAAGGGGGCATGACCGTATCCTGTTTCAACAATCTAAATTACCGGTTATTACTTTTAGTTATTTAAGAGGAGTAAAAGGATTTTTAAACGCCGATTTCAACTATGATAAATTAGGCTTCACGGTTTCTCAGCATTCAAATACGGGAATTTTTGGTACGGCTGACTGGTATATGTACGGAGGAAAAACGTTTGGCACCCTGCCCTATCCTTTATTAGATGTGGCCAGAGGAAACGGAAGCATCGTTTACAGTACTTATAATTACAGCTTAATGAATTATTATGAGTTTATAAGCGATGCCTATATTCATGCAGCCTATACGCAGCGATTGGAAGGTCTTTTGCTGAATAAAATTCCTTTCATTAAAAGCTTAAAGCTCCGAAATGCTTTTATGCTTAAGGCTGCCTATGGAAGCATAAGTAAAGCCAATAAAGATTTATTCGAAAGTAATAAAACAGATGCAAATGGAAATCCGGTTTCCGCCGTTCATTTTTTCGATAAAGATCCCTATGTGGAGGTAGGTTACAGCATTGAAAACATTTTTAGATTTATGTCAATCGGTTACGTGCAACGACTTACCTATCTTTCATTGCCAGATGTAAGACGTAATGGGTTCAATATAGGTTTTCGTATACAGTTCTAGTTCTATTGTTAATTTCTAACATAATTGCTTTGAAAAATATTGGTTAATATTGAACCCAATAGCCCAAAAAATAAAGAGTGCAACAACACGTATTTACCATTTCAAAAATATGCAGCAACTTTGGTATTGAACATGCTGTTATTTGCCCGGGTAGTAGGTCGGCGCCTCTTGTATTCGCATTTACTCAAAATAAAAAAATAAAATGCCATTCAGCCATAGATGAGCGCAGTGCTGGTTTTATGGCATTGGGTATGGCGCAGCAATTATTAAAGCCGGTGGTTCTCGTTTGCACATCCGGTACAGCGGTCCTTAATTTTTTTCCGGCTGTAGCCGAAGCTTTTTATCAAAAAATCCCTTTATTAATTTTATCCGCCGACCGTCCTCCAGAGCAACTTAATCAACAGGATGGCCAAATGATTATGCAAAAGGGCGTTTTTGGAAAACACGTATTAGCCAGTCATGAATTGTTGTGCTTTGAGGAAGATAAAGTTGATTTTAAACTTACCGAACGAATTGTAAATTCTGCTTTGTATGAGTGTATACATCCGGCAGGGTTTGGTCCGGTACACATCAATGTTCCTTTACGGGAGCCCTTATATGACCTTCAAAGCAATTTGCCTATACCCAAATTACATTTTTCAAAAGAACATCAATTGCCCCCAATACCCTTGCCGGCAAAACAACTGGATTCGATGGTGCTTGCCTGGAAACAAAGCAAGAAGAGGATGATTTTGGTTGGGCAAATGCCGGTATCTAAAAACTTGCATCACTTATTAAATTCTTGCATCAATCAGGATGATGTGGTGGTTCTGGCCGATGTGGTTTCTAACCAACATGAAACCAGCAATGTGAAGTTGTTTGATGCCATAATTGAATATCATTCCTGGGAGGATATTAAGGATTTAGAACCAGATTTTATTCTTTCTATTGGTGGCCCAATGGTTTCAAAATCTTTGAAGAACTGGCTTAAAACACAACATCCTACTTTCCATTGCCGTATTCAACGATCCTACAATATTATTGATACCTATAACAATGTAACAAATTTTGTAGTATCGAATGAACTGGACTTTCTGGAAGCATTTGTTTCAGTAAACCGATTTAAGCAAACCAGTTCAAAACCGTATGCATCGGAATGGAAAATGCATAATCGCAAAACAGAAGCGCTATTAAAAGATTTTGTGAAAAAGCCTATCTGGTCTGAACCCATTGTATTGCATCATTTGTTGAAGTTTATTCCTGAAAACACGCAATTGCAATTGGCTAACAGTTCGGTTGTCAGATTTGTGAGCTCACTGGGGCTACCGCTCAAAGCACTGCATGTTTTTGGAAACCGGGGTACCAATGGTATTGACGGAGTGGTTTCAACGGCATTGGGTTCTGCCAGAGTTTTGCCTCATGTTATCGTTACGCTTATTACCGGTGATCTCTCCCTCTTTTATGATCGCAATGCATTTTGGCAAAAGGAATTACCCCCAAATTTAAAAGTCATTGTGATGAATAATTTCGGTGGGCGAATTTTTGAGTGGATTGAAGGGCCATCTCTTCATGCGGATGATTTACATTTTTTTACTACCGAACACCACCACAGCGTAAAATTATTGGCTGAGCAAAATGGTTTGAATTATTTCAGCTGTTCAAATTTCTATGATTTAGAATCCACCCTCAGTCAATTTTATGAGCCTCAAAATTCAGTCGCTATTCTTGAACTCGCTTTCAGAACCCGCGAAAATATTGAAACCATAAAGGAATTTAAAAACATGGAAGTCAATTCCTAATAGTATTTAGATTCCAAATATCCATCTCCACAAATCAATCCGGTTTATTGGATAAGCAATACAAACCATCTTATCTTAACCTTTCAAAATACATTCTCAATAATCCGGCAAAAAGGAAGGAGGATCATTTCATTATTGAATAATCGTGTTACATTTGCTGGCTTTTAAATTTAAAATCTTTCCTTATGCAATCAAAATACACCTGGACTACCCTGAAAGAATACAAAGAAATACTGTATCAGTTTTATGACGGTATTGCCAAAATTAGTATTAACCGACCAGAAAAACACAACGCTTTTACCCCCTTAACGGTAAAGGAAATGAGCGAAGCCATGGAACTGGCTCGCCAGGATGAAAAAGTATATTGTGTTATTTTGACCGGAGAAGGAGGACAGGCTTTTTGCAGCGGTGGTGATCAAAGTGTTCGCGGACATGGAGGTTATGTGGGAGCAGATGGCGTTCCCCGCTTAAATGTGTTGGATTTTCAAATGCAAATTCGCAGGATCCCCAAACCTGTTATTGCTATGGTGGCCGGGTATGCAATTGGTGGCGGACATGTTTTGCATGTGATTTGTGATTTAACCATTGCTGCTGAGAACGCTAAATTCGGACAAACCGGACCAAAAGTGGGTAGTTTTGATGGCGGTTTTGGCGCTGGTTACCTCGCCCGTTTGGTTGGACAGAAGAAAGCGCGCGAAATCTGGTTCCTTTGCGATCAGTACAATGCACAGGAAGCTTTGGATATGGGTTTGGTAAATAAAGTGGTGCCTTTAAAAGACTTAGAAGATACCACCATTGCCTGGTGCCGCAAAATAATGGAAAAAAGTCCGATCGCTTTGCGCATGCTAAAGAGCTCCTTCAACGCAGAGCTCGATGGACAAGCCGGTATACAAGAGCTCGCCGGAAATGCCACTTTGCTGTATTACCTGAGTGAAGAGGCAAAAGAGGGCAAAGATTCCTTCCTTGAAAAAAGGAAACCCGATTTTAAGAAATTTCCAAAGTTTCCATAAAAATCTTTTTCTGGCAATTCGGGAAAATGAACCTAACAGGAAAATAATTTTTACACACATGAGCCTAAATGAGGAAATAAATCCCTGGCAAACACTGAGCGACAAAATTGTTTATGAAAATGCATGGATTGAATTGCATCATCGGGATGTGCTGAATCCAAATGGCAATCCCGGAATTTATGGTCTTGTTCACTTTAAACACTTAGCCATTGGGATCATTCCTTTAGATGAAAATAAGGATACCTGGATCGTGGGTCAATACCGCTATCCTTTAAAAAAATATAGCTGGGAGATCCCGGAAGGAGGAGGTAAAATTGGTGTGGATCCGATTGTGTCTGCCCAGCGTGAATTATTGGAAGAAACGGGCATTGTTGCCCGGGACTGGCAAAAGTTAATTGAAATTCATTTGAGTAATTCGGCCACCGATGAACATGCCATCATTTACGTAGCGCGGGATTTATCTTTTACCAAAGCTCAACCTGAGGATTCAGAACAATTGAAATTAAAAAAAGTGCCTTTTGAGGAATTGTTTCAAATGGTGATGAACGGTGAAATTACCGATGCCATGACCGTTGCAGCAGTTCTTAAGTTGCAACTGCAATTATTAGATAGATGAGATTATAGACAGCCCCTTAATCCTCGTCGCTTTCTTTCTCTTCATTTTCTCCCTCTTTCGTCTGGCCGCTTGTTTCAGCCTGAGGTTTGATTAGGTTCATACTTTCATTCGCCCAGGCTATCAGGATAGAAGATTGTTCCGGTGTTAATACTGCATCGCGGTGAATGAGGGTATATGAAAATAATGGCATTTCACTGTCTTCAAGTTCCTCTTTCATTTTTTTGAATTTCTTCAATTGCTTTTCAGCATCATAGGAAGCGAATTCAGAGAAATTTAACTCCTCTTTTCCTTCCTTTACGTGATTATCAGTCCAAAGACCTACCGGTTGAACGGAGGTGTACCAAGGGTAATTAGTATGATTACTGTGGCAATCAAAGCAACTTGTTCTTAAAATCTGCAGAACAGAATCTGAGACCGGAACCAGCTTTGTAATATCACGGTCGGTAAGCGCCTCACTTTGGTTTTTTGAGGAAGGAATAAATTGGATCAATCCAAAAATCACCAATAAGGTAATAAGCACTTTTTTTAATAAATTGTTTTTCATATTCGCGTTGTAAAATAAAAATTATTTCATTCAGGATTTCATTGACAAAAACCAAATGAAAAGCGGATAAGCCTAAAGCCACTTAACTTTTCACCTATTCCTGCCAATCGGCGATAAACAAATTTGTATCCCGCGTTCCGCCATTATTTCGGTTGCTGGAAAAGATCAGTTTTTTACCATCAAAAGAAAACATAGGGAAGGCATTAAATAAACTCTCATTGGTAACACGTTCCAAACCTGTTCCATCCTCGTTCATCATATATAACTGAAAATCGTAGCCTTTTGCACTGTGGTGATTACTTGAGAAAATAATTTTTTTGCCGGAAGGATGGTAAAAGGGTGCCCAATTGGCTTTGCCCAAATGCGTTATTTGCTTTAAATCGCTGCCATCCACATTGCAGGTATAAATTTCCATATTGGTAGGTGCCACCAGGCCCTGAGCCAACAAATCTTTATAATCTTTTATTTCCTCCTCGCCATTTAAACGGGAAGCTCTGAACACCAATTTTTTTCCATCGGGTGAAAAGAAAGCACCTCCATCATAACCAAGGCCAAAAGTGATTTGTTTTACGTTTTTACCATCCATATCCATGGTATAAAGGTCGAGATCACCATTTCGGGTACTGGTAAATACTATTTTATCCCCTTTCGGACTAACGGTTGCTTCAGCATCATAACCTGGTTCAGTAGTCAGTTGTTTTATTATTTTGCCCTTTTCATCGGCAACAAAAAGATCAAAATCAGGATAAATTGCCCATAGATACCTTTTTGAAGGCGGAGGATTTGGAGGACAATCCTTATTTCCTAAATGAGTTGATGCATATATGATTTGTTTGTTACCGGGCATATAATAGCTACAGGTTGTGCGACCCATACCCGTGCTGATTAGTGGTGGGCGAACACTGGTATCCATTTTACCTTTGCTAAGGTTCATCATAAAAATCTGATCACAATTTAAGCCCCAGGCTTTATAATTACTTTGAAAGCAGATTTTTTTGTTATCAAAACTCCAATACCCTTCGGCATTATCTCCGCCAAAAGTTATTTGTTTAAGATTTTTGAGGTGGGGTTCACTGTTTTGGGTATATCCCTGTTGCAGGAAAAAGATAAAGGCAATTGAGAAAAATACTTTTTTTGACATACAAAAAGGGTTAATTATAATTTGCTTTTAATGCCAGGTTAATCTCCCGGTTTTCTACTTCGGCAAATGTAGAATTATTTATTGATTTGATCCCTCTATCTGTCTTTTTTTTTAATCCGGTTCAGGGTTGTTTTTTCGCTCACACAGAAAAGCAATTTCATTTGGGAGTCGTTTTATTTCTGAATGGTAAAAAATATCATAGGCTCCCTGCATCGCCAATTTATAGTTTGTAGCAATGTTATATTCTGGAGCTAAAACCATCACCGGTATTTTCTCAGCAAACAAATTTACCAGTTCGAGAACTTTTCCGGCGTCAAAATTATCCATTGTCAGACCCGAAATAATTAAATCTGGTTTGTTGTATTTCAACTCATAATTAAGGTCGTGAACATTCTCTATGCGTCGCAAAAAATAAAAAACCGGACTCAATTTCATTATTTTCTCAACCATTTTGATAATGGTTGGATTTGTCTCCACCAATAAGACCTTAATTTCCCAAAATGAATTCATTTTTCTTGATTTGAAGTAAAAGTTTAAGTTATCAATTTCTTAAATAAGCCTGTTTATCTAGGTTGCGCTTTAATGCTGAACCCGATAACCTGAACATATTTACTCAGTTAATTCAAATGAAGTGCCAGAAAGATATTTAAATATGTATAAATCCATACTTCCATAAAAAATACAGGATGATACCTGCCAGTATGGATAGCGATATTATTACGGGCAAAAAAGGTCTTTTCTTCTTGGTGAAAGGATCATTCAAATTGATTTTAGCCCCTTTAGGCAACTCAGCTAAATGGGTAAGTACATTGCCAAATTGAATATTTACAATGGCTCTTGCATTGATTGCCCAACCATTTGCATTAAGTATGGGCGCCAGATTGCGTTTTCTCAGTTTCAGATAGGCCATAATCATGGAAGGACCCGAAATAAGTAAAATAATCCCCAATAAAGCAAAAGGCATTTTCCACCAGATCAGGCCTAAAAACCCTGCAACAAAAGAGGCTATAATCGAACCTATGGCACCAAAAGCCAGACCAATGGCAGCAAATATCCCTACAAATTTCCCTATATCAAAAGGTTGTACCGGTGGTTTTGGTTGTACTGAAGGTTCTACTTTTTTGGGAAACTCCTCAATACTTTTTGTGGCACTTTCTGTAACTTTATCATCCTGTGCGGCGGCCACTTTATTTATTTGTGTTTCGATGAATTGTGAAACTTTGCGGTAAGGTGACCAAAACGCCTGGCGGATACTGATGGGATTATCTATTATTTTTACAACTGTTGTATCCCAATCCAAACCATTTCGGTCGTAAAACAGGGCATTTCTTCCTACAATTAAATTATCGATATCGCCATTGGTCAGCGCGGCAACAATGGTCATTTTTTCATCTGTTTTTCTTGAAACACACTCACAATACAATAAGAACATACCACTAAAAGATGCCATCGACGTATGTTTGGCCATATCATTCACTTTTATGCAAAGGTTGCAACTTCGCTGATCAATGTAGAGTGTGCCTGCCTGAAAAATAGCCTTTGATCCCGGTGAATAAAAATCGTAAAAGGTTACAAAGTTCTTCAAAAGCTTAAACAAATCCTTATGATAGCGCACCAATTGATCCACCTTAATAATATGATTGGCCTCCTGCTCCAGTGCTTTATCCTGTTCAATGAGTGATTTCAATTGTTCTATCTGTCCACCAGCTAATATTTCCTGAATACGGTCCAAACCCAAGGGTTCAACAGGTTCTCCCTCCTTTTCTTCTTTCCAGTTTACGAAGGCTGTAAAAACTTCTGAAATCCGGTTCCATTCGTGTTCAGTCAGGTACTCCTTGCCGACAAATAAATTGGAAGCGACTAAACCATTAAATTCGTTTATCTTATTTTCCCATGCCGGATTGATACCCGAATAAAGCGGTAATAATTTTTCGGAATCAATTTTTGCCAAAGGGTAGCTTGCTATTTCATCCAAACAGGTCGTAAGATTATTAGAAGTTATCGCTTCTATCCTTGCAAGCTGGAGATTCAACAGCCCGGTTGATGTTGGATCGAAAGCCGACAAACGTGAGCGGAGGAAAAAATCCGCTACTTTTGACCGGATGGCACAATAACTTAAGTAGGCGTTTTCTGTTTGATCCCCAAAAGGCAGAATATTGGCAATGTTCAAATCTTTCTTTGCCATCCATGCCACTAATTTTTCAGCATTTTCAACAAAACTATTTACCTGTTCTAAAGAAATACCCGCTTTGCCACTTCGGTCTGTGGAAGAACCCACGCAAATCATGATCTCCTGAATCAGCTTAATCAGGTCACTGTTTCCGGCAGTATCTTCGGTAATAATACCATCTCCATTAAATCGGGAAGCCGAAAAAATAGCTTCGATGTTTGATGTTTCATCAACAGAAATAGTCGTTGCATGCGCCTTACCCAAATTCTTTAAAATAGTTTTTGCCGAAGAAAGCAATATTTTACCTTCTTCGGTTTGATCGTTAATCGCTGATAACGACAGGCTGTTGTCTTGTTTTAAGAGGTCATCCGGATTTTTTATTACTGAAATAATCCAGTTTACCGCTTCCAATATTTCGGGAACCCGAATCTGATTATCATTATCCTTATCAATTAATCCGAGCGTTTTGGAGTCAATTTCAAGCCCATTAACCGGACAACTAAGGACGGTCCAGAGTTTCTGATCCAATTCACTTAAATGCATCAGGTCGGCACCCGAATCTAAATTAACGCGTTTAACTCCTCCAACGGTAGAGAAATTCCAGGTATGATTGCTGTTTTTCATATCATTGAATTTTAACCAATATTCAATGATAGGTTTGTTTGGAGAAATTTGAAACTTTGATTTTAAAAAAGTGAAACTATTCACTTAAGGACATGGTTCATTTAACTCAATGCAATGATTAGACTAATTCAAAAAACCATTCAGCAATTTTTCGCCTGCAATTTTACTGCCTGAACATAATGGGATAACATAACCTGCTTCCCTCTATACCTGAAATAATAAAGTAATAGAGACCCTCACTCCATTCCGATACATCAAATACTTCCTGTTGCAGCTTAGTATCCGGCAACCATTTTTTGAGCACTTTGCCATCAAGAGAATAGAGCGAAAGCGCGTTGATTTGTATTCCTGCGGTCTTTTTTACCAGGGTGATCATTCCGGAAGTGGGATTTGGATAGATTTCAAAATCACCTGTGTTTGAATACTTAGCCAAACCGGTACTTATATTGGCACTCATCACATTTGAATAAATGGGTGTAAGGCTTGAAATGGAATCATAAGGATAGCAAATAAAGCCATTTAAGGATAGCAGATATTTGTTTGAACCGGTGGCAGGGAAGGAATCGATATAATTGGTGTCATTTTGATTTGCCATCCCTATGCCGGAATAAGCGGAACCATTCGTGCTTCTTAAAACAACAAGGTTGGCTGCACTTTTGCCCACGTATTTACTCCAGCTTAAATTAACCCTGCCCGCCAATACCGTTGCTGCTCCCAATATGGGTTTATGAAGCGTTTGTCCTGCCGAAACCTGATTACAACTGTCCACTGCCTTAAGCTGGTAGAATTTATTGCTTGTACAGGTTAAAGTAACAGGATCAATCAATATTGAGTTTGCCTGAAAAGGAACACTGTCGAGGAGCACAAAGGGTCCGCTTGCTGAAGCCGATTTGAACACATAGTAGCGTGCAGTTCCTTTTCCTGAGGTTTTATTCCAGATTATTCTTGCCTTGCCGCTTGTTGAATCCATGCTTACTCCACAAATTTGCTCATAGTTATATACGGATCGCGTTAGTACGGTTGATGAGCCCAAATAGGTGCATTGGTTTGCATCTACTACATATACAGATATAGTGCCTCCGGATAAACCGGTGGCTTTGCTTCCATATTGAATCGGCGTTGTTTGCCAGCTGATCACAAAAGGGGCTGTTCCTCCGCTTACACTCATTTCTGCTGTTCCATCTTTTTTCCCCAGACAACTTTCGTCCTTTTTAGCTATCTGAACCAGCTGAATCGGGGCGGGTTGGTTCAGGTTATATTGAACCGATCCGATGCATTGGTTTGAGTCTTTCACGTAAAATAAATAAGTGCCTGCCAGTAAATTTGAATGCTCATATATGCTGTCGAAAATGCCTCCCGTTTTTTTGTACGTATAAGGAGGAATTCCATTCTCCGGAACAAGTAAAATTCTGCCATCTCCATCCCCGTTGCATTTAATGGCATTGCTCAAGATGGCATGAAGTATTATGGGTGCAGGTTGCGTAATACTTAACAGAACCGAATCTTTTTGCTGCAGAGAATCTTTGGCATAAATCCAATAATTACCCGCAGGTAAATGATCGAAACTTCCGGAACTCTGGTAAGAATTGTTCCCAATTTTATATTGAACCGGATTAAAATAATTGCTGACATTTACCATCAAAGACCCTGCTGAATCCCCATAACAGGTATTTCCTTTTATTGAAAGCAGATTGATTTTGAGCGGTCTTATTTCAACGGTATCCACAAATTCTGTTGGACCACAAGGACTTCCCGGAAGGAGTTTAATTCTGAACTTGCCTGGCTTGTTAAATACATAAAAAGAAATACTATCGGCAGGAATGGTACAATAAACATTGCTTGCCGGTGCCGTTTCTATTTGCCACTGGGTTAGTGTACTGTTTATATACACATTATTGGATACCTGGTATGCAAGCCGGTAGGTGCGGTTTGCCAACTGTGTTTTCAGAATTTGCAAGGCAGGAGCTTCTGTACTTGTTATAAAAGTATAGGCGGTAAGCGTCCGGTTTGGAAATGGACAATCGCGGGTTTGAAACGAAATGACTGAAGTATAATTTCTGTTTAAAGCGGCATTTAAGGGCATGGTCCAGGTTAATTTGAAACTATCCTGCCGGGGTCCGTTAATGGAACGGGTGGCGTAATTATATAATCGTAAAAAATTGGAACCTGGAAGACCGGGTAAAATAATATTATTGGGAGCTCCCCAACTACCCCAAAAATAGGTGGTATCAGCGGGCGAACTGCTCTTGGCTACCAGAATTTCCGTAAAGGTCTGTCCCGGACAGAGCTTGAAAAGCTTCCCATCATACCCCGGACTCCCCTTTGGGGCTCCAAGGGAATCATAGGAGGCGAAACTCAGATCGGCACTTATGCCGGTATTAACGGAATGAATCTGCATATCCCGGCGGGTTATCCCGGCAATTTCAGGAACACCCAATGCATTTTTCTTCCATTGAGTTATTTCAATTGCAAGACTCGACACGAAAGTACTTACAGACCTGAAACGGATATTTCCATTTACCTGATTTACATTCATTCCCAGCGTGGCATTAATTAAAAAAGGAAAAGTTGCCGCATTATAGGGATAGGCATAAGGAGCCGTAACACCTCTGTCGGTTAGTGCTGGAGCACTGGCATAAGATAATGAATCTCCGTCAGGATCAACAGCCCCCACATTATAAATCACCTCGCGGTTAGCTGAATACATAACTACGGGATCATTTGTAAACCACGGAGATGAATTACAAGGACTCAAACAACGGTTTATGATCGCTTCGGTATAAAAGGGTAAAGTACCCGCATTCATCAGGGAGGCATTATTTGGGTTACGACAACAGGTGGAATAACCCAAACTCACCATACAACAGCCGGCTGGTATTGCGTTTAGGTTAATATTTCCCTGAAAAGTGTAAACTTCGTATCCGGGAGTAGCTGCACCGGGGGATCGGGTTCCGCAATTTGAACAAATAGAAGTTGAACATAACTGAATCACATCAAAACCACTGATCGCAAGAACTACAGTTATATTTTGTGTTCCAAATACGGTACCGTTGCAGGCGCCGCCAACACCTGTAATTTTAATAGGCATTGAACAGGATGAACTCAACGCAGTTGGGCAATTTGCACATAACTGAGCACCGGAGCAATCTCTAAAAAGTTTAAGGGTAACCTGGTAAACTCCGGGTGTAGCTGTGCATTGGTAACTGATATCGGAACCAACCACATTTGCAGTAAAACTTCTATTCGTCGTTATCAATAAAACAATTAATACGGAAATTTTTTGCCACAATCCCAATGCCTTTTTTAGCTCAGGGTTTTTGTAAAAATTCATTTTCATGTTTTGAGTATTTACTTATTCAAAGTTATTCATCTTTTTCCGTCTTTATCATCTTTTTTCATCTTTCAATAATCAAAGGAAATACCAGGTGAGTTCCATCCATCCTGCTTAGGATCAGTTGATACATGCCCTCACTCCATTCCGATACATCAAAAACTTCCTGTTGCAGTTTAGTATCCGGTTTCCATTTTTTGAGTACTTTACCATCAAGAGAATAGAGTAAAAGCTCATTGATTTGGATTCCTGCAGTCTTTTTTACTAAGGTAATTATTCCGGTAGCAGGGTTTGGATAGATTTCAAAATCGCTGCTGTTTGAATACTTAGCCAAGCCTATATTGATATTGGCATGCATCACATTTGAATAAATGGGTGTAAGGTTTGAAACTGAATCATAAGGATGGCAATTGTTAGTGCTAATCAACTCAATGAGGTATTGGTTTGATCCGATTACAGGAAACGAATCTATAAAAGAACTATCGCTTGCATTTAGCGATTTTAACAAAATATAGGCGGAACCATTTGCACGCTTCCAAACCAATTGGTTCAGGCTGCTTGTGCCCACATATCGGGTCCAGTTTAATTTCACCCTGCCCGCCAAAACAAGGGCTGAACCCAGCATAGGTCTGTGAACTAAACTGCCTGATGATACCTGGTTACAGCTATCCCTGACGATTAGGCGATAAAATTTATTGCTCGCTGGAGTTAAGGAAACCGGATCAACACATACCGATGCTGAAGAAAATGGAATGCTATCCAATAAACTAAATGGACCTGTTGCTGAACCGGACTTGAACACAAAATATTTTGCTATACCCACATAAGCAGTTTTATTCCAGATTATTTTTGCTTTGCCGCTTATTGAATCAATGCTTACTCCACAAATTTGCTCATTGTTGTAAACGATTTGGGTACTCACAAAAACAGAATCATTCAATAAACATTGATTGCTATCGGTAATGGTATATTTAAGGAATCCTGAGCCCAAATTGCCTGCTTTATTTCCGGTTTGAACAGGGCTGCTTTGCCAATGAACAGAATAAGGAGGAGTGCCCCCGTTTATAACAATATCTACAGAAGCATCCTTTTTACCGGGACAACTTTCTTTTATGAGGTTAAAAAAACAACTGAAAGGCAAGGGCTGGCCTAAAATTACCTGAATAGTTGCCAAACATTGATTGGAATCTTTGGTGCTTATCGTATAATTTCCGGCTGTTAAATTCGAAAACTGATTATTGGTTGAATATCCGGTATTTCCCAGTTTATACTGATAAGGAGGAACTCCACCAAATGCCGTAACCCTTATCATTCCATTCTGATCGCCATGGCATTTCAGGTTCACGGTTTCTGCGGTACAGTAAAACTGCGCCTGGTTCAAAATAATATTTTCACTTGCCCGGCAGCCCAATGAATCTTTTGCAGTAAACCAGATGGAACCCACTTTCAGGTTATTAAAGGTATCATTCGTTTGAAACGGTGAATTTTCTATCCGGTATTGCAGGGGTGGAATTCCATTGTTAAGACCTAAAACCAGCATGCCATTGGAATCGTTTGTGCAACTTGGATTTCTTTGGGTCAAAATTGCAAGGGAAACCGAATTGGCCGGCTGCGTTAGATTTATATACAGGGTATCCCGGGTGTTCAAACTATCTTTCCCAATTATTCTAAAACTGCCGGCTTTCAAATTGGCAAAGGTGTCTTTTGCCCCATAAACGCCACTATTGATACGATATAAAACGGGAGCTACACCTCCCATAAATTTTACGATAATCAATCCGGAACTATCCCCTTTGCAAGAAATATTTTTCGATTGAACCAAACCCATTCCTGCGTTATTGACATTCACATAATCTTCAAACAAAACAATCCCGCAATTAAAACTCAGGTTCAACCTCAGTTTGTAATTTCCGCCTGAACCAAAAGTATAAGAGTTGATGCTATCGCTATTGATGCTGGTAAACGTATTGCTACCCGGCGAAGTTTCTATTTGCCATTGGGTAAATAACGGATTATTGGCATCGCTACTGATTCGGGTATAAGTGAATTTTCTTTTTAGTAAGTCCAGTTTAAATTTATTAATGATTACAAATGGTTTGGCACGAACAAAAATACCTCCTCCATAATCTGTTCTGCCCATTAGCGGGCATCTCCGGTCGTTGGCTTTGAGCAGATATAAATACGGCAGGTTGCTGATATTTGAATCCACCGGGGTCCAGCATAATTGGAAAGAATCTTGTCTGGGTCCGACTATTGCACGTGAGGAGGCTGAATATAACCGGGTAAAAGTCATACCCAAAGCGGATAAGGGATAATGTGTATTCAGGCTTAAATCGGTCGTGTCTGTGAGATCTATATCGGTAGCGGCAAAAGTTCTACAGAAAGTTTGCCCGGCACAAATCGTATCAATCATATTATTGCCACTGATTAAGATTCCATTTTGATTATATTTACTGATCACCGGAGGATTGTTTCCTCCCCCGGAATTTGAGGTCAAAATTCCTTCTCTTCGTGTCATTCCCATCAATATGGGTGAATTTCCGTTTCTTTTCCATTGGTAAACATCAATAATTAATGGATTAGAAAAAGTGCCTGCCGAAATAAAACATAGTGTACCCGTTATCTGATTAAAATTAATTCCATAAGGTGCCGCTTGCGGTGGATATGGGTTGGGAAAGCCCAAGTATGGGAATGGTGCAGTAGGAGAATAAGGAGGAATATAATTTGCAGGAGAATTCGGCCCTCCAAAAATGGGTCCCAAAACATAACTCAGGGAATCTCCATCGGGATCAACGGCACCTAAATTAATATTTTGGCTCATCCCTGCTGCAACAACATTTACTGGATCGTTGGTAAAAATTGGAGAACTATTGCAGGGTATTGCGCAACGGTTAATAATCATTTCATTATAGAGACTAGTTGAAAGAACATTAAATATTGGACTTATTCCCGCACTTCTGCAACAGGATGTATAACTTATTGAAACAAGGCAACAGGAAGCGGGCAATGCATTTAGGTTTATGTTGCCAGAAAAGGTATAAATTTCAATTCCGGGTGTAAAGGTTCCGGGTGTTCGCGTATTGCATTCTGTACAAATACTCCTTGCCATATTGCACAATTGACCCACATCAAAACTAACTACCGGGGTTTCCAAAAACAGCGTTTGAATCCCGTAACTGATACCTGCATAAGGATTATTGGGGAGCCCTGAATTTGCGATATTTGCCGCCCCAAGAATAGAAACAGGAATTATACAAGAGCCATTACAATTACCGCAAAGGGGTGTTCCATTGCAGTCTCTAAATATCTTTTGTCTCACAAGATATACCCCCGGAGTGACGGTGCAGGTATAACTCATTTCCATGCCAAATAGATGTGCTGCTGAAACACTTTGATAAGGAATACTTATTGATGCTACATAGAGCAGTGCAAAGACAAAACGTAATTGTTTCTTCATAATTTTTGGTACTTGTATTCTGATGATACTTAATAACATCGTAAAAGTACCTATGCAAAATAGCAACGGCAAATATGCCCTCTTAAAATAATCATAAAAAGAGACTGAATGGATAAACTTTAAGAAAAAAATTAGAAATATGGGTTTAGAAATGCGAGTAAAAGAGTAGGCGTTCGTAAAGCGCTTCCTGTTTCCGTTTTTAGAATTGACTATTAAATTAATTCGATTCGACCCCTTCCGGGGTCGTGTGGCGCGTGGGCTTAGGCCCCGAGTTTCACTCGGGGGTATGGCGATTGGACCCCTTTCGGGGTCAATACATTCTCCGACTCCGAATGGGATCGAATTGCTGTTGCCCCGGATGACAATCCGGGGTCCAATGATGCAGAATACCCATACGACCCCCAATGGGGTCAAATTGCTGTTGTCCCGGATGACAATCCGGGGTCCAATTATGCAGAATATTCATACGACCCCGAATGGGGTCGAATTGCTGTTGTCCCGGATGACAATCCGGGGTCCAATGATGCAGA
>CAYHCF010000004.1:142688-167873 GCA_964355075.1 uncultured Chitinophaga sp.
ACAATCCGGGGTCCAATGATGCAGAATACCCATACGACCCCCAATGGGGTCGAATCGTGCCAATGTGGGATTCAAATAAATACTATATCTGGGAAAATTTTTGATCAAAATCCCAAATACAGGATTGTATGTATCCTAGCCAATCTACATCTTGCATAAAAATCCAGCAATGAGTACCTATTCACAATTGAATTATCATATAGTCTTTTCTACATTTAGAAGAAGGCCTGTATTGATCAAAGAAAACAGAGAACAATTATTTACCTATATGCGCTCAGTAATCTTAAATAAAAATGCTTCTCCACTTAAAATAAATGGAATAGAAGATCATTTACATATCCTTGTTTCTGCAGGGCCAAATTTATTCCTTCCAGACCTCATAAAAGATATTAAACTGAGCAGTAATAAATATATTCAATCTTTAGGATTATTTAAAGATTTTGTTGGTTGGCAGGAAGGATATGGGGTGTTTTCATTTGGTAAAAGGGACTCTCCAATTTTAATACGTTATGTGGTGAATCAGGAGGAACATCACAAAAAGACCCCATCAAAAGAGGAGTATATAAAATTGATTGAAGATCATGACATAAAATTTGATGAGCGATATTTGGAATAAAATTACCTGCTCCTTAAATGTTCGATTCGACCCCTTTCGGGGTCGTGTGGCGTGCGCAGGCTTAGGCCCCGAGTTTCACTCGGGGGTACGGCGATTTGACCCCATTCGGGGTCGTGTGGCGCGTGTGGACTTATTCTGTATTGAGATGATTATTTGTACAATGGAAAACCTTCCATCATTTTGTTTACTTCTCTCGTAACTTCGGCAAGCAGGGTATCCCTTTCCGGATTCATCAATACTTTATCCATTAATCCTACAATGCTTTGCATATCATTTGCTTTCAATCCACGTGTGGTAATAGCCGCCGTTCCTACCCGGATGCCTGAGGTGACAAACGGAGATTTATCATCAAAGGGTACCATATTTTTGTTTACAGTAATATCTGCTTTTATCAAAGCATTCTCTGCAGCTTTACCACTGATGTTTTTGTTCCTCAAATCAATTAACATCATGTGGTTATCGGTTCCTCCACTAATAATTTTATAGCCTAAACTTACAAATGCTTCAGCCATGGCATGGGCATTTTTCTGTACCTGTTTTACATAAGTATGGTATTCGGGAGTTAATGCCTCACCAAAGGCAACCGCTTTCGATGCAATTACATGTTCTAAAGGACCACCCTGCGTGCCTGGAAAAACAGCTCCATCCAATATGGAACTCATCATTTTCGGTTCTCCTTTTGGTGTTTTTAATCCCCATGGATTTTCGAAATCCTGTCCCATCATAATAATTCCTCCCCGTGGCCCACGCAATGTTTTATGTGTGGTAGAAGAAACGATATGACAATGAGGCAATGGATTGTTTAATAACTTTCCAACAATTAAACCGGCAGGATGCGAAATATCAGCCAATAACAATGCACCCACCTCGTCGGCAATTTTGCGTAAACGGGCAAAATCCCAATCCCGGCTATAGGCCGAAGCGCCACAAATGATAAGCTTAGGCATTTCGCGTTTGGCGGTAATTTCAACCTTATCCCAATCAATCAAACCGGTTTCAGGTTCAACCCCATAAAAACTGGGTTTATACAATTTGCCTGAAAAATTAACCGGAGAACCATGTGTTAAATGTCCGCCATGCGACAAGTCGAAACCCAAAATTTTATCGCCCGGATTTAAGCAGCCAAGCATAACTGCTGCATTCGCCTGTGCGCCACTATGCGGCTGAACGTTTGCCCAAACCGCACCAAACATCTCTTTTAAGCGCTCAATAGCCAGGTTTTCAATTATGTCAACTACCTCGCAACCACCATAATAGCGTTTTCCTGGAAGTCCTTCGGCATACTTATTGGTTAATACGCTACCCATGGCCTCCATAACTTGTTTGCTCACAAAATTCTCTGAGGCAATTAGTTCAAGGCCATGTTCCTGCCTATGCAACTCCCGTTCAATCAAGTCGAAAATTATTTTATCTCTTATCATAATATTTATGTTCAATCCTTCGCAAAATAGTATTTTACCTCAAACTTATAAAAATGTTTATTTTTGTTTTTTTTAAAGTTGATCCAAAATAGAAAATTGGATCCGCAATAATTTAACTTCAGTACCATTATTTATGAAAGCAATCATACCAGTTGCCGGTATAGGAACTCGCCTGAGACCACACACGCATACACAACCCAAAGCATTAATTCCAATTGCGGGTAAGCCCATATTAGCTCATATTACCGAAAATTTAATTCAGGCAGGTATCCGCGAGTTTGTATTTATTATTGGTTACCTGGGCGACAAAATTGAGCAATATGTCACCAAGCAATACCCTGATATTATTGCCCATTTTGTTATACAAACTACCGGAAAAGGGGTTGGGCATGCCATTTGGCTGGCAAAAGAATACATAGGGCCCGAGGATGAAATACTAATAGTTTTTGGTGATACCATCATTGATACCGATTTGAAAGAAATCATATCAGCCAAGACCTCTATGTTAGGGTTAAAAAAGGTTGATGATCCCAGATTATTCGGAGTAGCCGAACTGGATACATCCGGTAATATAATCAGGGTAATTGAAAAGCCTGCCATTCCTAAAAGCAATTTAGCTTTGGTAGGCGTTTATAAAATAAACGAAGGAGCCAAATTAATTGAAACCCTGGGCTTCAACCTGGCTGAAAAGTATACCACTCAGGGAGAATTTACTTTAACGGATGCCTTAATGAAAATGATTGATCAGGGGGTAATATTTCGTTCGTTTAATGTTGCCAATTGGTTTGATTGCGGCAAAAAAGAAATATTGTTGGAAACCAATTCTTTGTTGCTAAAACGACTTAACTATGATACCAGCAATTATAAATTTGAAAACACCATAATTATTCCTCCTGTCTTTATTGGCGAGGGATGCAAAATAAGCAATTCTATTATTGGTCCGAATGTTTCGATTGGGGAAAATGCTATCCTTAATTATGCAACTTTAAAAGATTCAATTATCGGTCCTTATGCCCAAATTGAATTTGCTATTTTACACCGTTCTTTAATAGGCAATGATGCTTCTTTAAAAGGCATGAGCCAAAGCCTGAATATTGGTGACAGCACGGAAATAAATTTTGGTTAATGAGCGGGATGAGACGCCTTTTCCTGTTAATAATCTTTACCGCCATTTTTCAAAGTGCAAGTGCCCGTTATACCCCAAAAGAATACATTGATAAATTTGCTCCCATTGCCATGATGATGATGCGTGAATATGAAATTCCTGCCAGTGTCATGTTGGGGATTGCTTTTCTTGAATCGGGATATGGCAATAGTAGAAATGCAATTTTATTGAAAAACCATTTTGGATTGGTGGGTAAAAATAGTTTAAGGAAACGGGGAAAACGCCATTCTGCTTACAAAGAATTTGATAATGATACTTTGTCGTATGAATATTTTTGCAAAACCATTGTCTCTAAAAAATACTATCCAAAACTGAAGGGAAACATCAATTATAAATTGTGGCTATCAAAAATTTACAAAAACAATTATGCTAAGTTAAAACGCTTATCCATTAAAAGGGTAAGCTCCATTATCAAAAAGTACCACTTGTACCGGTTCGATGTTCTTTAAATGAACAACAATAAGAATAAATACCCTTTAACTGTTTTAGCGATCACCTTAGGATTGTTGATGGTTTTATCCTCTCTGAAAACTGATTTTTACTTTGGCAACTATTCCTTGCGTAAAGTGAATATTCTGAGTGATCTGGAAAACAAAAGAAACCTGATTACGGAAATTGATTCACAAGAGTACTCCGGTTTTAACGGGCAAATTGTTAAGGACAAGCAGCATCAAAAGGATATCATTCAATATTTGGATAGCAATGAGAAGGGTGGATTGAAGGTTTTCCTGAAAGCATTAGCCGATTTAAAAAAAGGAAAACGAAAAAAAGTAAGGATCGCCTATTTTGGTGATTCAATGATTGAGGGAGATTTAATATCCCAGGACCTAAGAAGATATTTGCAAAAACAATATGGAGGCAAAGGAGTTGGTTTCGTCCCCGTTATGTCCATCTCCGCACCAAACCGAAGCTCGGTTCAACATACTTATTCTGGTAATTGGAAGGATGCCAATTTTCAAAATAGCCGTTGGGGTGCTTTTCCTTTTGGATTCTCGGGCCATGTTTTTTATGCACAGGCAGCCAATTGCTGGTTTAAATTAAAGGGTGTTAGTGAGGAACGCTTAAAAGACTTTTCCGGAATCAAAATTTTTTATGGAAAAACGGATTCCGGTCAGACTATTTTAGTAAATGATACACCATTTATGCTGGCTACCCGTAAATCCTGTTCTATTGATATTATTAACTTTCGAAACCCACAAAAACAGGTTGTACTCAATATGGGGTCAAACATAAATCTGCCGTTTTATGGAGCCAGCATTGAAAGCGATCTCGGACTAACGCTCGACAATTATTCTTTCCGGGGAATTACCGGCATTGAACTTTCCGAAATTCCAGTCGCTTTTTTTAAAGTCATAAATGAAAAATATCCTTACGATCTGGTCATACTTCATTATGGACCCAACTTACTATTTAAACCCGATATTGCTGATTTTAGCTGGTTTGAACGCAAAATGGATAAGACGCTGAAACACCTGAAAAAGAATCTGCCCAATACCAGCTTTCTCCTTATTGGCTCTGCCGATAAAGCCTCTTTCATTGCAGGTAAATGGACTACTGCTATTGGGGTTATTCCGCTGATTAAAACACAAAACAGACTGGCTGATAAATACCATTGCGCTTTTTGGAATTTATACGAAAATATGGGTGGCAGAAATTCCATGACTGTATGGACGGATAAAAAACCTGTTATGGCTAATAAGGATCATACGCATTTTAACCATAAAGGTGCCCGGAAGATTGGAAATGCTTTATTTGAATCAATTCTGAACCAATTTAATGCGTATGAAAAAAAGAAATAATCTCTTATTTTTCATTTTATGGTCGCCATATTTTTTGTTCGCTCAAGAAGAATTATTGCCGATAAATTTAGATGCAAATGTGATTAATAATGCTGAATCATTACGGGCATTTTTCGGCCGCCTGGATAAAAGCGGAGAATCTGTTGTTTCTATTTTCCATTTTGGTGATTCACATATTCAGGCCGATTATTTTTCAGGGGAAATCAGAAAACAAATGCAACAAACCTTTGGAAATGCCGGACGGGGATTTGTTTTCCCTTATCAACAGGTTGCTACCAACGGTCCAAAGGACTATTCCTTTAAATCCAGGCAACACTGGGAGGTAATGAAACTGATAAAAACAAAAAGCGCCTTTTATTGTGGATTGGCCGGTTATACTTTTCTGATAGATCCCACTATTGAAAACCGGAATCTTGATTTTTCTTTTAGAACGGATTCCGACTTTATGAATAATAGCGTTCGTACCATCCAGCTTTTTTATGAGACCGGTGGCCAGCAACCGGAAATTACCGCTTTCGATGCTCAATACGCCGGTTATGCAAAGTTATTAAGCAGGAAAAATAATTCAGGATTAACCATAGACTCTTTTGTTTTTAACAGCCCTGCACAACAGTTCGAAATAAACCTGCAGGGTGCCGGTCCGGAAACCATTTTTTTAGATGGAATGATTCTTTCGAATGGTGAAAACGGTTTAATATACCATTCGGTGGGTGTTAATGGAGCTAAGTTTACACAATTCAATCAGGCCCCCAAATTTATGGATGAACTGGGTATCCTAAACCCCGGATTGGTGATCGTTTCACTGGGAACCAATGAAAGCGCAGGCAAGTATGATTCGCTTGAGTTTATTCAGACCCTTGACAGTCTGGTTCAAAAAATACAATACCTGGGCGCTACTGTATTGTTAACAACACCTCCAAACAATTATTTGCCTCACAGGGGCTATAAGTATATCAGCAGAAAGGGCAAAAGGAGAAAAGTAAGATACAAGGCTTATGAACCCAATGAAAACATCAAATTAATTAAAGATAATATTCTATCCTATTGTTATTCAAGGCACATTGCCTATTGGGATTTATATGAGGTAATGGGAGGCGATTACTCCATGAAGGAATGGGTAAAAAATGGAAAGGCTGCAAAAGATTATCTGCACTTTACCAAGGGTGGATATCTATTACAGGGCAACTTGTTTTACGAAGCGTTTATCAACGCTTATAGACAATATCAAATAAAATAGGCTGTTATGTTCCAGAACTTATTAAATTTATTAAAGTACAATCCCGATGATCCCATCCTGTTTAACAGCGCCTTTTTTCTGTATTTTCTTGTATTATTTGTTATCTGTTATCAGTTCGTTTACAAAAACAAATTACACCGGATTTTACTGTTTACTTTTTTCTCCCTCTTCTTCTTTTATAAGGCCTGTGGCGTTTATTTTATTCTGGTAATCATTTCGGCCATAGTGGATTTTACGCTGTCAAATATCATTTATCTTGAACGCAATAAAAAGAAGAAGAAAATCTACCTTATTTTTAGCATTGTCACGAACCTGGGCTTGCTTTTTTACTTTAAATATACCGACTTTTTTATTGAAACCCTGAATAGCCTGAATAAAGGCGAAATAGAACCGTTAAACATCCTGTTACCCATTGGAATTTCGTTTTATACTTTCGAGAACCTTAGTTATACGATTGATGTTTACCGGGGTAATTTTAAACCGGTTAAAAGCTTTTGGGATTACCTGTTTTTTCTTTCTTTTTTCCCTAAACTGGTCATGGGACCCATTGTGAGAGCATCTGATTTTATCCCGCAAATAAATAAAGAGTACGCCATAACTTCCAGCGATTTTGCTAAAGGATTTTATCTCATTACGGGAGGATTATTTAAAAAGATCATCATCTCCGATTTTATCTATATAAACTTTGTACAGTACGTTTTTGATGACCCGGGAAGACATAACGGATTGGAATGTTTATTGGCAGTTTACGGCTATGCCATGGTGATATACTGCGATTTCTCGGGCTATAGCGACATGGCAATAGGTTTGGCAAAGTGGATGGGATTTGATATCAATATCAATTTTCTTTCTCCCTATCAAAGTTCATCCATAACCGAGTTTTGGAGAAGGTGGCATATATCTCTGTCGAGCTGGCTACGCGACTATTTGTACATTCCATTTGGAGGGAACCGCAAAGGTAAAGCAAGACAATACATCAACCTGATGTTAACCATGTTAATTGGTGGCTTATGGCACGGGGCAAGCTGGACATTTATTGGCTGGGGAGGATTGCATGGCCTGGCATTGGCTTTTCATAAATTCAAGAAAGATTATCTCGATAAAAAATGGAATTTACCTGCAACGGGTTGGCTCAGCTCCAAATGGTTTGCTACCCTGTTAACTTTTCACTTTGTGTGTTTTGCCTGGATATTTTTTAAAGCCAACAGTTTCGATGATGCCTTTAAAATGATCGAACAGATTCTAACGAATTTTAATTTAGGGTCTTTTGGAATCTTGTATTCCAATTACAAAGGCGTTCTTTGGATGATGGTTTTGGGTTATGTAATTCACTTCATTCCTGATAGCTTCGAACAAAGGGTAAATCCATATTTATCCCGATTCAGTCCGCTCAAATATGCGCTGATTTTGACTGTCTTCATCTGGTTCCTTATACAGGTAAAAACTTCGGAAGCAATGATGCCGATTTATTTGCAGTTTTAAAACGCTAAAACGACAGGTATCCCTTAACTCAGTTTGATTTTTTGTTTTACCACATCCACCTTGTCTCTGAGGATTCTGAAAAACTGATTTCGTTGTTTTTCTCCTATACCACTTATTAAGGTTGATTTGCGTAATAGGTTGCGTATCCACAACTCGTTCTCATGTACAAAATCGGCATTGGTGGTGCTCATCATGTTAAAGGTATTATTGCTTACATAAGCCAATTTGGTTGACCCGATATTCGCTAAAATACTGTTGTTCCCAATCATTACCTCACTTTTATATAATTTAAAATTCTCTTTTCCGCTTTGACCGGGTTCTATTAATTTGCTGCTTTTGGAGGCTTTATTATAAACCATATTTAACTCTTCCAATATGAGTTCACAAATTTGAATGGCATCGGCTTTACTTTTAAAAAATCCAGATTCCCAAAAATACTCAACCTGTTTGATGGTACTGTTTATGGTATCTTCGGTCCATATTTCGGTGGAGTTAATTTGATTATAATTTTTTAGAATTTCATTAGCGCTTTTTATCATGCTGTCATCCACAAACTTCGGATCAAAAATTAAATCCACATAATCGGGTGAGTTTAAGATGGATTTTAACCAGTAAAAAAGCTTGAAAGCCGTCAGGGTACTGTCATAAAAGTGGTGCCAAACAGGAATATCATCAGCAGAATATAAAATTTCGTTATTAATGGAGCTGCCAATTTTCCTAACATCGCCGGCTAAATGTTGTAACCATAATTTAAAATTTTCCTTTTTGTCATCCAATTTCAGGTAATCAAATGACACCTTATTGCTCATGTGCTGAACCTCCGGATCAAATGAAACCCTGAAATGCTTACATATTAATGTTATTTCCTCAATATTAAATAAGGTTTCACAGCGAATTCTCCGGTATGCGCTATCCGTACTCAAACGCAATAAATCAGCTAACTCATCCACAAAAGAAACATTGGCTGGTACGGCCGACTTAATTCTAATAATAAATTGCTCCTGAATAATTTTTGCTTTAGGTTCCATGGGTAGCGATTTTTGTTTGCACGAATTTCAATTCTTTTTGCATATTTTACAAATATTTGTTCAAAGCATGTGTTTTTCTGTTTTGCCAGCTTCCCTGCTTTATTTCCATTTTTTAATTGTTTGATCCCATTTCACAATTTCTTTTTATTGTAACATATTAAATACAAGGATTTTCCGGTAAATAATATTTGAATTTTCTGGTGCAATTAGAATCGCTTTCGGCCACTTGGGTTGGATAAAGTCCTTGCGTCTTTTGGGCTGATTTTGTCTAAAAAACAGTTCTCATTTCGCTTTATCGCTTAAAAAAAGAGGTTTTGATCTGGCTGTTCATAGGTTTTAACTGTTTACGAAAAACCTTTATGTAGTTTTGTCTTATAGAAATTTATGAACAACGAAAACATTCCTTCTGAAGCTTCACCCCAAATAATATTAGACGACCTTACCAAAGCAAAGTGGTATCAGGTAGTGTTCAGCCTAAAAAAACAATTTGGCAAAAAGCCTCCCATGGATGCCATTCTGTTTTTAATTGGCGTGCGTGAATTAGGCCAAATGCGGGAGTTTGCCAGGGATGAAAAGATGGATTTGATGCATGTGGCTACCTGTAAATTGTTAAGTTACGAAGGCTATTATGCTTTTGATTCGATTGACGAAGATGGCTGGCCGCATTATACATTACTTGAAAAGCCCCCTTATTCAGATTTGTTAAGTCAGGAAAATTTATTGCGAAAGCTGGTCGTAAAATATTATGATGAAAACAATTTATATGAGGAAAAGGCAGCTGTTTAAAATTATATTTGGGCAGAAGCGCATTTCCTTCTCATTCATCATTTGGCGTTCATCATTGAATTGCTAAATAAAACTTTTTCTGATTTTCACTTTAGAGGAGATTCAGAAGTTTTGGGATTATTTTGTTTTATTAAGGAAGTAAAAATCGGTTTCCACTAAGTGCCGTAAACGCTGTTTAGATTATTGATAATAATTTTGCAGGCTATGTAAATTTCTTCAGGTGTAATGGTTAATGGAGGTGAAATGCGGATGCGGTTGCTGGCAAATAAAAACCAATCGCTAATGAGTCCGTCTTTTAAACAACCCAAAATAACCGAAAGATTGTTTTTATACGTATCGAGTTCAACGGCCAGCATTAAACCCATGCCACTTACGTTTTTGATTGCCGGGTGAACCAAAAATTTTCGGAAAAGCGCTTCTTTCTCCAGAACGTGAGGGATCAGGTCACTATCCAGTAAGACATGGATACCCTCTAAGGCCGCCGCAGCAATTACCGGATGCCCTCCGAAGGTAGTTATATGACCCAGCGACGGATTTTCGGCAAAGGTGTGCATCCTTTGTTGCGAACTCACCACCGCTCCAATTGGCATCCCGGCTCCCAGTGCTTTTCCTAATAATAAAATATCAGGTATAATCTCAAAGTTCTCGAAGGCAAACATCTTACCGGTTTTACCCATGCCACTTTGTATTTCGTCAAAAATCAAAAGCGCGCCTGTTTCATCGCAACGCTGGCGCAGCGCTTGTAAAAATTCAAAATTGGCAACAATGTAACCGGCTTCACCCTGTATCACTTCAGTAATCACACAGGCTGTGTTTTCGGTAATTGCGTTTATTGCATTTAGATCATTAAAATCAATAAAACTGATACCGGGTAATAAAGGCCTGAAGGCCTGTTTAAAGGTTTCATCACTGTTTAAACTTAAAGCCGCATGGGTGCTTCCATGATAGGCATTTTTGCAGGCAATTATCGTTGTTCGTCCTGTAACTCTTTTAGCTAATTTGAGTGCAACATCGGTAGCTTCAGCACCCGAGTTCAACAAATATACACTACCCAGAGCAGGAGGTAATAGCGAAGTAATTTTTGCTGCTAATTGTGCCTGAGCACTTTGCACAAACTCTCCATAAACCATCACATGCTGATGTAAATTAAGTTGTGCGATAATGGCCGCTTTCACACGTTCATTTCCATGCCCGAGGTGGCTTACGCTAATGCCTGAAATCAGATCAAGGTACTTTTTGCCATGAGTATCAAAAAGGTAATTCCCCTGTGCATAGGCAATTTCAAGCAATACAGGAAATTTGGAAGTCTGTGCCTGATGTGCAAGAAAAAGTTGTCGGTTGGTGGGTGACATGAAGGCAAAGATAGGGTTAGGAAGGAGAAATGAGAACTAGAAATGAGAAAGGGGAAATGAGAAATGGGGAATGGGAATTGGGAGATGCGAGATGGGTGAAGAAAATTATTTATTAAATTCAGGAATAATTTTGATAATAATGTCTTAATTCTTTCTTAAATCTTTTCAAAAACCTAACAATTCCAAAAATTTAGGTTAAAATTTGTTGCTTAAATTTTTTGAGAATGAAAAAACAATTAATTAGGGTAACAAGTTTTACCCCCCCCCCCGCAAGATGCAATTTAATTTGCAAATTCACAGTTTTATTTTCTCTCTTCATCTTGTTTAGCGCTGATATTAATAGTCAGCCATGTTCAACGTCACCAACTTGTCCCAATAATGAAAATCTTATGATTAATAGTTACAATTCAGGAGGATCAACCTTTGCCTGGCACGAAACTACTAAAGCTTTTTGTAATGGCGAACAAATTACTTTGCAATGGTGGATTCCAACTACCATCAATCTGTTCGATCCCGATTATCTTTTTCGTGCTGATGGCGGTCGTATTGCACAACTTTCCACTACCACTGCTACAAGTGCGGCTGATTATGTGTATGCAACAGGAAACCGATGGAACTTTATGGGTGATGATTTATTAAGTAGTAATCACACTTCTTCAGCAGTACGGAGATTAACCGGTTTCCAAAATTTTGATGGCCCGATCAGAACTGTTTTCGGTACATTTACTGAGGACCAGACTGCCACAACCCTCCACATTAATCCTGTTATTTTGTGGGAAGGGGATGATAACAACGGAGCGCATTCCAGGTTACGGTTTATTTTCGAACAGGGATCAGGTGGAACTCCTTCTGATAATGAATTGGCGACGCTAACAGGATATGGAAATTTTGGGATCAATATGATTCAACCTACAAGCAAACTTTCCTTAAACGGGGGTATCTATTTAGGAAACTCTTCCTCTTCATCTACCCTTGTACCTGCGGGAAGTATGCTTGGTGCCGGCAGTATTTACCTTGGCTCCGACAGCTATTTTTCATCTTTGGGGTGCAGCACCTGTGTTATACCTACAAACACCAATTCTATTGTTGCAAATGGCGGAGTATATTTAGGCACTTCCTCCTACTTAGCAGGAGTTGGAAATTCGGCTTATTTGGTTACCTACCCGGGCACAACTGCAGGTTTTGGAATAGCAGCACCCAATGCTTATTTGCATTTGAACGGATTAATTGAAGAAAGTCAGCCACACGATTTTAAAATTACGAAAGTTGGTTCAGGTGGTGGTACCGGAAGCGATGCCGATGATGGATTTGATATTAATGTAAGCTACAATGGTATTGTTGATTTGAGAAATTGGGAGGATAATGATATACGTTTTTATACCAATAGTAGTGTTAGTACACCTAATGAAAGAATGAGGATAACAAGTGGAGGTGATCTATTACCTGGTTCTGATAACGCCTATAATTTTGGGAATAGTTCTTATCATTGGAAAGAAATATTTTGTACAAATAATATAATAAATACTTCGGATATTAATTTCAAAAAGGACATTCAAAACCTTGATTATGGATTAAAGGAAATATTGAAACTAAAACCAATAAGCTTTCATTGGAAAGATAACGATAATGGCAAAAGACTTGGGTTCATAGCACAAGATGTTGAAAAAGTAATTAGCGAGGTTGTCGTAGTAAGTACTGATACACTTGGCAATACAAGGTTAGGAATGAGATATTCAGAAATAATTCCAATCTTAGTTAAAAGCATACAAGAGCAACAACAAATTATTAATTCACAAAACTTTCAAATAGATAGTTTAACCGCATTATACTTTGCTTTTGGGAAAAGATTATCAGCATTAGAAAATAAAAATAACTCAATGGAGCAAGTTGAAATAGGGCATCTCTTTCAAAACGTGCCAAATCCATTTCAAAATAGCACAACAATAAAATATCATTTACCTGCAAACATAACTTCTGCATCTATTATTATTTATGATCAAAATGGTAATATTTTCATCAACCAAGATTTGATTCCAGTATCCGGTGAGTCATATATAAATATTGATTTAACAGGGATGTTCAGAGGTGTTTATGTTTATAAATTATATGTTAACGGATTCTTCGTTGATATAAAGAAAATGTTATTGACCAATTAATTAATAGATGCCAGGATGCATTTCAGAGGCATTCTGGCATCTATTATTTTGTATAACATGAAGTCAACAAAATTTTTATTGTTTCTTTTTTGCATGATCGGTACCAGCATACAGGCACAGGATTACCTTTGGGTAAACGGTGCGGGGGGTATTTCAAATGCTGACCAAGGGCAGAATGTTTGCCGGGATGATTCAAACAATTATTATGTTTTAGCATATTTTCAAAGTGCGCCAATTTATAGGTACTTTACAAATGGAATAGTAAACGATTCTGGAATAATTGCCAATCCTAATCAACAGCCCAGTCAATATTCCACATTTGTATTAAAATATACAGCAGACGGACTTTTCCAATGGGCGAAGAAATGTAATTATACGGGTTCTTATTATGGAACTGATATTGAATATGCTAATAATAAATTATATGTTATTGGTGCAATGTTTTCAAATGTATCCATTTATACTAAATATTACTTTCCTGCAAATGGAGAAGCATTAATAATGGGATTAGACATGAATGGAATAATTACCGATACTATTCAGTTACCTGAAGTAAACATTCAAATTGGCGGCTTCAGCTATCCTAAAATAAGAATTGCAAAAACCGGAGAGATTTATGTTTTGATTTCGAACGGCCTTAATTCTTTTTATTTAAAAAAGATTGTCTCCTCTGGATTTATTTGGGATAAACCTTTTAATGGAAATTTGAGTACAAATGATTTTCGTATTTATGGTTTTGATGAGGAAGATGGATACATATACTTATATGGGCGATTTAAAAACAATTATACTATACCCGGTGAGCTGTCGCTTACTGCAACCGGGCTTAACGATATGATTTTAATTAAATTAAATTCGAATAGCAATATTATCTGGGCCAGGAAATTTGGTAATACTGCTGATGAAATTGGTTATTTCATAAAAGCTAAAGGAAATAAAATGATTGCATCAGCCAGATTAAATACCGGTAACACACAAATAGGAAATTTTATCATTAATCATACAAGCGGTACAGGACCAAATGAATTATTTATTGGTTTAGATACATCCGGTAACGTAAAGTGGGTAAATAAAGCGGGCGCAAAAATTGGTGCCACTTCCCTACAAACACAAAGTTTAGATATTTCCAATAAAGGATTTTTCTATTTTGGTGGCTCCATGCAAAGCAATATATATTTCGGCGATTATTTACTCACAGGTTCAACAGGAACAAACGATATTTTTATTACTAAACTTGATAGCACAGGTAATTTTATTTGGGCAATTGACGGAAAAACACCCAGCGCTGTTGCTTATGGTTTAGTTGTGGATTCTTCCGGTGATTGTATTGTTACCGGACGTTACCCTAATAATTTAAAGCTTGGCAATTTATCAATAAATTCAAAAGGTCAATCTGATTTGTTTCTTGTTAGAATACAGGATATATCCATTACCAGATTACCCATTACAAAAAAACAATACTGCACAGGCGACAGCTTATATGTGCCTTACACCATTACGGGTAAATTTAAAAACGGAAATAAATATACAGCACAACTCAGTAATAACAACGGAAATTTTGATACCCTTGTTTCAAACATCGGTTACAGGTTAGATACTCTTGCCGGAACCATTGCCTGTAAGCTGCCTGATATTATAACAGGTTCCAACCAATACAGAATTCGAATAGTAAGCGATAGCCCTTATGTAGCAAGTTTTGATGATACTGCCCATTATAGCATTTTCCAACAACCTAAAGCTTTTGCAGGTAAGGATACTTTAATTTGTTACGGACAAAGTGTTCAATTGGGAACTGATTCCTCTTTTGCCTCCACGTATTATTGGCAACCCGCTTTATTACTAAACGACAGTAGCACCAAAAAACCATTTGCTAAACCATTAAGCAATATCAATTTTATTTTAACAGCTTCCAATAATTATTGTATAGCCAGAGATACGGTTTTGGTAAATGTTCGCTCTCCATTAATTATTGAGACAATTAAAGATACTACCTTGTGTTTTGGCGATACCCTAAAAATTATACCTAATCTGCAAGGTGGCGATACCCTTGCGCGGAAAATTTATTGGTTTGGAAATAATGTTTTACTCGATTCAATAAAACTGTATAATAATTTTATACCCGATACTGCCACAAATTATGAATTGATCTTAAAAGATGGCTGCTCCCTGAATGATACGGCCAGAGCCATGGTTCAGGTAAGAAAAAAACTTCCCCTCATGGTTTCAAATGATACTACTATATGCAGTGGAAATTCCATAAAGTTAAGCATTACCGGGTTTGAACCGGATAGTGTGGCCTTTCATTTCAACTGGTTTAATACCTCAAATCCTACCCAATCTCCTTACTCTAATTTAACTGTTAAACCCGATTCGTCAACTAATTATTTTCTAGTAAGCAATTATGTATGTGATGCAAAACCAGATACTTTTTTGGTAAAAGTTGCAGTACGTAAACCACTCTCAGTTTTGTTGCCGGCAGATACTACCCTGTGTAATGGACAAACGCTTGCTGTTTCGGCAAAAGCCGCCGGTGGATTAACAAATCAATATGTATTGCAATGGTTTAACAACACCACACTTTTAGCTACCGATAGCGCTGGTAATTTTAAATGGTACGATTCAACTTACATCACAAAATATATTACAAGTAGTTTTTCGCCTACATCTAATTATCTTGTAATAACACATTTAAGCGATAATTGTACCACTAAGGATGTTTACGATACTTTACAAATTATGGTAAAAGCACCCTTGTCGGTCAGTATAACAGGGGATTCTTCTATCTGTAAGGGCGATCCTTTGCAACTGAAAGCACAGGGTACGGGAGGATTGCCTAACGCGTATCGGTATAAATGGAAGGCCTTACCTGATACAAACACTTTAAGCAGTGATTCACTATTATTCATACAGGCCGCACAACAACAAAATTATTCGGTAACCTTAAAAGATGATTGTTCAAATCCGGTTACTGCGCTTAAAAGCATCAGCCTTAAATTAAAACCCATCGCTGATTTTAATCTGAATACAACTATTGCCTGCCAATTAGCATCGGTAAGATTTACCAATACTTCAACAATTGCCGGTGGTCAAAGCGCAGTTTATTACTGGTATCCGGGAGATGGAACAGTTTTATTTACATCCTCGCCGGAATATTTTTACAAAGACACCGGAACCTTTGATATTACCTTGAAAGTTGTGCAGGGCAATGCTTGTGCAGATAGCATTGGATTCAAAAATTTAGTCCATATCAACCCAAAGCCCATTGCAGCTTTCACAGCAAGCCCGACAGTAAGCACTTTGCTTGAACCCGATGTAACTTTTACTAACCTCAGTTCATCCTCAAATTCCTTTATCCTATCCAGCAATTGGTTATTTGGCGATGGAAATAATTCTACCGAAGAAAATCCGGTTCATAAATATTTACTACCGGGACTATTCGATGTTACATTAATTGTTGAGAATAATTTCAATTGTTTCGATACGCTTTTAAGAACTTCGTATATCCATGCACAAAACGTTTTAAGAGTTTTTTTACCAAGTGCTTTCACGCCAAATGGAGATAACTTGAATGACGAACTCGTTCCTGTTGGAATAGGTTTTGATGATTACGAAATGGAAATATATAACCGGTGGGGAGCGCTTGTGTTCAAAACCTCAAAAAGCGGCAAACCTTTTACTGGCAACGACCTTAATAACCAAGCTTTGCCGGCAGAAGTTTATGTTTGCAAACTTATGGTAAGGGGTATAGATGGCAATTGGGAGGTAGTATTTAAAAATGTTAGTATTTTGAGGTAAGCACTATAACCGAGCGTAATTCAGATGACGCCTTAGCTCCTTTGGGCATGGCCACAACCCGCTATGAAGATCGGGTTGCCTCTGCAATGGGTATTGCCGGACATGCAGCAGTGAAATTGGAAGAGAAATGGGACCCTTCCACAAGCTCAGGACAGGGAGATGAGAAATGGGAAAGAAACGAGATTGCGAGAGGCGAGAAACGAGACCGGAAATGGGAAATGAAATGGATTATTTCTTAAAACAACTTGCTACAACCTTTGAGAATTCAGGGTATAGCGCTTTGCTTGAACCTAAAATGGCCCGGCCAAAAATCACATCCTCACCCCCCTGAAAATCGGTAACGATCCCTCCTGCTTCTTCAATCAGACAGATACCACCTGCCACATCCCAGGGGCTCAGACCATATTCAAAAAACCCATCAAATCTTCCACAGGCGGTATAGGCCAGATCTACAGCGGCACTTCCCATTCGGCGCATTCCCTGCGTGTGTATCATTAAGTATTTGAGAGCATCTAAGTATTGATCCATTATTTTAAAATCATAGTATGGAAACCCCGTGGCTAAAAGAGATTTCCGGAGTGCGACATTTTCCTTTACACTGATTTTTGAGCCGTTTAAAAATGCTCCGCCATCTTTCCAGGCATAGAAAAGCTCATCGCGGTTAATTTCGTACACTACGCCCAACATCGGTTTTTTGTTTTGGAGCAGACCTATGCTAACACTGTAAACCGGAATATCATGAATAAAATTGGTGGTGCCATCTAAGGGATCAATTACCCACATCCATTCTTTTTGTACGGTAACAATAGTGGCCTCTTCGGTAATAAAACCAGCCTCAGGAAAAATTAATCCGAGTCCTTTTACCAGCATTTCTTCTGCGGTTTTGTCAACATAACTTACGAGTTGGTTAAAACTTTTTTCTTCAACGGTATCGGAGTTAAAAACTTTTCGCTCGTTTCTAATAAATTGGCCGGTTTCTTTAGCAAAGGCACAAGCCTGAAAACAAATTTGTTCTAAATTCATGTGGCGAAATTAATATAATATTTTATTAAGAGGCTACTAAGAAACTAAGACACTAATTTTTTTGCCACTAAGGCGGGAAGGCGCGAAGGGTATTTCTTTGCGCCTTTGCGTCTTCGTGGCCATGTTTTTTTGAGGCTAATAAGATTCTAAGAAACAAATTTATATTTGCCACTATGAATTATCCTTCCGCTTTAATAGAAGATGCCGTAAATGAATTATCCAAGTTCCCCGGTATTGGTAAGAAGTCAGCTTTGAGAATGGTTTTATTTTTATTGAAACAGGAAGAGAGTGCCGTCAGTAAAATGGGTGAATCCATAATTAAACTCAGGAAAGAAATAAAATTTTGCAAACGATGCCACAATGTAAGCGATCTGGAACTGTGCAATATATGTGGCAGCTCAAAACGCGACCCACAAACCATTTGCGTGGTAGAAGATTTGCGTGATGTTATGGCCATTGAAAACACCAATCAGTACTACGGCACTTATCATATTTTAGGTGGATTAATAAATCCAATTAACGGAATTGGGCCCGACCAGCTGCAAATTGACAGCCTCATTAAACGGGTTAAAGAGGTTGAGGCAAAGGAAATAATCATGGCGCTAAGTGCAACGATGGAAGGAGATACCACCGTTTTTTACCTATCAAAAAAACTTGCTACTTTATCGATCCCTATCAGTACCATTTCACGGGGGATTGCCATTGGTGGTGAGCTGGAATATGCCGATGAAATTACTTTGGGAAGGTCGATTATTGGCAGAATCCCATATCGGAATTAGTTGCTTTTCTTCCTATCAACTGATTTCAGTTATGCTTTATCCTCACAAAAAACTATGCTTGTCAAAACAATACGCTATGCTTATTTTCGTTTCCTGATATGTCAATGCAACTCTCTGTAGTAATCGTAAATTATAACGTAAGGTATTTCCTGGAACAAGCCCTTCACGCAGTACGTAAAGCTTGTATTGGTTTAGATGCAGAGGTTTTTGTGGTTGATAACCATTCGGTTGATGCCAGTTGCGAAATGGTAAGAAACCTGTTTCCCGAAGTTAATTTAATAGAAAACAAGGAAAATTATGGCTTTGCCAAAGCAAATAATCAGGCAATAAGACTGGCGCATGGAAAATATGTTTTATTGCTGAATCCGGATACCGTTATTGAAGAAGATTGCTTTAAAAAGGTAATTGATTTTATGGATAAAACGCCAGATGCCGGCGCAGTTGGTGTTAAAATGATAGACGGGTCGGGGAATTTTTTGCCGGAATCAAAAAGAGGGTTGCCTACCCCGGAAGTGGCATTTTATAAGATAAGCGGATTGGCCACCCTTTTTCCAAAATCCCGTCGCTTTGGTAAATACCACCAGGGCTTCTTAAATGTGGATGAGATCAATGAAGTGGATGTTTTGGCCGGGGCTTTTATGATGATCAGGCACGATGTTTTAAAACAGGTGGGCTATTTGGATGAGGATTATTTTATGTATGGCGAGGACATCGATTTGAGCTATTGCATCCATCAGGCAGGTTATAAAAATTACTATTTCCCCGAAACAACCATTATTCATTACAAAGGGGAAAGCACAAAAAAAACCAGTATTAATTTTGTGTTCACTTTTTATAAAGCCATGGTGATTTTTGCACAAAAACACTATTCACAAAAGCATGCCCGGAATTTTAGTGCACTCATTCATATTGCGATTTACCTGAGAGCCATTGCCGCGCTCGCCAGTCGTATTATTTCAAGAATATTCGTTCCTCTTGTTGATTTTGCATTTATTTTCACCAGCCTTACTTTATTAGTTGGTTTTTGGTCGAACCTCAAATATGCAACACCACAAGCATATCCCGCAAATATTGTTTATACCAACAGCCTCATATATTCTTTACTTTGGTTGCTTGGCTTGTATTTAGCCGGATCCTATAATAAACGAAAAACATTTTTAAGTGTTGCCAAGGGAATCGCAATCGGAACTTTAGCGATAGCAGTTTTTTACGCCTTTGTGGGAGTTGAATATCGTTTTTCGCGTGCCATTATTTTATTGGGTGCCTTTTCGGCAATTCTCTGCGCCTATGTGATCCGGGTTCTGGTTTATTGGTATAAATATTCACGACTGAGTTTGAAGATGAGCAGTCATTTAAAAACTATTATCGTGGGTAACAAATCTGAAGTTGAAAGAGTTCAGGATTTATTGATCAAGTCGAAATCTAAAAGTGAATATTTAGGTTATGTTTCGCCTGAGCCGAGTAGCGAGGACATTCATTATTTAGGTCAGGTGAACCAGTTAACCGAGATCGCTTTCCTGTTTGGAGTCGAAGAAATTATTTTTTGCAGCAAAGATTTGGCCGCAAGCCAGATCATTGAGTGGATGGGCAGCATTACGCAAAAGGATCTGATGTATAAAATAGTCCCCGAGGAAAGTTTGTTCATCATCGGCAGCCACAATAAAAATGCTCCCGGTGATTTTTATACCATCGAAATTAACCTGAAATTAGCCAAGGCTTTTGAACAACAGAAGAAACGTGTTTTTGATGTGGCAGCCAGTTTTTTAATGCTGCTATTATCCCCTCTGTTAATTTTATTCATAAAGCATAAACTCAATTTTTTTCACAATATCTTTCAGGTATTTACCGGACAAAAAACCTGGGTTAGTTATGCGGTTGCCGATAATATTAAATTACTGCCTTCTTTAAAGGAAGGAGTGGTTAGTCCGCTGGATGCCGAATATGGCCGAATCTATAATCCGGTAACCATACAAAAATTAAATTTTCTGTACGCAAAAGATTACTCCATTGAAAAGGATTTATTGATTGTTTTAAAGGCGATAAGAAGCTGCGGGAATTAGTCGATAGTCGATCTCTATCATCCATCGGCTCTCCTGCAAAATTCCATCATCGCTTTATTGAGCGTTTCAGGTTCTTCAACCATGCCAACATGCCCAGAACTTTGTAAATAACAGATTTGAGATTCCTTAGGTAGTGATGCTTGTTTGAACATTGCCTCTTCAGGAATGATGGCATCGTGTTTACCAATTGCAAAAAATACCGGAACGCCGGTCTGTTCCAAAACATGTAATTTGTCGGAGCGATTCATCATGGCTTTTACAGCTGCAACAATTCCCTCCTGAGGCCCGCTTAATGCTTCTGAAATAAATTCCTGAACATACGGTTTCTTTTGGTTGGCTTCCGTAAAAAGTCCGGGAATAAAATGTTTGATAAAGGCTTCTTTGCCATTTTTTTCAATAAAAGAAACGACCTGCTTACGTTTCGCTTTACGCTCTTCATTATCAGCTGTTGCTACAGAATGGATCAAACCGAAACCGCTTAAGTGCTGCGGATATTTTTCGGCAAAAGCCATGGCAACATATGCACCCATGCTGTGACCCATTAGAACACATTTTGAAACCTTTAAATAGGTCAGAGTGGCAAAGAGCTCATTGGCTATATCATCAATAGAAACTGCATGATTTACTGCGCTTTTGCCAAAACCCGGTAAATCAACCGTAATTACAGTATGACTGGCCTTAAAAAATAAAACCTGCTCGTTAAAGCAGGTATTATTTTCGCAAAAGCCATGAACCAAAACCAAAATTTGCCCGCCTGATCCCTGGCAATAATAATTTAACATTTTACATTAGATTAATAGAACATGAAACGATTGTCTTTTACGTTTCTCAACTCTTTTAACATTTCAAAATATCCGTACTCCAGTTTTTGCTGGAAAGTATTTGTCAGCTCCGTTTTTTGCGCACTAAAGTCTTTCATGGGTGCTGCCTGATTAATTTTTGTTATCTGGAAGGCGTACACACCAGCATCGCCTTTTACGGGCCCTAATAATTTATTTAGCGTTGTGGTACCTGAAATGGTTCCGGCAAAGCTCTGATCAAAACCCACATAAGGTATTGAGGCATTTTCGAAAGTTTGTGAAGCAACCGGGGTTACCGTCTGGTTCATTTTATGACTTAAAGCATCCAAAGTAGTGGCACCCTCCATCGTAGTTTTCATTTTCTCGAACAGCTGGTCGCTCTTCTTATCTTTACGATAATCATTGGTTACACGGTCTTTGGCAGCTTCAAAATTGGCTTTGCCTTTTTCACGTATAGCCGTAAGCGTTGCAATAATGTATTTATCGTTATTAATGGTTATTACTTCGCTTACATCGCCAACTTTGGCATTAAAAGACCACCTAACGGCCTCACGTGCTTCTGTATATCCCGGCAAGAAATTATCGGTTTCGCGCACAAATTCTGCTACTCTTTTCGTCATTTTCTTTTCCTCGCAATTTTTTGTAAAATCTTCACTGGTTTGACTGGCAGCTGCAAGCTGGCTCGCATCATTATAAGCCACTGTGCTTGTTTTTTCACTGGCCTCAACAGCACGCTCTAAAATACCGGCACAAACCTGTTTTTTGGTTTTATCCTCCGTAATTTTTATGATATGGAAGCCAAATTGGGTTTTCAAAACAAACTGATCTCCCTTTTTACCTCTCTTTACCGCATCATTAAATTCCTTTACCATCTGACCTTCAGGAAACCAGCCTAAGTCACCCCCTTTATCTTTGGTACCATCGGTTCCAAACTGAGCTGCTAATACGGCAAAACTTTCACCTTTGCGAACCCGTCCGAGAATATCCTCCGCTTTCTTTTTAGCAGCTAAGGTATCTGACATAGCCGGGCCGTCTACTTTTATTAAAATATGGCTGGCACGCATGGTATAAGCTGTATCCTGTTTGATGCCGGATATCTTGTAAATTTTATACTTCCCTTCGGTAAAGAAAGGACCTATTAAGGTACCCACTGAATCGCTGAATAACTGATTTTGAACCAATTCAGGGAAAGCGTTACGGGATTTTGCAACAGGATCAAACCGGTTATCGCTGTTAAGATCCACATAAACCGTGTCATTATCTGTAGCTCTGAATTGTTCAACCTGATCATAAGCCCATTTCTTCACAATGGCACTGTCTTCAGCGGTTGGGGCAAAATCCCAGACTACAAATTCCAGCTTGCGGCTATTTTCACGCTCCTTGTATTTGTCCATGTTTTTTTTGAAATAGGATTTCAAATCGCTCTCATCGGTAGCAATTGAAGAATCGGCCACCGTGTTGAACGCCAATGCAACGAAGCTCAGTTCTGAGCTTTTGTTACGTGACTCATAAACATTTTTCGCCTCCAGCGTGGTGGAATAAGCCGCTTTCTTGAGGAGGGTAGCATATTTACGTTGCAAGGTTTCTGTAACAATGTAATCTTCAAAGTCTTTCCATTGGGATTTTGCCTTCTCATCGGTTCCCTCCGACATGTTTTTTAAATAACGCTTCACATTATTTACATCGAAAACATTGGTAGCAGGATCTGTAAAAGACTGTTTGATCTGAGGATGGATATTATTTCCATAGAGTACATCCTCTAATTCATCCGGACTCATTTCAATCCCAAGCTCCGAATATTCTTTAGACATCATGTAGTCATTCAGGAACTGATTCCAGGTTTGATCTCGTATCTGGCCCCGTGTTGCTTCATCCAAACTCTCTTTCTCCGTCCGTTTTTTGAAATTTTCAGTATTATAAACTAATTTTTCTTCAAATTGTTTTACTCCAATTTTTTCACCGTCAATCTCACCAACATTGTTGGTTTTATTCCCTGAACCAAACAAACTTGTGTTTGAGTTAAGTGCATCTGAAACCACGAATAAACCTAAAGCTAAACCAACCGCTCCAATAGCTAATCCCGACCTGTTTCTTATTTTTGTTAATATTGCCATCTATAAATTTTTAAGAAGCGCAAAAATAAGGGGGGAAACTGCAAATTTTCAAATTATTTTTTTTGGCTCAAATATTTAATAATCAATAATATATAATATTATGAAAAACTTTTACGGTAAACTATTCCTGATTCCCAACTTTTTAAGCGAGGATAATCCGGATGAATTCATTGCCGAAATGGTCAGAAACAGCGTGCACCACCTCAAACATTTTGTGGTTGAAAACGAAAAACAGGCACGTGCGCTCATCAAAAAGTTGCGGATAGAACATGCTCAACCCGAAATAAAAATCTGGTTACTGAACGAACATACGCCATTTAACGAAATCCCTGATTTGCTCAAATCTCTGGAAAATGCCGATGCCGGAATAATCAGTGATGCCGGTATCCCCTGTGTGGCCGATCCCGGTTCTGATTTAGTAGCCCTGGCGCAGGCAAGGCACATCGAAATCATTCCCTTACCGGGTGCTTCCAGTATCATGATGGCTTTAATGGGAAGCGGTTTTAACGGGCAGCAGTTTAGTTTCAACGGCTATTTACCGGTAGAGAAGCCCCTGCGTATCAAAAAAATAAAAGAATTAGAATCCCAGATGTACAGAGGCAGCACACAACTATTTATGGAAACGCCTTACCGGAATAAGCACGTGTTCGATGATCTTGTACAAAATTGTGCGGCAAATACCAAACTTTGCATTGCCTGCTCAATAAGCAGCCCCTTGGGTTGGGTTCAAACCAAAACCATTGCCGTCTGGAAAAATGAAAAGCCGGATATCCACAAAAAACCCTGCATTTTTATTTTGGGAAAATGATTTATTGGGGATTGGAACATTGCAGATTAGCAGATTGCAGAATTGCGTTCCCAACTTAACAAACTAACAAGTGACTATGTCAGGAGCGGAGTCGAAACCTATTTGATGTGAAAACCCAAATTATTGGTTACACACAGTTACTTTACGAAATACGAATCATACGAATGTACGAATGGGGAGATTTACGATTTACGATTTTAGATTTTAATCATTGGTTACACACAGAAGTTGTTCTCGACTTCGAACTGACAGGGGACTCCACATGAACACCTGTCAGGTTGAGCGGAGTCGAAACCTATTTGATGTGAAAACCCAAATTATTGGTTACACACAGTTACTTTACGAAATACGAATCATACGAATGTACGAATGGGGAGGGCGAAGCTTCCACCTGCCCATTTTGAAATGCAAAGTATTAACAGATTGCAAATTACAGATTGCAAATTACAGATTGCAGATGTGGATTCTCCTGAGATTTATAACTATATTAGTACCAAAGGATTTGATCCTATTGTAAATTCTATAGACGAATTGGATATCTGAAAATAAACGGGCAAAATTTGTTAATTGTAATACATTTGTTTTAGAGAGAGCATTCTTTATTTCAGAAAATCATTAAAACCCGCAAAAATGAGAATATATATACGCAAGGATCAAAAAAAATCAAACTTAAAGAGAATCCTTATACCACAAGGGTTTTGGTCTATTATACGCCTACAGGTAAGGCAGGAATACACGCAACAAGTTGCGTATATTGAAAGTTA
>CAYHCF010000005.1:0-131274 GCA_964355075.1 uncultured Chitinophaga sp.
GCTCCTTTTGGAATGGTGCAGGTTGGGCCGGATACACGCGTGGATGGCAGTTGGGATGGATGCAGCGGCTATCATCACAGCGATTCGGTAATCTATGGGTTCAGCCATACCCATTTGAGCGGAACGGGCTGCAGTGATTATGGAGATATTATGCTCATGCCCATGGCAGGTAAGGCCAGTTTTGACCCTAAAAACTATTCCTCCAAATTTTCACACCGCAGTGAAAAAGCACATGCCGGATATTATAAAGTGCATTTGAATGATGACGATATTGATGTTGAATTAACTACTACCACCCGGGTTGGCTTTCATAAATATACTTTTAAAAAAGCAGGCATCTACCCTTTTATTTTAGACCTGCTTCATCGTGATAAATTATTGGAAGGCACCATAAATATTATAAACAATCACACGATTGAAGGGATCAGAAGAAGTGAGGCCTGGGCAAAAGATCAACACGTATATTACAGAATAGAATTTTCAAAGGATTTCATCAATCAGGAAACCCTTGTAAACAATAAAACATCAAAGCCTGCCAATGTTACCAATGAGCATGCGGCCTATACATTCGATATAAAAAAAGATGAAAGTATTCTGGTTAAGGTAGCCATCAGTCAGGTGGATGAAGAAGGTGCAAAGAAAAACATGGAAGCCGAATTGCCGGGTTGGGATTTTGAAAAATGCAAGGCAGATTGTGAGGCCTTGTGGAATGTTGAACTTAATAAAATTCAGGTAACAGGAGGTACGCCTGCGCAACAGGTCATTTTTTATACGGCCTTATACCATTGCTTTATTCACCCCAGTCTCGCCAATGATGTGGACGGAAGATACCTGGGTCGCGATTTTCAGATTCATAAAACCGATGGCTTTAATTATTATACGGTCTTTAGTTTATGGGATACATTCAGGGCATTACACCCCCTCTTCAATTTGGTTCAGCGTGAACGCAACTTAGATTTCATCAAAACTTTTTTGATCCAATATCAACAGGCAGGCCGACTACCTATCTGGGAACTCAGCAGCAATGAAACCGATTGCATGATCGGTTACCATTCGGTGAGTGTCATTGCCGATGCATTATCAAAAGGCATTCAGGGGTTTGATTTAAATCTTGCCATTGAAGCAGCTGAAAAATCGGGCAACTACCCAAAATACGGCATGCCCGAATTCAGAAAGAAAACTTACCTGGAAGTGGGCGATGAAAACGAATCGGTGAGCAAAAACCTGGAATATGCCTACGACGACTGGTGTGTAGCCCAAATTGGCGGATTTAAAAATGATAAACATACAGGAGAAAATTGGATCAACGTGTTCAATCCTACGAATGGATTTATGCAACCACGATTAAATGGAGGCTGGTACCAACCTTTCAATCCGGCAGAGGTAAATAACAATTATACGGAGGCAAATTCATGGCAGTATTCGCTCTTTGTTCCGCATGATATACCGGGATTAATTTCTGCACACGGCGGACCGCAGAATTTCGAACGAAAATTAGACTCTCTGTTCATGACCTCCAGTAAAATGGAAGGACGTGAACAGGCTGATATTTCAGGTATGATTGGTCAGTATGCACATGGTAATGAACCCAGTCACCACATGGCCTATTTATATAATTATGTGGGAACAGCCTACAAAACCCAATACCGGGTTAAACAAATTGCCAATTCCCTTTATAAAAATGCGCCCGATGGCCTGTCGGGAAACGAAGATTGCGGTCAAATGAGTGCCTGGTATGTATTGAGTTCATTGGGCCTTTATCCGGTTTGTCCGGGTTTGCCAAACTACAGTGTGAGTACTCCTTTGTTTGATGAAATCATTATCCGACCTTTTCCAGGTAAAACTGTAACATTAAAAACAAACAGAGCCACCCATTCGGGCCAATATTTATCAGGTATTTCAGCTTTTGAAGACGAAGCAAATAAATTAGATGCTGGCCTAAACTGCATTTCGAGTCATCTTTTTTATGATACCCTAATGGTTTCGAAAAATCTCGTTTTGAATTATTCGCTTACCGAAGAACCTTTACCGCAGATTTCGTTTACACTTCTTTCAAAAAAAACCAATGGAAATGTATATGATGATTTTATTTATACCCGGCAAGAAGCAAATGTTGAGAAATCATATAACAGAGCTCCCCTGATTTTATCTTCTAATCAATCCTTTAAAGAGAGGTCTTTGGTAGAAATTGAAACCTATGGAAAACATGCTATCCTTCGTATGGAGCAGATTTACCGGAATGGAAAAACACAATCCAGTTCCCGAAATATTGAAAATGGAAAAATGAAATTTTATATTCAGGAATCCTGTAAAATAGCGGTTATTTCATATCAGGATTCCATGAGCACGGATAGTTCATACGCAGAAGCCCGGTTTTATAAAATCCCACATAACTGGACCGTAAAATACAATTGCAAATACAACAAACAATATTCTGCTGGTAGCGTTGATGGCTTAATAGATGGCATTCGTGGAGATGAAAACTGGCGCAGAGGAAATTGGCAAGGTTTCCAGTCACAAGACTTTAATGTAATTATTGATTTGCAGGACAGTACCCCACTTACGCATTTCACCGCTACTTTTTTGCAGGATCAGGGTTCATGGATAATACTGCCCACCCAAGTCGAGTATTTTGTTTCGGGTGATGGAATTAACTACGAAAGTATTGGGAAAGTAAGTCCTGACATTGCTCCCAATGAATCTAAAACCCACATACAAAACATGGAAATTAAACTGAGCCAACCCAGCAATGCACGCTATGTAAAAGTGATCGCGAGAAACTTTGGTAAACTTCCATCCTGGCATATGGGCGCAGGTGGTGATGCACATATTTTTATTGATGAAATTGAATTGAAATAGCTGCTTAGCTAGAAATGGGAAATGGGTGACAATTATTCCTTCGCCTGGTAAATCCACACCTCCTCATTTTCTTCCAGTGTTTTATCACGGGCAAGCAAAGCCTCACTCAGGGTGTTGTATTTCTCGTAAACTACTAGGTTATATTTTAACTCAGGCGGTTTTACCACCAAAGAATTTTGATAGCCTTTTGTGATTAGATCCTGACGTACTTTCTCTGAATTTTTAGCTTTTCGAAATGCAGCGGCAATCAGATAATAGCCCGTCTCTAAATTCTGTACAATGGGTTCAGGATCAATGGAGGAATAAGTATTCTCAACAAGCGGAATATCCTTTATTTGCTTCTCAACCTGTGTTTCAACAATAATCTTTTCGGGTTCAGGCAATACAGGATCCGGCGTTAAATATTCGATCACTGGCTTAATATACACACTGCTGTCAAAATAATATGTTCCCTTTGTAATGGCCAATCCTATATGACGGTTCAAGCTATCAAAGGCAATTTGACTGGTAATATTATCCTGTCTGGATGCAAGTTCTTCCACCGTTAATTTTTTGTTTTGTTTGGTGGCCAGCGAATATTGAGAATCCAATACTTCTCCGGCATTACCCAAAAGATTCATTTGAGAAACCTGATTATCTGAACCCTTTACGGTTTGTTTATCCGGACTTTTAAAAAGAAAAAATGTGAGATTTATGATGAGTGCCAGCGTTAATACAGAAGCCACAATTGGGAAAACCTTATTCGACCGGGAGGGCTTGGTGCTTTCCGCGATCTGAGCATGATCCAATAACACTTTCAACTCTTTTAAAGCACTTTCCCGCAACAGGGTTAATTCTTCCTCTTCAACCACAGTTGTTTTTTCAACAACGATTCGCTTAACTTTATTCAAGCTGGCCATGAAATTTAAGGGAACCAACCCAAAACTTGAATCGCAGAAGTTTTCAGTTTTTGCCGAATCCCAAAAAATACAGTTATCTATATCTAATCTGAAAGTTCCAAATGGCTCAATGACCCATTTTAAATCAGATTTTAACTTCGTCCGAAAATTTGCTGCCAATTGCTCCAGTTTGTTAACAATTGCTCCCTCTGTTAAATTAGAATAATTGGCAAAATACGCGATAAACTCTGGTGTTGTTTCATCAGCATGTTGATGAAAATGGATGGTTCTATTATTCGGATGGATGGTTTTAGCAACCGGATTAATTACCACTCCATTTATTTCGGCAGTAAATTTCCCGATTCCGGATATGGCTAATTCATTGTGCTTATGCAGGTAATGAAAAATAACTTCCCAGATATGTAATTGGTCTTGTTGCAAGAGTGACTATTTGCTTGAACACAAAGTAAAATAATGTGTCTATACTACTTTCCACAAGCTTTCCACAATCTGAAATGATCTTGTGAATAAACAAGATCCGTAAGAAAAAGGAGTTAAAAAAATCATCTCAAATAGTTAGGTTAAAGTGAATTCTTTTTTTAGGGTAAAATCTAATGAACAGGATTAAAAAAAATAGTTTTACCTTGCGTTAAATTAAATACTCATGAAAAAAATATTACCAATTTTATTGCTTGTCCTTTTTGGCAAAGCTCATGCGCAAATAACCATTATTGCTGCCGATATGCCTGTTTTCAATGATACTATGCGATACAGCACAACAACAAGTTATATTGATACCGTTTCTACCGGGCCTAATAAAGTTTGGGATTTTTCGGCAATAAAAATTGATAACCAAGATATTCAACATTATTACTCTCCCTTGCAAACACCTTATGCTCTATTTTTTTATGGTGCTAGCTATGGCATTCCGGAAAATAACCTGGCGCTGGGAGTTGGCGGAATAGCTTCTAATGTATATGGATTTTATAAAAATACCACCAATTCGGTAGTGATGTTGGGTAGAGGAGCCACCATTCAAAGTTTACCTCTTGGAATTACCTATTCGTTAAAAGATACCATTTACAATTTGCCGCTAAGCTACCAAAATGCTTTTTCAGGAAATTTTACCGGCGAAGCAAGTCTGGTTTCTTTAGGCACCTTAAAACAGGTTGGAAACAGAACAACGGTGGTGGATGGCTGGGGCAGTGTTACTACTCCTTACGGTACTTTCAGCTGTATTCGTGTTAAATCAGTAATTAGAGAAATAGATAGCATCGTATTCAATGGCTTTTCTATTCCTTTTCCAAACAATAGGGTAGAATACAAATGGCTGGCAAAAAATCAAAAATTTCCAATTATGGAAGTTACTGTTGCACAAGGAGCAACTGCAGGTGCCCCGGTCATTAGGTTCAAAGACAGGTATAGACCCGAAGCTTATGTGAATAATGCCAAATTTACTGCCAGCAAAACTTCCTGCCAGATCGGAGATACCATCAATTTAACGAACCAATCCTTTGGGACTCCAAAAACCTTTTTATGGACTATCACACCGGGAAGTTTCAGGTTTGTGGGAGGCACCACCGCTGCAACCAACAATCCCCGGGTTATTTTTGATGCAAATGGACCCTACTCGGTAAAACTGGCTATTACCTATGAAGGTGGTTTCGACGATACGCTAAAATCAAATTATATCATGGTGAATGAGCTGGTAAAAGCTGCTTTTGGCGTTAACAAACGTAATGTGACACCGGATGAGATTGTATATTTTTCGGACTCTAGCACTGGAATTCCCAGCTCCTGGTTATGGACATTTACCCCGGCAACCGTAGTTTATGTGGGAGGAACAAGTAGTATGAGTCAGAATCCACAAGTTATTTTCAGTTCATCCGGATCATATACAGTTCAATTAAAAGCTACCAATTCGGTTGGAAGCAATACCTTGTCGAAACCCGGTTATATTGTTGTATGGCCAACCGGAATTCAAACCTATTCCAAAAATGAGGCCTTCGTAAAAATTTATCCAAATCCCGGAAAAGATTTTTTACATATCCTGTTTACCCGAAATGACAATGCCTCTATTCAGATTTCTAACCTGACAGGACAACTCTTGTTAAGTGCTGAATCCGGCAATTTTCTAGATAACTGCATGGATATTTCAACGCTGAGCAAAGGAGTGTATTTTATTAAAATATTCCAAAACAACAATACGTTTATTCAGCGCTTAATTATAGAATAGTCTCATTTATTCGTTCGTAAATTCATTCAGGTCTTTATATTCGTGAGCGAAAAATGCTATATTTTTTAAAAATCAGAAATTACGCCATTATCCGGCAATGCGATATCCGCTTTGAAAAGGGTTTAAATATTATTACCGGTGAAACCGGGGCAGGGAAATCCATTCTGATGGGAGCTCTTGGGCTTGTTCTTGGCGAAAGGGCAGATAGCAAATCCTTGCTACAGGATACGGATAAGTGTGTGATTGAAGCCGTATTCGATATCAGCAAATACCCACTCCGTTCTTTTTTCGATTTACACGAACTCGACTATGAAACACAGTGCATTGTGAGGCGTGAGATCAATTCTGCAGGGAAATCACGTGCTTTTATTAATGATACTCCGGTGAATTTACCTGTTTTAAAGGAATTGGGAATTCATTTGGTTGACATTGTTTCACAGCATCAAACCTTAGAACTGAATGAGGCGGATTTTCAATTGGAAGTTCTGGATGCAATTGCCGGAACACAAACTGATTTAAGGGTATATAAAGACCATTATAACAGCTACAAAAGTTTGTCTGAAGATTTCAGGATTTTACTTGAACGTGAGGCAAAATCAAGGCAGGATGAAGATTACCTCCGCTTTGTTTTAAATGAACTGCATGAGGTAGACCCAAAAGAAAATGAACAGGAATTGTTGGAAGCCAATTTAGATACCTTAAGTCATGCCGAAACCATACAACATGCAGCGAATCTGGTTAGCAATTTATTAGAGGGGAATGAACGATCTATTACCGATCTATTGCGGGAGGCCATGAATAATTTATCCTTGGCAGCTAAGCATCATCCTCAATTACAAGCTTTGCAAAACAGATTAGATAGCACAGTAGTAGAACTAAAAGATATTTCATCCGAACTTTCACTCATCTCACAAAAAACTTTAGCCGATCCTGAATCTTTACAACAAATTGAAACAAGGATTCAATTATTAGTTCAGACTCAAAAAAAACACCGGGTCGCCAATAATGCCGGATTGATTCTTGCAAAAAACAAGTATGAAAAACAGTTTGAAGAATTGAGTTCACTCGAAACCGTGATTTCCAAGACCCGGAATGAATTGGAAAAGCAAAGACAATTGTTGTTATCAAGTGGTAAAACGTTGAGTAAAAAAAGAAATGCGGCAATTGCAGGCATTGAAACAAAAGTGAATGCGCTGCTGCAACAAGTTGCCATGCCCAATGCAAAAATAAAGTTGGTTCAACATGATTTACCTGAAGAAAAAATGACCGAAAAGGGCTTCGATGAAATTAGCTTTATGTTCAGTGCCAATAAAGGTTTTGCTTTACAACCCATGAACAAGGTGGCAAGTGGTGGAGAGTTGAGCCGCTTGATGCTGTGTATCAAATCATTGATTGCGGATAAAGTTCATTTACCAACCATTATTTTTGATGAAATTGATTCGGGCATATCGGGTGAATCTGCGAACCGGGTTTCAATGGTCATGAAAGAACATGCTCTGAATCATCAGGTATTGGCTATTACACACCTTCCACAAATAGCGGGGAAGGCTGATAACCATTTATATGTTTATAAACACGATGAAGGCAAACAAACCAGCACGCATATAAAACATCTTGAACCCAACGAAAGAGTGGAGGAAATTGCCAGGATGCTGAGCGGCGAAAATCCGTCAGAAAAGGTTTTGGCTGCCGCAAGGGAACTGATGGGAAATGGGAAATGAGCTAGAAATGGGAGATGAGAGATGAGAAATGAGAATTTCTTTGGAGCTTTTGTGTTTTTTGATCTTTCCCTTTTTGTTTGGTTTTTGCTTTTTTGCCTTTTTGGGGCTTCAGTGACGCTCGGGACTTATATAAGTCGTATAAGTCGCAACAGTCCTAAAAATAACAGCTACTAAAGATTACAGCTACTATTTTTTTCTTTTAACAAAAGTAGAAAGTTTAAAATAAATCAGGCAATAGCAGTTTTTCAGAATCTCTTTTACAATTGTTTTCTCGTTTGTTTTATCAGATTATTAATCGTTATAGTATCTAAAACAAGCTCCATTTTAATAATAAAACCTTAAGGTTAGCAGTGTTTAGGAATTTTTCTGAACCTGTTTAAAATAAATCCTGTTTATATGATTTATCTTTTACCAAAAACGCTTATCTTGCGCACTTAAACATGGAACTAAGTTTAGAATACAATACCGAAAGGGGAAAATTACTCATTTCTGAGTATGGCAGGTGCATTCAGAAGATGATTGAAATAGCCGTGGCAGAACCTGATCGTGAAAAACGCCAGCGAATCGCTAATGAAGTTATTAAATTAATGGGGCAGTTGAATCCGCATTTGCGCGATGTGGTAGATTACAAACATAAATTATGGGATCACCTGTTCATCATGAGTGATTTCAAATTAGATGTTGATTCACCCTACCCGATCCCAAGTCCGGAAACCATTAAAGCTAAACCGGATGTTTTAGGTTATCCTCAGTCAAAAATCAAATTCAGATTTTACGGCAAAAATGTTGCAGCCATATTAAAGGAAGTTGCTGAGTTAGAAGAAGGTCCTTTTAGAACCGCATATATCAATGCCATTGGTTCATTCATGAAAATGAGCAGTAAAGCCTGGAATGCTGAGACACTGAATGATGAAGAAGTAATGGCACATCTTGAATTTCTTACCGGTGGGAAAATAAGAATTAATGAAAGCGACGACCTTCAGTTTAAAAATATGCAACAGAGAAGGGTTACTCCCATTACGGATGAGAACTTTAATTCGGCCAGTGGCGGATACAGAGGAAATAACCAAAACCGGAATAAGAACTTTAAAAACAACCGGAATAATAATGGCGGGGGGGGTGGAAATTACAAAAACTTCAAACGCAGAAATCCCCAGTAATTAGCTTTTTGAGTAGCTTGTCTTTTTGTTAAACCGCTACATCATATTCTCTCAAGGCCTGGTTCAAAGAAGTTTTCAAATCGGTACTTGCTTTTCGTTTCCCAATAATTAAAGCACAGGGTACCTGAAAGGAACCTGCGGCAAATTGCTTCGTATAACTTCCCGGAATTACTACCGATCGTGCCGGAACCCTGCCCTTATATTCAATAGGTTCAGAACCGCTCACATCAATTATTTTTGTACTCATGGTGAGCGTAACACCTGCTCCCAAAACAGCTTCACTTTCAATATGTACCCCTTCCACAACAATACATCTTGATCCTAAAAAACAATTGTCTTCAATGATAACGGGTGCCGCCTGAACAGGTTCCAGAACACCACCAATTCCCACGCCACCACTTAAATGAACATTTTTTCCGATTTGAGCACAGCTTCCCACGGTAGCCCAGGTATCTACCATGGTTCCTTCATCTACATAAGCACCAATATTCACATAGCAGGGCATCAGAATCGTTCCCTTTGCCAAAAAAGCACCATACCTCGCAATGGCGTGGGGTACAACCCTAACACCCAATTCGGCATAATTACTTTTTAAAGCCATTTTATCGTGAAACTCCATGGGTCCAACTTGAATCGTTTCCATTTTACGAATAGGAAAATATAGAATTACCGCCTTTTTAACCCAATCGTTAACCACCCAGCCACCCACAGCCGGTTCAGCTACCCGCAAAATTCCTTTATCCAGTTGCTCGATTACCTCATTAATAGCATCCTGTGTTGCAGCGTCCTTCAGTAAGGTACGTTGTTCCCAGGCTTGTTCAATAATTTGTTTTAATTCCATATGGCAATATTCAAATCCTTCTGCGATATTTACAAACATTATGTCAGAAATAAATATTGAACCCGGCTGGAAAATTGTTTTACAGGATGCTTTTAATAAACCTGACTTTGTCCTGTTAAAAGAATTTCTGGTTCGTGAAAAGGCTGAAAAAAAAATTATTTATCCACCGGGATCACAAATTTTTGCCGCATTTGATACGACCCCATTCGAAAAGGTAAAAGTTGTTATTCTGGGTCAGGATCCATATCATGGTCCTAACCAGGCACATGGTTTATGTTTCTCGGTCAATGATGGAATTCCGTTTCCACCTTCCTTAAAAAACATATTTAAAGAATTGCTGAATGATATTCCTGAATTTTCGGCTCCCCGAAGTGGAAATCTGACTAAATGGGCTGAACAAGGTGTATTACTGTTGAACGCAACGTTAACGGTAAGAGGATCCGAAGCCGGTTCACATCAAAACAAAGGTTGGGAAAATTTTACCGATGAAGTGATTCGGCAATTATCAGAAAGGAGAGCGCACCTTGTTTTTATTTTGTGGGGAAACTTCGCACAAAGCAAAGCCAGGTTAATAGACTCAGGCAAACACTGTATCATCAAATCTGCGCACCCTTCCCCCCTTTCAGCTTTCAATGGTTTTTTTGGTTCAAAACCATTTAGCCAAACGAACACTTATTTAATCGAAAACCATATTGAACCGATTGACTGGATTTTGTGATGAAAAGGAAATGAGAAATGGGTTGCGATTTTGGCCAAATCAAAAAATTAATTTAGTAAACATAAATAATTTCTGTTATCAATTTCTCTCTGTGGTCTCTGTGTGACTTTCCTCTGAGAGCTCTGTGTTAAAAATGGATTTTATTGGCAAATCCAAACAGAACTGCGATAGCAGAATGATGAAGTTATTGGAAATAGAAAAAAAGAAATAGAGAATAAATTACCTGCAATTATTCATCATAGAAATCATATAATTCGCCAAAATAACTATCGTTCCAACCCATTACAATATCATCATATTCTTCATCAGGAATATTAGTATGGCGCAATTCAACTGAAGTCTGTGTACCTTTAAGGGGATGCAGTTTAAGGGTAACGATGGAAGGCGTATCCGTTTCATTTTCGCCAAAATACCATTGCTGAACGATTTTTTTATTTTCTTCAAATTCCAAATTTTTGCCAACAATGCAGCCATCCCAAAGCGAAAATTCCGAACCCACTTCAGGTTTCATGATAGCCTTATCACCCGTCCAAAGCATCAAAGTTGCATCATAGGTTAATGCCAAATAAACATCCTCGGGCGGAGCAGGAACTACATAATATTTTTTATAGTCTTTCATCAGGCGGATTTTTTCGGATTTAGGATACCGAGTATTGCAGTAAATTCGTTTATTGTTTAAATTTTCAAAATTAATAAATCAAGCTGTTCATTTAAAATTTTGGGTATTCCAGTCGATCTTCTTCTAAATCATTATGATCATCCCCGCCCAAACTATAATAATCATTCTCTTCATCTTCCAATCCAAGGCGACCATCGTGTAAATCTAATTCAACATTAGGCAGATCCAGGTCATCTCCATTTACAAGCTCATCAAAGTCCTTCTCATTCCACTTTCCGTGTTTTTCAATTCTCAAAATAGAATTGTCATCCGGATTTATTTCATATGCTCTTTTGTCGGTAGCATAAATATCTTCCTTTTCAGGGTAGGCGGGATAGCCGGGAAATTCCATTTCCTTGCGAATGCTATCAAATTTTTTAAAATTCATAACCACTCTTATTATCTACTCAAATATATCGTTTTTTTAAATTGAAATAAATAATTTTTATAAAATATTTTTTGGTTTGTTTTTCCATTTTTTTTGTTTATTATGATCCCAATAAAAACCTCTTATTTGAATAGGTCGTAATTTTTTTTTGCAATAAATCCGCAACATCATTCAATTAAACTATTGTCATAAATGAGGAATCTGTTTCATTAACAATTAAAAACCGGTAATCTTGCAATTTTCTTATCATGAATTAACTGATCAAACCACTTAAAGACAGCCTACTGCAAAACCTAAATTAAAAAATTGACCATTATCATTTTTTCGGTTTGGGTTCAGAACTAAATTTACAGGCTGGAAAAACTTCAAAATCAACTAATTAAAAACATTAAAACAAGCTATGACAAAGACGACTCGTATTATGGATGGCAATGAGGCAGCGGCTTACATTGCATATAAAACAAATGAAGTTTGTGCCATTTATCCAATCACCCCATCCTCTACCATGGGCGAGTTTTGCGATGAATGGTCGTCGGAAGGCAAAAAAAATATTTTTGGTGAAGTTCCAATGATCATAGAAATGCAGAGTGAGGCAGGTGCAGCAGGAGCCGTTCATGGAGCACTTCAGGGAGGCGCATTGTCATCTACCTTTACCTGTTCGCAGGGATTGTTGCTGATGATTCCAAACATGTATAAAATTGCCGGAGAGCATACGCCAGCCGTTTTTCAAATAGCTGCCCGGGCTTTGGCAACGCATGCACTTTCTATTTTTGGAGATCACTCTGATGTGATGGCCGTAAGACAGACAGGCTGGGCAATGTTATTTGGGAAAAATGCACAGGAAGCAATGGACATGGCTTTGATTTGTCAGGCATCCACCTTAAAAGCTAAAATTCCTTTTTTAAATGTTTTTGATGGATTCCGGACTTCTCATGAATTAATGAAAGTTGAGGTGATTGAAGATTCCATTATTCATGAAATGATTGATATGGAGGATATTCTTACGCATCGCTTAAGGGCAATGTCAACAGAAAAGCCAAGTATCAGGGGAACCGCACAAAATCCAGATGTGTTTTTTCAAAGCAGAGAAGCAGGAAACCCCTATTATGTAAACTTACCCGGTATCGTTCAAAAAATGATGAATCAATTTGGAGAATTAACCGGAAGAAAATATAAACTTTATGAATATTATGGAGCTGAAAATCCCGATAGATTAATTGTTATTATGGGTTCGGGAGCAGGCACGGTGCAGGAGATTACTGACTACCTGAATGCCAAAGGAGAAAAAGTGGGTTATGTGTATGTGAGATTATTCAGGCCATTTGATGCCGAAGCTTTTGTAAATACGATTCCGGCTTCCGTTAGAAAAATTGCTGTTTTGGATCGGTGTAAGGAACCGGGAACCTTTGGTGAACCCTTATATATGGATGTGGTTAACTCGGTTCGGGAATACCGGGCAGGTCAGCAAGTGGAAATTGTGGGTGGAAGATACGGACTGGCATCCAAAGAGTTTAATGCCGGAATGGTAAAAGGCATATTCGACATGTTGGCTTCCGGTAAATTACGTAAATCATTCAGTATCGGTATTGAAGATGATGTTACAAAATTGAGTCTCCCCTATGATAAAACATTTTCACTGGAGGACCAACATTTATTCAGAGGTTTATTTTTTGGGTTAGGAGCCGATGGTACCGTGAGCGCAAATAAAAACTCTATCAAAATTATTGGAGAAACCACAGCCAATCATGTTCAGGGATATTTTGTTTACGATTCGAAAAAATCAGGATCCTTAACGGTTTCCCATTTGCGTTTCAGCGAACATCTGATCCGTTCAACCTATTTGGTTCAATCTGCCAATTTTATCGCGTGTCATCAGTTTCAATTTATATTTCAGTTTGATATTTTAAAACATGCCGAACCCAACGCAGTATTTTTATTAAACGCCCCATATGAGGCCGACCAAATCTGGCAACATTTACCTTCAGTCATCCAGAACCAAATCAAAAATAAAAACCTGCAATTTTACGTAATTAACGCATCCAAAGTTGCCCGCGAAACAGAGATGGGTTCAAGAGTGAATACCATTTTACAAACCTGCTTCTTCGCGATATCCGGAGTGGTAGAAAGTGATTTTGCGATTGGAAAAATTAAAGATGCCATCAGGAAATCTTATGCAGGAAAAGGTGATTTGGTGGTGCAAAAAAACTATGAGGCGGTAGATAAAGCAATTGAAAATCTGCATAGAATTGACACCACTCATTTAACAGTAGGATCCATTGCTTTAAACAAAACCGTATCGGATGAAGCACCCGATTTTGTAAAAGATGTTCTTGCGAAAATATTGGCTTTTGAAGGTGATGAATTGCCGGTTAGTGCATTTCCGGTTGATGGAGCCTATCCGGTGGCAACCACCAAATGGGAAAAGCGGAATCTGGCTGATCAGGTTCCTGTTTGGGATGCGGCCAGCTGCTCTCAATGCGGAAAATGCTTTTTGATTTGTCCGCATGCCGCTATCAGGTGTAAAGTTTACGATAAAGAACTCTTGAACCAAGCCCCTGAAAATTTTAAATCAACAAACCCAATCGGGAAAGAATTTAATAAAGAAACCGAGGTTTATACTTTACAGGTAGCCGTTGAAGATTGTACAGGTTGTAATTTGTGCGTTGAGTTTTGTCCGGTTGAATCGAAAACGCTTCCAGGTTCAAAAGCCATCTATATGATGGATCAATTGCCATTGAGAGAAGCTGAAAAAAATAATTGGGATTTTTTCTTATCCCTGCCTGAATTGGATAGAGAAAGAGCAAATGTTAAAACCGTAAAAGGCACCCAGTTTTTACAACCCTTATTTGAATTCTCGGGAGCTTGTGCGGGTTGCGGCGAAACGCCTTACCTGAAGTTATTGACCCAATTGTATGGCGATAGAATGGTTGTTGCCAATGCTACAGGATGTTCCTCCATTTTTGGAGGTAACCTGCCCACAACGCCATGGACAGTAAACCAGGAAGGTTGCGGACCCGTTTGGGCAAATTCATTATTTGAAGACAATGCCGAATTTGGCCTGGGCATTAAACTGGCGTTCGATAAAAAAAGAGAAATTGCCTTTAACCTCCTCGCTTCACTTGCCCCTCAATTGGATCCGGATCTGGTGGAAAAATTGGTGAAAGGAATACAAGAAAGTGAAAATGATTTAGAGGGTCTGAGAAAGAATATAAGGGAACTTCGAATTCAACTGAGCAAGTTATCTACCTTTGAAGCGCGCCAGTTAAGTATTTTGGCCGAACATTTTATACAAAAATCACATTGGATTGTTGGAGGAGATGGATGGGCTTATGATATTGGGTTTAGTGGATTAGATCATGTTCTGTCAACCGGAGTTAATGTAAATATTCTGGTGTTGGATACCGAGGTTTATTCAAACACGGGTGGACAAAAATCGAAATCAACTCCGATTGGAGCCAGTGCCAAGTTTTCTGTAAATGGCAAAACAACGGCAAAGAAAGATCTGGCCATGCAAGCTATTGCGCATGGTTCAGCCTATGTAGGCCAGATAGCGATGGGTGCCAATGATATGCATGCGGTAAAAACATTACAGGAAGCTGAAGCCTTTGAGGGTCCTTCCATTGTGATTGCTTATAGTCATTGTATTGCGCATGGTTATGATATGGCTCAGGGAGCAAACCATCAAATGAGTGCAGTTAAAACGGGTTACTGGCCTTTGTTCAGGTACAATCCTTCTAAGCCCAGAGGAGAACGTTTTGTGATTGACAGCAAAGAGGCAAGCCTGCCATTCAAAGATTTTTTATACAAAGAAACCCGCTTCAGCTCTATTAAAAGACAGGATCCGGAAAAGGCAGATATCCTTTTGGGTATGGCTGAAGATGGAATAAAAGAACATTGGAGTAAACTGGAAGCTTTAAAAGGATTGTAAAAGAACAGATCCGCATTTGGAAAATTGAGAAGGGAAATTCATTAAGAAGCGGTCTGGAAATAATATTTTTAGAATTTTATGTGACTATTTTTTGATAGGTGAGACGCATTTTGAAGCCAATAGCCTGCGACCTATAGGCAAAAAATGCAACGAAGCATATCGAAAAATAGGCCATTACAAAATGAAAAGATTATTTCCTGACAGCTTCTATAACAATTTTGGGAAAAATGAATGATGGCTTTATGGGATTCTTTTATTAAAGTTGTTTCACTAATAATTGGTAGCTATCAAAACAATTACGATTCATTATCTTTCTCATGGCAAACATTTAACAGGTGGTTATTTGCATGAACTTTTTTTGTTAAAAAGCCTTGAAAATGATCTGACTAAAAAAGGGATTGTTTGTAAAACAAAAGAACTACGCCGCTGGCAATTTTTTGAGGGATTTTTCGGGCATATCAAGTTGTTGATATGGGCTTTCAGGAATGGCAATGCAAACATCAATATTACCGTGAGCAGACTGGCATTTCCAGTGATTTTCAGGAATTTACTGAATAAAAATAAAACATTAATTGTATGGCATTATTTCGATCCTGCTGATGGCAGGAAGTTAGGGCTTAGGTTTTATTACAGCGCTTTGTTGAAGTTCTTAAAAATCACAAAAGGAAATGGAATTGGTGTGATAACGGTTGCAAACTATTGGAAAAACTATTTTAGTGAACCGTTGGGAATTCCCAGTGTATTTCTGTTTCCAAACTTTTTCCCAAGTGGATTTTATCAAAATTTCAAAACTACGTTGAAAGAAAATACCATCCATTTGGGACAGGTTTCCTTCAAAAATGATGCTAAAATATTTGATTTAGCAAGGAAACTGAATGAGCTGGGTTATCAATGTTACTTTAGCACCAATGATCCTGAACTTGCAAAAACCGAACGCTTTTACCAAATTGAATATTTCGAAAAATTTGAGGATTATTTACGTAAAATGGCACAGTGTAATTATACATTGGGGCTGAGTAATATTAACGAAGGCTGGAATCGTGTTGTACATGAAAGCCTATTGGTTGGTACTCAGGTTATAGGATATCATAAGGGAGGATTGGGTGAACTATTACAAGGGGCAAACGCGTTGATAGCTAAAGATTGTGATGAGGTTTTTGATCTAATTAAAAATAAAAAAAGCAGTTTGATAAACGATCGGTTTTTAGAAAATTATGAGGAGAATCAAGCCGGTTATTTTATTGGTCCAATAGCCAAATTTGCAGTTTCATGATCCGTAATTTCATGATCAAAATCTATTAACAAAAAATATTTTCATTAATTTTTAATAATTATGCGACAATTTCAAAAATAAAATACTATTTTTGTCGTTTAGTTGTTGTTTATGGCAAAAACATATAAATCCACTCGTAAAAATTATACAATATCTGATCCACCGGCATCAGAAGTTGCAGAGTCTGTTCATGCAGTTTTTACAACTTCTCTAAATCCATTAAATTTTATTGCTTCGATATTGGGTTTGCCACAATCGGTTCAATCAGATATGCAATATATTCAAGCTTCGCGTAAGGGTATCAAAAAATCGGCCTTAGATAATTTATCCCATAAAATGGGTATTACTCAAGAAAAAATGAGTCAGTTATTACATATCAGCACGCGCACTTATCAGCGTATAAAAGAAGAAGATGCACTTGATATTTTCACCTCAGAACAAGCCATAGAAATGGCTCTGGTATTAGAAAAGGCTCAGCAGGTTTTTGAAACCGATTCCCAGGTAAAACAGTGGTTACACAATCCATCATTAGCCTTTGGAAATATTCCCCCAATCGATTTACTCGATACTCGGTTTGGTGTGAAAATGCTCATGAATACCTTAGGCAGAATAGAACACGGTATCTATGCTTAATAACCTGGTTCTTTATCGGATTTCATTCAAAAAATATATTCACGATCTATCAGGTATGGGGGCAAGGTTATATGGCGGCAGATGGAATTCAGAAGGCAACTCAATGGTTTATTCATCTATGAGTGCTTCCCTTGCTTTGTTGGAATTTGTTTGTAACAGCAATAGTTTAATTACACCAAAAAATATTGGATTGGCTGAACTTAGCCTACCTGAAACCGCGGAAATTCAGCAAATTTCGCGCAATGAACTGCCGGCAAATTGGGACAAATATCCTGCTCCGCTGTTTCTTAAAAATTTGGGAGATAATTGGTTGAAAGAAAACAAGAGTGTGGCATTAAAGGTACCTTCAGCTATTATGCCAATTCAACAAAATGTTTTATTAAATCCTGCCCATAAAGATTTTAAAATAATTAATTTCAACCTGATTATTGATTTTAATTTTGACAAGCGTCTAATCTTATCATCATGATTGAATTTTGTAATTGTAAAATAAACTTAGGCTTATCTGTTCTTGATAAAAGACCGGATGGATACCATAATCTGGAAACCGTCTTTTATCCACTAAACCTGTGTGATGTTTTAGAAGTAATGGAGGGAAGTAATGAACAGGATAAAAAAGTAAGAATAATCTCAGAAGGCCTGCCCATTCCTGGTGATCAACAGAATAATCTGATTGCAAAAGCCTATCATTTGTTGGATTTAAAATTTAGTTTAAATCCGGTAACATTTCATTTGATAAAAAAAATCCCGATAGGAGCCGGTTTAGGAGGAGGTTCAAGCGATGGGGCTTATGCACTTAAATTATTAAACAGATTATTCAAGTTAAATTTATCCGTTGAACAATTGATTGATTACGCTGCAAAATTGGGTAGTGATTGTCCTTTCTTCATAGAAAATATACCATGCTTCGCAAGCGGAAGAGGTGAAATTTTAAGCAAAATCAAGCTGGATTTATCGTCCTTTTGCATGGTTTTAATAAAACCTGAGGTACATGTTTCCACTGCAGATGCATTTAATAAAATTACATCACTGGGGAGAAAAACTTCAAATTCATCCCTACTTGAAGTCATTCAGATGCCCATTGAAAGCTGGAGAGAAAATTTAATCAATGATTTTGAAAAGAGCGTATTTGAAATTTATCCTCAAATCAAAGAAATAAAAGACAAATTATACCGGGAAGGGGCTATTTATTCAAGCATGAGTGGCAGTGGTTCTGCAGTTTTTGGGATTTTCAGATATAGTCCGGGGTTAGCAAATCAATTCCCGGGTTGCAGCTATTTTGAAGTTTAATCTGAATGCATTTGGCCATCGCTTTCTATTAAGCCATCTCTTAAACGAACAATTCTTTTTGCTCTTTTTGCGATATCTTCCTCGTGGGTGACAATAATTACCGTATTCCCCTTTTTATAAATTTCATCTAATAAATCCATAATTTCATTTGATGTTTTAGTATCTAAATTTCCTGTGGGTTCATCAGCTAAGATGATGGAAGGTGTGTTAATCAATGCTCTGGCAATGGCAACTCTTTGTTTTTGGCCACCGGAAAGTTCATTGGGTTTATGATTCATTCTATCTTCTAATCCAACACTTTTTAAAACCTTTTGAGCCCGATCGATCCGACCGTTTTTATTGACACCGGCATATACCAAAGGTAAAGCTACATTATCCAGTGCAGAATTTCTTGCCAATAAGTTAAAAGTCTGAAAAATGAATCCTATTTCCTTATTTCTGATTTCAGCCAATTCATTATCCGATAAGTGGCTAACATCAATTCCATTTAGCGCATAACGACCTCTGGAAGGGGTATCCAAACAGCCTAAAATATTCATAAGGGTTGATTTTCCGGAGCCTGAAGGACCCATTAAGGCAACAAATTCTCCTTTTTTTATTTGAAGATCTACCTCACGCAGCGCATGAACTTCCACCTCCCCTATTTTATAGGTTTTGCCAATTCCAACAATATCAATAATGTTATTATTCATTATACATTAATAATCATACAAAATCTGTAATCTGACTCTTTGAATGGAAAAATAAAGCGAGATCGGCGGGGTCAATAATAAGTTTTTTATCCATGTCCATACTCCTGCAATTTAGCACTTATCATTTGGTAAACCTGATCTTTTATTCTCTCTGTATCTTCTATATTCAGGCCTTTTGTTGAAATGGGTTTGTGCACATACTGAATTATTTTTCCAGGTCTTCCTTCAAAAACTCCCCGATCGGGCAGAACCTGCCAGGATCCGATTATGGTTACCGGCAATAGGTCAATTTGTTTTTCAATAGCCAATTTAAAGGGTCCATCTTTAAATCTAATTAATTTAGGAACTCTATTTGAGATAGTTCCTTCCGGAAAAACAACCATGCTGTTTCCTTTATCTAACCATTTTTTAGCTTTGCGGTATGATTCTGCTGCCTTTCTCGCATCTTTTCTATCAACAGCAATGTCAATTGTTCTGAACCAAATCCCAAAAAAAGGGATCTGTTCTAATTCTACCTTTGCCATAAAATTGAAGAATATTTTAAGCTTTACCGTTAAGGTAACGATATCAAATTGAGAACTATGATTTGGAACAATAATATAGGATTGGGTTTTATCAAAGGCTTCTTCTTCAATATGTTTGACTCTGATAAAACAAATCCGCAATAAGATTATACCCCAAATTTTTCTAATAATGTGAGCAAACTTATAAAATCTGGGAGTGCTCAAGCCCAATCTGATAAGTGGATAAAGGATAGTAAACATAATCACCACCCACAAACCGACCCAGATTGCATAAGCAGTTTTTAACGGATTTTTTGAAAATTTTATTGACAAAATAATTCTTTTAAATGTTCCAAGTTTCGGGGCCTTTTCTCCAGGCTGCTAAAACACCCATTTCAGATGCATTAACATATCCTTTTTGTAAGGCAACCTCAATTAAAATATCATAATTGCACAAGGAAAAACAGGAACAATTTGCCGCCTTAAAATTTATATCGGCACTTTCAAAACCATAGGTAAATATACTGGCCAACCCTAAAACTTTTGATCCAAATGCACGCAATACATTAATTGCCTGTAAGCTACTTTTACCTGTTGAAACGAGATCTTCAATGACAACAATCCTTTGTTCGGGACTGATATCCCCTTCTACCTGTTTGCCCATTCCATGTTTTTTGGGTTCAGAACGAACATAACCAAATGGCAATTGAAGGGCATCGGCTACCAGAACTCCGGGGGCAATACCGGCTGTTGCCACGCCAATAATAGCATCAACTTCAGAGAATTTTTCCTTAACTAATTGGGCCAAAGCATTTTTGATAAAAGTTCTGATATCAGGATGAGAGAGTGAAAGCCGGTTATCGCTGTAAATTGGAGACTTTAATCCACTTGCCCAGGTGAATGGATCATGTGGCTGAAGTTTAATGGCCTTTATTTCGAGTAAATATTCTGCTATCTTTGTAGCCACAGAGTTACTAATTTGCATGTTCACAAATGTATAAAATTTTCATAAACGATAAACCCTTTATTATTTGCAATACAATTGTTGAACCAAAACGATTTGAAAATTTAGAGCATATCCCGATAAACCAACCCATTGCCATCATGGATTTGGTGAGAAAAACAGAGAGCCGAAATTGCAAAGGAATCATTCTTTTATGTAATGACCCTGCCACAATTTATACTGAATTAAAATCCCATTTTACCAGTATTGAAGCGGGCGGCGGTATTGTTATAAATAAGCAAAATGAGATTCTACTGATAAAGAGATTAGGTAAGTGGGATTTACCAAAGGGGAAAATCGATCCGGGAGAAAAGATGGAAGAATGTGCCATTAGAGAAGTGGAAGAGGAATGTGGAATAGACAAATTGAAAATAAAAATATTTTTAGGAAATAGCTTTCATTCCTATAAACTTCAGGGTCATCGTTTCCTAAAAATCATTCACTGGTACGTAATGGAAACAGAATTTGAGGATGATTTGACTCCTCAAACAGAAGAAAGCATTACAGAAGTATGCTGGAAAGATTTGTCGGAACAGGGAATTACAAAATTAGATACCTATAATTCGATAAGGGAAATATTATTTGAGGTTAAAGAACTTTTCCCATAGAATCAAACTAATACTGAACTTCTTTCGGGACAAATAGCGAAGTATCGCCGTTATTTCTTATTAAATCTCTTACAACTGAGGAGCTTATAGGTGTATATTTTGGGTCACACATCAGGAAAACGGTTTCTGCATCGGGGTAAACAATTTTATTCATTTGGGCAATATTTTTCTCGTAATCAAAATCAGCCATATTTCTAATGCCTCTTAATATATACTGCGCACCAATCTCTTTGCAATAATTAACCGTTAAACCCTCATAAAAGGCTCCGGTAACCTTAGGCTCACCGGCAAAAATTTGATTGATCCAATCTATTCTTTTCTCCACCGGGAAAAGAGTTGCCTTACTGCTATTATGCCCAATACCCACAATTATTTTATCAAATAACGGTAAGGCCCGTTCGATTATATTTACATGACCAACCGTGATGGGATCAAAAGTTCCCGGGAAAAGTGCTATGCGTATCATAATTGTATTTTTAAATAAAATCTTTGAAATCTAAACATTCAATAACGACCCTTTCAAAAAGCTAAAAGTGGATTGACCGTATTTTCTACTTTCAAAAAAACCGAATTGTTGGCTCAAATCCAAATTGGTTGCATGTTCCAGAATGAGCCAGCCTTTAGGATTCAGTATTTTTTTTTCAAAAACGAATCTTGGAATTTCGCTGACACGGTTTAATGCGTAAGGTGCATCCGCAAAAACAATATCAAAGGATTCGGTACAACTTTTTAGAAAAGAAAAAACATCTTGTTTTCTGGCTTTTATGGAAGTAAAAAACAGTTTTTGGGATGTTATTTTAATAAAATTAATGCAACCAGGATCGTCATCAATACACAAAATTCTTTTGGCTCCCCTGCTGGCAAACTCATAACTGATATTTCCGGTACCTGAAAATAAATCGAGTACTGACAAATTATTCAGATCAAAATTATTCTCAAGTATATTAAACAGGCTTTCCTTAGACCGGTCGGTGGTTGGTCGTACAGGCAGGTTTGCTGGTGCGTGAATTAGAATTCCCTTTTTTGTTCCGCTGATTATTCGCAAAATAATGCACTTGATTCAATGAAAAACTGGTGTTCACCAAATTGATTAAATGAGACCGGGAAAGTGAGATTCTTTGGCTTTATACCGTATTGGACGGATCGAACATATTTAGAAATTAGTTCAAACAACTCGTACAAATGCGTTGAATTACCATAAAGCAAAACGTCTAACCCATTACTAATACCTAGTTGTTCGGCTACTGCAAGCAGATAATAAATAATTTCGTTTTCCGATTCATAATGAAACGTATTATAAAACCTTATTCCTTTATTCAGGTTTAACACTTCAATATAATTGGCATGAACATTTAGATGAATTTTATTTGCAGTATGTTCAAAATTCTGATTTTCAATGGCTTTTATAAAAAGAAGAGCGGCGTGATTCACATCAACCAAAGGCATATTGAATCTTATTAATTTTATTATTTCATTTCTTACATTGAAAACACAGGTAATATTTTGTACATGCATTTTACAATATAATATTTGTGATTGTGGTAAAATTTTATGATTGAGCGCGTAATAAGCCTCCGTTTCAACCACATTAAGCAATGATTCCGGAACCAGCGTACATGCACTTGAACTAATAACCGCATTCATAGCCTTATATTTCTGACCCATATCGTCTAATATAGGCTTCATCCCTTTTAATTCATCATAACTTAATTCCAAAAAGTTAGTATAATCGGCCGTAAATACTTTAAGGCTCATTATTTGTAGGTTCTGATCATCCGCAATTACGGAGCTGATATGATTGGCTTCAAAAAACAGGTAATATTTATACTTCCCGTTATCGGCGGGATTATATAAATTATCATGATAGGTTTTTACAGTTATGGGATGCACTTGGTTAAGCTTACCTTCGCAAAGTAGTAAAACCAATTGAAAAAATAAATTATACACGTGCAAAACTTTATTCCAAAAAACCCTGATTACCAAAATTTGATTGCAAAAAAAATGGAAGGCAATCACTTTATGCATTTTATAGGCTTTAAACCCATACGTATTCAACCCGGATTATTTGAAGGAGAATTGGAGATTATGGAACACCATCAGCAACAATTTGGCTATTTACATGGTGGAGTTACTTCAACCCTGGCAGATATAGTGGCTGGGTTTGCTGCTTTTACCTTGGTTGAAGAAAATAAAGCAGTAGTAACTGCAGAAATTAAAATTGTTTATTTAAACCCGGGTATTGGAAAAAACGCTTTTTGCAAAGGTTATGTAATCAAAGCCGGAAGGAAATTAATTTTCTCGGAATGCGAAATCTGGATGGAGAATGAAGGCGAACAGGTATTAGTGGCAAAAGGATATGGCACGTACGCTGTTATTGAGATGAAGTGGTAATGGGTTGAAAGTAAATGGTAACCTCATGAAAGAAATCATTTGCCTTTCTTCAATAATAATTTTATTTCATTCAGTTTTAGCAATGCCTCAATAGGCGATAATGTATTTAAATCAAGATGCTCCAATTGTTCGCGAATGGTTTGCATGAGCGGGTCATCCAATTGAAACATACTTAATTGAATGGGATTTAAGCGAACTTTGCTTCCTGGTTCCACTGCCATGTTCTCCCGTCCTTTTTCAAGCTCTTTTAACAACTCATCCGATCGGGTAAGAATTGTTTTTGGAATACCGGCCATTCGCGCAACATGAATGCCAAAACTATGCTCACTCCCTCCTTCTTTTAATTTGCGTAAGAAGATCACTTTTTTATCCTGCTCTTTTACATTTACATGATAATTCCGTATGCCGTTTCCGGGATGTTCGAGTTCGTTCAACTCATGGTAATGCGTGGCAAAGAGTGTTTTGGGTTTGTACGGATGTTTGTTCAGGTACTCGCTGATAGCCCATGCCAATGAAATACCATCATAGGTTGAAGTTCCCCTTCCGATTTCATCCAGTAAGATTAAACTATTGGGCGAAAGATTATTCAGAATACTAGCTGTCTCAGTCATTTCCACCATAAAGGTACTCTCTCCCGAAGATAAATTATCACTCGCTCCTACCCGGGTAAAAATCTTATCAACCAATGCGATACTTGCATAAGAGGCCGGAACAAAACAACCCATCTGAGCCATTAATACGCAAAGCGCTGTTTGCCTCAAAACGGCAGATTTCCCCGACATGTTTGGCCCTGTTAGAATGATTATCTGCTGCGTTTCTCTATCCAGAAATATATCATTTGGAATATAAGGCTCTCCGGGAGGCAATTGTTTTTCAATAACTGGATGACGTGCATCTTTAAGAATCAGCTCCACTCCTTCATTTAATTCGGGTTTACAGTAATGATTGATTTCAGCTAATTGTGCAAATGAAAACAGACAGTCAATTTTACCGATTACCTGCGCATTGATTTGTATTGGATTCACATAATCTGCCAGTGCCGTTACCAATTCATTATATAAGCGTTCTTCAATAACTCCGATCTTTTCTTCAGCACCCAGAATCTGGTCTTCATAATGCTTTAACTCTTCAGTTATGTATCGTTCGGCATTGGTTAAGGTTTGTTTACGCAACCAATCTGCCGGCACTTTGTCTTTGTGAACATGCGTTACTTCCAGGTAATAGCCAAACACATTATTATAGGCAATTTTCAGACTGGGAATGCCGGTTCGCTCCTGCTCTTTTTTCTGCAGTTCGAGCAAATAATCTTTCCCTCCAAAAGCAATTTTTCTCAATTCATCCAAACCGGTATCCACTCCTTCTCTGATCACATTTCCCCTGTTTGCAGTTATGGGTGGATCAAGCGTAAGTTCTTTATCCAGCTTCTCGCAAACCCAGTGGCAGGGATTTAGCTGATCCGATAGTTTCTGAAGAGCGTCATTATTTGATTGTTTAAGCAAAATCTGAATCGGTTCAATCATTTTTAAGGAACGATTGAGCTGCTGTAACTCACGTGGACCAATACGCCGCATGGCCAATTTAGAAATGAGTCGTTCGAGATCACCCACTTGTTTCAGTTCATCTATCATGCTTTTCCTAAAAGCAGTGGATTGTTTTGCCTGTTCAACAATGGTTAGTCGCTCATTGATGAGTACTAGGTCCTTCAAAGGCATTACCAGCCATCGTTTCAGCAAACGGGCACCCATAGGAGTAACTGTGCAATCTATTACCTGGATTAGGCTTACCCCATTTTCATTTCCTGATTGAAGCAATTCCAGATTTCGTATGGTAAAACGATCCAGCCAAACATATTTTTCTTCGTTTATTCTTGAAATTGCCTGAATATGGCTTACCTGGTTGTGATGTGTTTCACTCAGATAATGCATGCAAACACCTGCTGAAGTGACCGCCAATGGCATATCCTGAATACCAAAACCCTTTAATGTTTGCGTATTAAAGTGGTTCAGTAATTTATCATAAGCAAATTGATGTTGAAAAATCCATTCATCTAAAGGATACGTATAAAATTTGTCTCCAAAATGTTGTTTAAAAATATTGAGTTGCTTTTTGGATACTAAAACCTCTGAAGGTTTAAAGCTCTGGAGCAATTTATCGAGGTAATTGATCGGACCCTCAGTAGCCATAAACTCTCCGGTAGAAATATCCAGAAAAGAAATACCACCTGTTGCGTTATCCAAAAAAACGGCTGCCAGGTAATTGTTACTGCGGTAATCCAGGACTTTATCGTTGTAACTAACTCCGGGAGTGATGAGTTCGGTTACGCCGCGTTTAACAATGTGTTTGGTCAGTTTTGGATCTTCTAACTGATCGCAAATAGCAACTCTTTGACCGGCCCGAACCAATTTAGGCAGGTAATTATCAAGTGAATGATGTGGAAATCCGGCTAATTCAATGTGAGTAGCTGAACCATTGGCACGCTTGGTTAAAACAATTCCTAAAATTTTGGAGACTTTAATGGCATCTTCTCCAAATGTTTCATAGAAATCACCGACTCTGAACAGCAAGATAGCACCCGGATATTTGGTTTTAATATTCAGGTATTGTTTCATCAATGGGGTTTCGCTTCCCTCCACCTTTTTTGCCATAACCCGCAAAATAAAACATTTGCCTGAAGCATCTGTTCTTGTGCATAAATTGTGGATGAAGAATTCAGATCAAACCCACTACTTTTTAGGATTTATTTTATGAAGTACCAGATTAGATCCGGTTAAAATCAAGGTTTCTTTTCCATCCATCTTAACTGCGCTTGTACTAAAGCTGCCAATAAACTTTGACCTTTTATAATCTAGTGGTATGTTAATGTATTCACGATTAATATTCTCCGTCCTTATTATGGCTCCTGTTAAATAAGCCTGAATAATATATTTGGCTTTTCCGTCCAGGTTTTTCTTAATGAAACCATTTGAAATAATGGCATCACCTATCTTTCCGGTAACCATTCCCCGATCATCAATCTGCAGATCAAATGACATACTATCCAACCTGCACCAGTTAACTGAAATTTTGGATTTTCCGGTATAGCTTCCCGCTTTATCGGTTACCAATTGGGCTGAAGAGGAATTATAATGAAGGGTGAAAAAAAATAAAAAAAATAGATTTGCTCGAGTCATATTCATATGAAAATTTAATGCAGCCACTCAGAATTAATTAAAAAACAGAACTTTTTCAACCTGTATATTCCCTTTATTATCGCTTAGTTCAAGCAGATAAACTCCTGAAGACAGTTCGTTAAAATCAAGTTTATTAATGGCTTCTTTCAGTTTTATTTGCTGCAATTCTTTGCCTTCCTGATTCAAAATACGTAGGCTTAGCTCAGCCTGATTTGCTTCAATAAACAAGGACTTAGAACCCAATATATGATTAATCTCCGCCAACTTTTCACGAAGCGGATTTGAGCTCACAAAAATTATGGGTGAATATTGGAATGAGCCATTCATATCAACTTGCTTCAGGCGGTAATACAAATGATCTTGTTTTGCGTTCAGGTCATTATATGCATAATTTTGGGTTGTTTGAGAATTGATCTTGCCAGGCAAAAAACTGAGCCTATCAAAGTCGAACCCATCTATACTTCTCTGTAATTCGAATCCTTTATTATTCAATTCAGATGCTGTGCTCCAGTTAATCTCCACTTGCTCCTGATTCAATCGTTTCGCACTAAAATGAATCAATACTGCAGGTAAGGAAGAATTGTTGGGACCTAATATTTCAAAATCATCAATGGCCATGCCAGCGGCTGTTACCCCACCGTCTGATTTAAAAACAAAACGAAAACATACCTTATTATTACCGGCTAATGGAGAAATATTATACTGCATTTGCGTATAAGAAGAACGGGTAGCATTAAAATAGGGCTCATTTATTGGGAAGGCAGTGGTATTGGTAGTGTTGGCAAAATCGTACCAATTGATCAATACCGCATTGCCTAATTTTGTCCAGGTATTGCCAAGGTTCAAACTATATTCCACAATATAACCATCGTAGCCAACTTCAAAAGAATTTTTTACCTTAAAACGTAAAGTATAAGTTCCTGAAGCAGTGCAATTGAAATTTGGAGAATAGAGGCAGGCATTGTTATTATCTGCATAGTTTCCCGATAAACCGGTAACCCAGGCATTTGCACCGCTGGCTGTACCGCTTTTAGCTGCTACTACCGAACTCCCTCTCACAAACCCCACACCTGAAATGGTTGAAGGTCCAAAATCATTCGGATTGCTTTCAAAATTTCCTCCCAATGCCAGGGTATACGGAACAGGCCGATAAGGTAAAATCTGGATATAGTTGTTTACCATTTTCGAATAGAACCCACCATTGATGCTCAACGTAACATTATAAACACCCGGAGCCATATATTGTTTAACCGGATTCTGAGCTGTGCTGAACGTACCATCGCCAAAATCCCAACTATAACTGGTTGCTCCATTTGAAGTGCTGGTAAAATTAACGAATGCGCTCACATACGTTAATGTTTTATTTGATGTAAAATCTGCAAACGGTGGGGCAAATACGTTCGTGGTAAATAAACCTCTTCCATGTGTTGCAGCCACTACCTGTTTATCAAAAGCCCGCATTTTTAGCATATCGGTTCGCACATTGGCAAAACCGGAATTACTCGGCTGCCAATCTGTTAACGCACCTCTCAGCGTATCTGTTGTCCATACGCCCAATTCGGTTGCCAACATCACCTGCCAGTTTTTATTTGGGTTAAACAAGGCCCACCTGACTGGCATATCCGGCAAATTTCCTTCAACATTCGTCCAGGTAAAACCTCCATTCTTGGATTCCCATACACTCGCTACACCGTAATTTGAATAGGTTGCCAACAAGTGGTTATCATTCCCTGTTTCTACTTCTATACAGGAAACGCTACCGGTTGGCATACCTTTTCCGTTTGTTAGAACCGAATCAAGAGGAGTTGCTAAATTTGCATTATCAACCCTTAATACCCTACCTCCATTTGTTCCAAAAAACACCCGGTTATTCGTATTTGGAGATACCTTAACATGTGTTACTTTCCCTCCATTAAACCCGAGTATTGTGTCGTAAACAAGCGAGGTTCCTGTTTGTGGATTATCCCAACGCAGAAAGGTTCCATTATTGCCACACATATACATTTTATTGGCGTTATCATCATAATCGGTTGGACTAATAAATGAACCCACATTACCCGATGTATTTAATACATTGCTGAATGAGGTTCCTCCGTTTGTTGAACGGTAATAAGAGGTATATACGTATGACGTAAACCAATACAGTGGCTGATCCTGATCGATATGACAGAAAGCACCATCTCCGCCGGTTACCTCGTTTGTTGAATTAATTCCGGCTGTACTGAAACTGTGTGAACCATTATCCTGGGCACCTGCAATATATTGGTTGGATCCGCCATTAGGATTAATATCGCAGGCATAAAATTGTAGGGTATTATAAGATGAATTTTTACTGCTGATTGTGGGTGAAGCATTCGTGAAATTGGTGCTCATAAAAACACCACCATCATTGGTAAAATAACAAACATTGGAATTTCCCGGGGCAAAGAAAGCATAATGCTGATCGGCATGTACATCCTGAAACCCAAATCCGCCATACCAATGCGAAATCTGAACCCAGCTCGCACCTCCGTTGCTTGTTTTAAACAAATCAATTCCCCCAACCGTACACACACTGGAATTATTAGGGTCAACCGCGATGCTTAAATCATACCAGGCCTGACCCCGGCTAAAATCCTTAATGTTTGCACCCGGTGCCGAAACGCCATTATCTGCATCAACTGGATGCGCCGCAACCGTATCAAAAGTCAATCCTGCATTATTCGATTTGATGATGCATCTAATTCTACCTCCGCTTTCAACCAAACCATACACCACATTGGTATCGTTATTGGCAATTCCTAACTCGATGATATTCTTTGAAACATAAGCGGGTACCGTTAGCGGATTTGTCCAGGTTGCTCCCCGGTCAAAAGATTTATGAATGGTTCCACTGGTTGCTCCACCCGATGACATGGTTGCATATAAAGTACCATTGTACATTCTTTCAATATCGTAAGCATTATTACCTCCTGCGCTTGAAATGCCGGTACCCAGCACTTTAGTAAAACTTGTTCCGGCATTCAAAGTGCGGTACAATCCGGTTTTAGTTGCTACAAATACGGTATCGCCGTTTCCCAAAGCAAACACTTTTTGACAATAATAAAAACTTGAATTATTGGTAGCACTTAATTGTGTCCAGGAGCCTCCACCATTGCTCGATTTCCAAACACCTAAGCCTCTAACTGCATCCGAATTTCCACTACCCTCACCGGTACAAAAATACATTATCTGTGGATTTGAGGGGGCTTGTTCAAGTCCGGTAATGGCAAGGTTTTGAAAAAAATCATCAATCACAGTCCAGGTAGGATTGGCTTGTGTAATATCAGTTGTTTTCCATAAACCACCGCAAACGCCTCCAATCCAAACCGTTTTGCGGGTGGCATCATTTAAATCTACAACCAAAGCACGTGTTCTTCCACCCCAGTTATTCGGACCCCTTTCCTGCCAGCTTACGCCCGGTATGGCCGATTTTCCCATACCCTTTTTCTCAAACAGTGATTGTTGATATTTCCAGGCATCATACAGTCTTTCTTTTGGAACAATGCCTAAAGCCGGATCATGCGTCAAATCAAATTCCTGCTGCCAGGCTAATTCCATCTGATCCCTCAGTGGAATTTTCTGATCTGCCTCTTCCTTACTATTTATTCCAAAAGCCTCTTTTAAATAGGGTTCAACATGATTAATTATAAAAGGTGCAACAATAATTAGTAGTGATAAAACAGAAGTTATTTGGTATAATTTTTTCATTACCTTTACCTATATACTGGAATGCAAATATAAATTTAATTTATCTTCTTTTCTACTATAGTCTCCCTAATAATATCCACGCTTTCAGCTTATGAGAGTTTTTACTGAACATCCTTCCTCCTTAATATTCGCGCCATGTAGAACCCATCAAAACCCGTTTCACTTGGATATAGATTCCGTTCTTCAAGCAATTCGAAATTTGAATTCGCTTTCAAAAATGTACTTACCTGTTCATTATTTTCAGAGGGTAAAATGCTGCACGTTGCGTAAACCAATATCCCCCCGGGTTTTAGAATTTTTGAGTAATCTTCTAAAATTTCTTTCTGCTGGGCCTTCACTTTGTCAATAAATCCCAGGCTTAATTTCCATTTTGCATCCGGATTGCGTTTTAAAACTCCCAAACCCGAACAGGGAACATCCAATAATAAGCGATCGGCCGTTCCAAAAAGTTTTTTGATGGTTTTTGATTCAATCAAACGCAGTTCAAGGTTACTTACCCCTGCCCTGCGTGCCCGTTTTTTGGCTTCATCTAATTTCCATTGTTCGGTATCCAAACTAATAATCCGGCCTTTGTTTTGAGCCAAAGCTGCCATGTGCATGGTTTTGCCTCCTGCACCCGCACAAGCATCCACAATGCGCATACCGGGTACTATTTGTAAATACTCCGCCACCAACTGCGAAGAGGCATCCTGAACCTCAAATAAGCCTTCTTTAAACTCGGGCGTAATAAATAAATTCTGACGCTGTTTTAATACCAAAGCATCTTTGCAACCCGCAACTACATCTGTAAATATCTCACGTTCCTGTAATTTCTTGATCAATTCAGACTTGGTGGTTTTTAGGGTATTCACCCGAATAACTACCGGTGCAGTTTCATTTAAAGCTTCTACCTCTTTATTCCATTGTTTTCCCAGTTCCTTATAGCCCAAATCATCCAGCCAATCGGGTAAAGAATGGGCCATCTTACGCTGAGTTTTTAAAAGCTTGTAATTATGGTCAACTTTTTTTGCGTCAACATTTTTAAACTCTTCCCATTGAGGAAGCTGAACTCCTTTTAAAACCTGCCAGGTTCCAAATAATGTAAATAAATTGGTTTCATTCAGTTCGTGGGTTTCCAATTCAGCCACGGTACGGATCAATCTCCAATAACGCACCATATCATAGGTATTTTCGGCTATAAATGCCCGGTCTCTGGCTCCCCACAAATTGTTTGAACGCAAAACTTTTTCCAATACCTTATCGGCAAATTTATTCTCTTCAAATATCTGGTAAATGGCCTCATTAACGGCTCGTAATAAATTCAGGTGAAATTTCATGATGCAAATTTAGGTTCAAACCAAATCTAAATGCTTGTTTTACAATAACAAACAAAGCCAATCCGGAATGAGATAAGCGGCAAAGATAAGCATTTTGAATTACTTGGAAGGAGCTAATTTTGGAAAGCCCTTTTGCAGAGATATATAGACAACTTTTTTTTGCTACGAAGAAACAAAGAAACTATTTTCTTTTGCCGCTAAGACGAAAAGGCGCCTAGATAATGCCCTTAGCGTCTTTGTGGCAAGATCCAAAACTCAATCTACTTCCCGCAAAATCCGATACGCAGCAGGAAGATAATTATTGATTCGATTTGGCAAAAGCTTGATCCAGCCTAATGCCAGACCTTTATATTTCAATACATACCAGCCTGGCTCATGTTGATCTTTAATTTCAAAATCAATCTTTCTTAAATAGGCAATGGCCTGCTCCTTATTCACAGCAATGGAATTTATTTCTCCGGATAAACAAGTTGATAAAGCAAGATGATGCTCCGGAATCAATGCTCCGGTTTTATCCATTTTTCCCATACAAATTCCGGCATGTTTTACATATAAATGCTGTCGGGTCTGACCATAAATATAAAGCATGGTTTTGGGTATTGCATAGATAAAATCGTTCTCGGTAACGAAATCAAAATCATCCGGATTATTGAGCCACTCTTGCAATTGCGGAAATAATTTTCGGGAAACAAAATTTAATTTCGGCTCTTTTTTCCTGTTCCCATGCAGGGAAGCTCCACCGGGTTTTTGTAATATCGCCATAAATAATCCCTCTCCTTTTACCAAATGTGGTAAAAATTTGAAACTGTGATTATTAACCTTTGTGATTCCCCAATCCGGCGGAACCTCAATTGGAAAAGGCGATAACCCTTTTTCACGAATCAACCAGTTTATTATATCCTCATTTTCGAAATGATTGAAAGTACAAGTAGAATAGATCAGGAAACCTCCCGGTTTCAAAGCCGGTAAAGCCTCGCTTAAAATTCTTTGCTGCCTGCCGGCACAGAGCATTACCTGATCCATGCTCCATTCCTTCATGGCCATGGGGTCCCTTCTGAATAATCCTTCTCCACTACAGGGTGCATCCACCACCAGTAAATCAAAAATTTCCGATAATTGTCCAATTTGTCTGGGATCATTATTAGTAATTATTTGATTGGGCAAACCCCAACGCAGCATATTTTCTATCAGAGGCTGAACCCTCGTTTTTATGATTTCGTTTGAAACCAAAACCGATTTGGGATGAAGTACCGATTGAATCAATGTGCTTTTCCCGCCCGGAGCTGCACATAAATCAAGTGCAATCAACGGATTTTGAATACCCGGCAATTGGTTCAGCACAGTTTGCAAAAACATACCCGAGCTTTCTTGCACATAATAGGCTCCGGCATGAAATAAGGGATCCATAATAAAGGAAGGGCGATCCCTTAAATAAAAAGCGTCTTCGCACCAGGGAACAGGTATCTGGCCGGAAAATGCATTGTTTTTTTTTGCGGGATTGAGTCGTACCGAGGTAAGCGGAGGATTTTGGATTGCTTCTAATAATAAATCTGCCTCTTTAGGATAAAGAGCCGTTATTTGATTAATAAATTCTACAGGCAAGATATTCACAGCCTCCAAATTTACATGGTATTTTTGTTTCTTTCCCTCAAAATGAATTAATACTCCCCATTACCCATCCCATTATTCCCTATAAATTAGATAACCAATAACATAAAGCCTTTTAGGGACACCCGTTTCTAAGTACGTTCCGGTAAGAAATACTTAAACTTTTGTTAAACTTTAAAGAAAACATTGACCCACGGCATGATTTTAGCTATTTTTACGCCAAAATTGAATTAGAAATGATAAAAAAAATAATTGTATGTTGTTTAATCGGACTCCTGTCCGCGGGATTTTTATTAGCCAAAGAGCCTGTAAAAGTGGCCGGATATGATATTACCATAACCATTAAAGGTTACCCGAATAAGAAATTATACCTTGGGTATTATTTTGGTGATAAGCAATATTTAAGAGACAGTGCCATTACGGATAAAACCGGTAAAATGAATTTCAAAGGGCCCAAAGACCTAGAAGGAGGTGTATATTTAGTTGCCACACCGGATAAAAACCTGCTTTTCGATTTTGTAGTTACCGAACAGTTTTTCTCACTCGAAACAGATAGTGTGGATGTGATACAAAACATGAAAATTAAAGGATCTCCCGAAAACGACGTGTTTTTTAACTATACCAAATACACGACTAAAATGGGTGCCAACGCCATGAAATTAGAGGAAAAGTTAAAGGAGGCCAAAGAGAAAAATGATACTACCCAAACTCGGATTTTAACAGAGGAGTATAGAAAAATCACGAATGATTTAATGGATTACCGGAAAAACCTGATGACGCAATATCCAAATTTCTTAATCAGCAAAATTTTTAAACTGATGATTGATATTGATGTTCCTCCCGCACCCAGAAATAACAAAGGCGAAATTATAGATTCTAATTTCCAATACTTATACTACTACAATCACTACTTTGATAATTTCGATTGGTCGGACAGCCGAATTGTAAGAACCCCTGTTTTTCATCAAAAATTTGAGTACTTTATGCTAAAGCTTACCCCTCAGATTCCCGACAGTATCATTAAGTCATCCGACATTGTTTTGAAAATGGCGGAACCGGGTAAGGAAAATTTTAAATACTGCCTGTATTGGATTACCAACCATTATGAAACTTCAAGTTATATGGGTATGGACAGAGTTTTTGTTTATATGATTGATCAATATTATGCAAAAGGAAAAGCATTCTGGATTGACGAAACGCTCCTTTTTAAAATGAAAGACCGTGCTGATCAGTTACGTCAGAATTTATTGGGTGCCAAAGGTCCGAACTTAACCATGCTCGATACCAATAATGTATATCACAGCCTGTATAACCTCAAAGCAAAATACACTTTGCTCATTTTCTGGGATGCCAATTGTGGCAAGTGTAAAGAGGAAATGCTTAAGTTGAAAACCTTGTATGACAGTTTGAACGTGAAAGGAGCAAAAGAAAGAATGTTTGAGGTTTTTGGAGTTAGTTTAACACCCGATTCAAAAGAATGGCTGAAATATTTAAGGGAAAACAAATTGAAATGGCTGAATGTATATGACCCCAACAATGAAACCAATTTCCGTCGTCACTACGATATATACAGTACGCCTGTGCTTTACCTGATGGATGAAAATAAAAAAATTATCGCCAAAAGGCTGAATGTGGATCAGTTGAAAGAATTCATTAAAGATAATGAGAAAATCATGGCTAAATAATTTGTTATTACCCCATGATAAAAATTGATATCCTTGTTTTTGCAGCTCATCCCGATGATGCTGAGTTGAGTTGTAGCGGAACCATCCTATCGCATATAAATAAAGGATATAAGGTTGGTATTGTTGATCTGACAAAAGGAGAACTGGGCACACGCGGTAATGCCGAATTGAGAATGATTGAAGCCAATAATGCTTCCAAAATTTTAGGGTTACATTTCAGGGAAAATCTCGGATTTGAAGATTGCTTTTTCAAAAAAGACAAAACCCATTTGATGAAAGCCATTGAAATGATTAGGAAATATCAACCCGAAATTGTTTTATGCAATGCACAAAGCGACCGCCATACCGATCATGCTAAGGCTGGTGACCTGATCCATGAAGCCTGTTTTCTCTCCGGATTGAGAAAAATTGAAACAAATTTAGCGGGTGAAATTCAAAAAGAATGGAGGCCAAAAGCAGTTTATCATTATATACAGGATCAATATACCAAGCCGGATATGATAGTAGATATTACCCCATTCTTTGATAAAAAAATGGAAAGTATTTTGGCTTTCAGCAGTCAGTTCTATGATCCGAATTCAGTTGAACCTTTAACACCCATTTCGAACCCCGAATTTATTACCCTGTTAAAAGGCAGAGCGATAGAATTTGGCCGGCAAATTGGTGTAACTTATGGTGAAGGGTTTACGGTACAAAGAAATATAGGTACCTCAAACCTCTTCAATTTAATTTAACTTGCTCTATTTGGAATATAGGGCTAAATTTTTTTCTATAGTTTTCGTAATGCTGCATTATTTAACTCTGTGGTTCTCTGTGAGTCCTCTGTGGTTCTCTGTGAAATTTTATACATTCAGAATGGGTAATTTTATTATTGCTTTAAAAAATCGTAATCCAGTAAGCCCTTAATCTGGCCATAAAAAAAGATATCCCTTTTTCAAATTCTAATTTCACCTGATCGCTGTAAGGTTCACCCATTCTTAAAACATTCTTATAAAAAAAAGAGGCAGGTATCCCCCAAATTCTGGCAAATGTTTTCCTGCCATTGTTCCGGATAACCCTACCTGTAGATTTACATTTAAAATGATAGACCAGACTGGCTCCAATTCCTCTAAAATCTCTCACTCCGGCATTCCAAAGTTTCATGCCAAAATCGGGATCTGAATAAAAGCCCGGACTAAAGGCCTCTGTATATCCTCCTACCTGTTGCCATAAACTTTTATGAACAATACTGGGAGGCCAGCAGGCACCCAGCCAATCAGGATGTTTGACAGATTTAACAAAATCTTTTAAACCCAATTCATCAAAATGAGTCAGGCTCTGTCCAAAATCAAATGGAGCTAAAACAGCCTTGTTGCCCGATTGATCATATTCAATCATGGTACTGGAAAAATAAAACAGATTATCCTGCTTTAATTGAATGGCTTCCATCAAAAATTTATCCCAATTTTCACATACATACATGTCGTCATTGAGGTATAAGATATAATTTGTCTGAACCAGATCCGACATGGCGTTTAATGCATGGCAAACACCAACATTAGCATTAGAATAAGTATAATCGAATCCTTGCCCCTGAACCCACTCCAATGTCCCATCCGTACCTTCGTTCACATGAACAATCAGCTGATGCCGAAAGTGGCTGTTTTTTTTAATGCTCTCAATACAAAATTTAAGATAGGATAAATTATTCCAGCTGGGAATTAATATGCTGAAAGCAGAATCAGAATGATTTTGTTCGGATGGGAAAAATTGAATGGCCGTTTTTTCAAACATGATTTCAGGATCAAACATAAAGAATGTAACAGGAATTATTTTTGAATGCTATTCTGCCAAACCGTACCAGACCTCTATATTAAATATTGATTTATCAATTTTCAATTTGTCGGCAATTCTTTTATCAACCTGAATAACTGTTTTTGGAGGAGCATTTTTAGGTAAGGGCCCATCAACACGCCCAAAATACTCTTCAAAGTTATCGCGGTTCAGTATATAAATGAATTTCCCTTTAGGCACATTATTACAGTAAACTCCGTGCAAGTTCAAGTCAGCATTATAGTACCCAAGGCCAATTTCTATTTCCTCCTTAATAATCGTTCCTTCCCCTTTTGGAGCACTTTTCGGTATGGCTCTTTTCAGATAGTCTAATTTTGCCCGTTCTACATTTACAATCAAATCACGTCCCACACGTAGCCTGTATTTTACAATTTGGTTCCAGTTTATGATATCGGAAGAACTGACATTGTATTTTTTTGCGATGGATTCAATGGTTTCGCCATTTTTAACAACATGTGTATAATATTCGTCTCCGGCACCTTCTGTTTGTTGGATTGAAGTCACGTCAACAGCGTTTGCATTCGCCGCTTTCATTCCCCAAACATCATAATAACTATATTTACCACCAACTTCAGATACTTTGTATGCAACGCTGTTCGGGTGCCTGTACAAGAAATCAAACTTATCTATGGCTGAGTCTGGTTCATTTACAAACTGAGATAAGGTTTTGAAGCGGCTTCTGATAATGGAATCCGCCTTTAATGAATCAGCTTTGGTCTCCAGGTTAGGAATTTCAAAAACAACAAATCCTTTTACACCCAGGTACGGATTAACTAACACTGCGGGGGGTAGTGGTTTTAACGGTTTGGATGCTAATTTTAATGAATCTCTTTTTGAAGTGAAAGCTGAATCAACTCGGGCTAATAGGTTTGCCGTATCTTTCTTTGCAGGTGGAACCGATTCAATATTGGCTAATACCTTTGTTGTGTCCTTAACAATTAAGGTTTGAACCACTGGTGGCTTTATCCGCATGGCAATTTGGGGGGCTTCGAATTTTACCAAAGGTTCCGCAACAATTTTAGCAGGGGGTTCCGGTGCTGGCACCGGCTCTGCTTTTGCAATGACTGGCTGGCCTTCTACCGGAACTTTCACTATTTGGCCCACCTTTAAGCGATATACTTTTAAATGATTCAATTCTATTATTTCTTTGGGATCCACTTCAAATGTTTCAGCTAACTGACTTACGGTTTGAACCGACGCAACTACATAAGTTCTGTATTTGGGTACTGATTTTGGAATTTCTTTTTTAGGCGTATCTACTTTTACTACTGGAGCCTGAGCAGGAACCGGATTTTTCACAGCCACAGGTTCCTTTTTAGGCACAGGGGGTGCAGCAAGCACAATATCCTTTTTAGGTTCTGCCGGGTCAACAATTACCGGTTTTTCAGTTTTTTCATCTTCCGTTTTTTCTATAATTTTATTTGCACTTGGCTTGGTGGATGGAGGAGCCGGAAGTGTTTTAGCCAATGGCAACCTCGAATCCGTTATCGGTGCAATGGGCTTAGCCTCCACATCTCCATATTTTTCAATATTTAAAGGAATTTTGATAATCTGACCCAGAAAAACCCCGCCTGTTATCAAGGCATTACTGTTAATGATTTCTCCCTCTTCCAATCCATATCTGGCGGCAAGCATTGTTAATGATTCTCCTTTAACAACTCTGTGAATGATGAATTTTTTCCCTCCGCGTAATTCCACACGCAATGAATCAGTTGGCCTGCAATAGACTGTTATGGATACAAAAACCAGGTAAAAGACAATGAGTACCGACTTTTTAGTCATAGGAAGCGACGATTAAAGCTCAAAAGTAACCTATCAACTCATCAGATTCTTAAAGCAGTTAAACGAAAAGTATGTGAGAAACCTTTTTTTTTATACACTCTTATATATGTTACGGTGTAAATTTATGCATCCCGTTTAAGGTATTCAGTATTCAGTAAATGAAATGTAATCGGTAATGTTATTACTAAATACCCGATTACCAATTACCGATTACCAATTACCGATTACCGAATACCGATTACCGATTACCGATTACCATTTTTAGGTAAATAGCAGAATTTATCCTGTTTTCTGTATAATTATTTCACCAGTTCTTCTACTATCAAACTCCAGGCCATTGGTTTCTCGATAAATAAGATCTTGGTTTGCCCCCAGGTTTCCTTAAATAAGTCAGAAAACCGGTATTTATTCAAACAATCCTGATTCCGCCAATAGCTATAGGTGAAAAACACATTTGGATCATGCGCATCTCGCAACAGGGTTAGTCCCTCACATCCTTCAAACGCGGAAATCTTTGATTTAGCCTGATTAAATATTTCGAGAAAGCGTTCCACCTTAGCCGGATCAAAACTCATCCTCACAATTCTGTTGATCATAATTTATTAAACTCAGAAAACAAATTTAAGAATTAAGAGATATAATGAGAAAATTTATCGGGAGAAAACCAATTCTAACAAAATATCACATCTCAAAATGTGCCACCCTTTTTAACTCATCCATATTTTTGATAGCGATCTTTTTCAAACTCAGGGAAAGAATATTATTCTCCTCAAATTCTTTTAAAAGCCGTACCACCGTTTCGGCAGCCATACCGCATAAACTTGCCAATTCCTCTCTCCTCAATTTAATATTAATGAACCCCAGTTCATCCAATCCATAGGTTTCATTCAGTTCAAGAAGGCTCTTTGCCAATTTCTCCCGACTCGAATTTTGCAAAAACCGGAGTGCCTTGTTTTCAACATAGGCCAGGTCGGAAGCAAAAATTTCAAATAACCTCAGGGTAAGTGCAATATTTTTAGTTAATAATTCGAATAAATATTGTCTGGGTATATAACAAATTTGAGAATCTTCCAGAGTCTCGGCAGAGGCAATATACTTTTCATTTCCTAATAATCCGCGGTAGCCAATAATATCTCCCGTAGAAGAGAGTTTTAATATTTGTTCATTTCCATCCGCGAGCGTCTTGAACAATTTTAATTTCCCATTATTTACTAAATGGAGACCCTTGGCGATCTCGTTTTCATAAAAAATAATGCTCCCCTTTTTATAAAATTTGCTGGACTTTTTCTTATTAAATATCTCTAACTCATCCTTCATTAATGAGCAAACACCGGAACTATCCATTATTGGACAAATTTTACAATCCGTTATTTGAGATGGATAGGCCAATTTTGTTTCGGATTTAAGCGTGCAATTTTTGATATAAACTACCTATAAAATATGACCATTATCATAAAACTCGTAAAATAGTTGTTTTTAGACTAATCTCCAACTCTTTACCGGCTGAAAATTCAATCAGTAAATAATCACCAAACCCGGCTACATATTGTGGAAGGTAGTATCCGTTAAAGTTTTTAAAAACTTAACCAAAGCCGTTTTTTCTATATCAGACAGATTGAGTGCATTCACATTTTTCCTTTTGAACATAATAGCATCCAGGTAATTTGTATTATGCACGCCGCTGTTATAAAACTCAATAACCGACTCTAAGGTGGCGAAGCGGCCATCATGCATATAAGGAGCCGTTAACTCAATGTTTCTTAAAGTGGGCGAGTGAAATTTGCCTATATCGTTAGCCTGCTTGGTTACCAGGTTATAACCTAAATTAAATCCGTTGAAAGTACTATCCACCCCATTATTATGAAAACCATTATCTGTAAATAAGGGACCGCCATGACAATGAAAACAATCACCTTTTTCGGTGAAAAATATTTGCATTCCTATTTTTTCAAGTGGATCTAAATCTTCTTTTTTTGCCAGATACCTGTCGTATTTGGAATTGGCGCTGATCATGGTTCTTAAATATTGTGAAATCGCATAACTGATTTTAATCTTCAACTCAACAAAGGTCAGTGAATAAATATTATCTATTCCAAATGCTGCCTTAAACAAAGAAGGATATACGGGGTGTTTACTCAAATTTTCAAAAAGAATCTTTTCATTGGTATTAAATATCTCAGGTTCAAAATCTCCCATGGGCAGTAAATCCAGATCAGGAGCACTCCCTTCCCAATTATAAATATTTTTAAAGGCCAAATTGATATGTGGCATCACGCTGATGGTATATCCATTGAGTCCATTAAAATGTTCGGGTTTCGAAAATGAATACTGCGATTTATGACAGGTAGAACAACTTTTACCATTGGTGGATAAAATCGGGTCATTGTAAAACATTCTTCCCAATATAACACCCTTTTCGGTTAATGGATTTTTTTCGGAAAGATATGGCTTCGGAAAGCCGGGAGGGATTACAAGTACATAAGGCTTATCGTCTGGCGTTTGTAGAACTACAGGATCTTTCTTGCAATTTCCCAGGAAGAGGATGAAGATTAATCCTGCAATAAATCCCAATTTAATAAAAAATATCTTTTGCATTTTCTTTTAGCATTAACATCAAACTATCGTTACCCATTGTATAATTCCCATGAATCAACAAATTATATTGATTTGGATTGGTAAACCATTCATTTATATTCATAGTGAGTTGCAAGGTGTCAGTTGTATTTTCAGTAACATTTTTAGAAACCGTCAATTTATTATGTTTCACCAGCGTTTTATTGGTGCCTATATGCATGGCAAAACCACTGGTAGTGGAAGCTGCATTCAGGTATCGGCCTTCCAATTTTGTAAAATGGTATCCGCCCCCCATCTCATCCGGCCAAAACATATTCAGATTTTCGGGGGTAGGTTCAAGGGAATTACTGATATTGTGAATAGAATCAATACCCACATTAAACTGAACACTCTTGTAATTTCCGAATTTTAATTGGGTCAGGATTATGCTGACAGGCTTTTTGGCATTTTCATACAAAACCATATCTGATTGAATAAAATTACCGCTCATATCCTCAAAAACAAATCCCGAAAGAAAATATTCCAGGCGACTCACCGAATAGAGGTTCCCCGCTGTATTTGTATACATTAAGCTATCAAAAATTAATGGCTTCCCATCCACCTTGTAATCCACTTTTATTACGAGCGAACCGGAGGTAACCGGAATCACTTTTGGAGGATCTTTCACGCATGAACTGAATAGAAAAACCATCCATACTAAGGTAAAATAGACAAACTTTTTCATTTCGAAATTATTATTGCTACCGATGGTTGATTCAAAAAAAAATTAGCTGTATCTTGCCAAACGATAATACGCCAAATTTAGAGAAAAATAGTAACAAAAAATATTAATATAAAATATTAAGAAAATATTAATTTATTAAATAAATATTAGTAAATTATAGCAATTGATTTTGATCAAAATAAAACTTGACTGAGGTCAAATAATTAATTGAAATCTGAAAACATATTGCAAAGCTGATTTTGACAAATATATTTTGACATTTACCATGACCGAAACATCCAACTATACTGAACAAGAATTAAATACCGTTTATGAAAAAATACGGAGTTTAAAAAAGGAAAAAGACGTTGTTCTTTTAGCGCATTATTATATGCCGCCCGAGCTTCAATTGCTCGAAAATGAAGGTGGAATAGCTGACTTTTTAGGAGACTCTTTGGGTTTAAGTCTGGAGGCACGCAGTACCAAAGCAAAACATATTTTGTTTTGCGGAGTCCGGTTTATGGCTGAGACCGCTTTTATCATCAACCCTTCTAAAAAAATTTTCATGCCTGATACGGAGGCGGGTTGCTCTTTGGCCTCCAGTATCACTGCCGAAGATGTACGACAATTAAGAATTAAACATCCCGGTATTCCGGTAATTGGATATATCAATACCTATGCCGAAACTAAAACCGAGTTGGATATCTGTTGTACCTCAAGAAATGCCATAAACATTGCCGCCTCTTTTAAGGAGGATACCCTTATTTTTGTTCCGGATATTTACATGGGTCAAAACCTTCAAACCCGTATCGAAAGAGAGCTTGGGAAAAAATTAATTTTGTGGAATGGCGTTTGCGAAGTTCATGAGCAGTTCAGAGGTGAAGCACTTGCCACCATGGTTAATGAAAATGCAAATGCCGAGGTATTGATGCATTGGGAGGTTCCTGAATCTGCAGTAAATAGCAGCTTTAAAAACCATCAGGGAGTTTTGGGAAGCACAAATGATATCATTAAACATGTTGAAAATAGTAAATCAAAACAGTTTATTCTTGCTTCAGAATGTGATTTAGGCTCTACCCTGAAGCGCATGTTTAAGGACAAAGAGTTTGTTACCCCATGCATTAAATGTCAGTATATGAAATTGAACCAGCTCAATAAAGTTCTTGCTGCTTTAGAGGCAATTGGAACTCCTGGCGAAGAAAAGTATTTAGTGAAATTACCAGTAAACGTTCTTAATAAAGCTTATAGACCGGTTGAAAGAATGTTGGAATTTAAATAAATAGCCATGGAACCCAGAATTATATGTGTTGGCGGTGGTTTTGCCGGTGTTTATTTTTCATTGAGAGCAGCAAAATACGCTACGATAGATTTATTTTTCAAAGATGCCTTTTTTGAATCGAACAGTTACCTGGCTAAAGGTGGGATCGCCGTAGCCCTGGGCGTTGACGACAGTATTGAGAAACATATTCAGGATACGCTAAAAGTTGGTGATGGATTATGCGATCCGGATGCAGTAAATTTTATTATTGGAAACTCAACCAATGCCCTGAATCATTTAATTGAAATGGGCGTTGAATTTAATAAAAATAAACTTGATTTTGATTTAGGAAAAGAGGGAGGTCACTCCTCCAACCGAATTGTTCATATACAGGACGAAACAGGAAAATTCCTGATGGAAACCCTGTATGCCAGAATTAAAAATCATCCAAAAATAAATTTAAAGCCTTACCGGCAGATCACCGATTTATATATGGAGGAAGGAGTTTGTAAAGGTGCCCGATTTTTAAATACAGAAACAGGGAATATTGAATTGAACAAGGCCGACGCAGTGGTAATGGCAACAGGTGGTTATGGGCAGCTTTTTTTAAAAAACACGAATTCTTCCATTGCTACCGGCGAAGGGATCGCAATTGCGCACAGAGCAGGTGCAAAAGTTAATCATCTCGAATTCCTTCAGTTTCATCCAACCATGCTTTATGAAAACCATACGAATCAAAGTTATTTGATAACGGAAGCCTTCAGAGGAGCAGGCGCCATCCTGGTAAATACCAATGGTGAGGCCTATATGAATGAACACCCATTGGCTTCACTGGCTCCACGCGATATTGTTAGCCGGAAAACCTTTGAACAAATGTTATTGCTGAAATCACCTTTTGTGTATCTCAAATCTGATTTGGCTCTGGTACCCATCCTGAAAAATACTTTTCCCGGCCTTGCCGAAGTTTGTAATCAAAAAGGAATTCCATTGGAGAATATTCCGGTTACTCCGGCGGCACATTATTGTTGTGGCGGCGTTGTAACCGATTTAAACGGACAAACATCCCTGCCTAATCTTTATGCCATTGGTGAAGTTGCCTGTACCGGGCTGCATGGCGCAAACCGGCTGGCAAGCAATTCGCTTTTAGAAAATATCGTAATGGCAGAATCCGCAGCGAATCACCTCGAAAAAATTGAAGTCGGAAACATACATGAACAGGTGATTTATGATGAATTAATAATAGACTCAAAAGAAGATCACGATCGCTATCTGGAGAAAAATGAAAAATTAAAAAATCTGATGTGGTTCAATTTTGGCATCATCCGAAATGAAAGCGAAATGAAAAGGGGTATCACGGAATTGAAAAAAATGATGCAGGAAAACGACCATGAATTTATAATAAATCCCTTTAGTAAAGCCTGTATAGACAATCGAAACCGATTACATACCGCCCTGCTGATAGCTCAGGCTGCTATTGAAAGAAAAGAAAGCCGGGGTTGTCATTACCGTTCCGATTATCCCAACCATTAAATCTAATAATCAGGTTCTAAGGCAGCTCTTTTTTAAACAGGCAAACGATATAGGACCTTAACAGAATAATGGATTGAATCCCTATGGAAACCATCAAGACTGAACCGGAAACAACAAACAAATAAAACCAAAACCGCATACCATCCATCATTATATTGAAAGGTTGAGCGAGCTTATCCATTTGCCAGATTCCTTTCTTAAAACCAATCACAATCATGGTTAACCAAAATACCAATAAGGTAATTTGCGTGACCCAATAGGATATTCTAAGCCATCTGGAACGGGTGGAAAAAGTGGTGCATTTGCCACTAAAAAATTCGAAACAAGCGGCCAAAATTACCATCGTGTTAATTCCAATTGTTGAACCCATGGCATGTGCAACCGTAACATGTGTACCGTGCGTATATAAATTCAATGCCGGAACCGACATGAAAATGGCTAAGCCCATATTCAGGAATACCCATACATCGGCTGCGATTAAAAACCGGTAAGGATAATAATGGAAATTCTTTTGTACTTCGATGACCGTTTTATTCCAGTTGTAAATTATTTTGGCAAAAAAGATCCATTCCGTCATACTTACTACATAACCTACAAAACGAATATGACTTTCGGTAGGCAGGGTATAAATATGATGTGCCCAATTAAACATTAAATTGGTTAAGCCTAAAAAGTACATCCCAAAAGCCAGCTTGGATTTGGCAAGTGTTTTATCGCCACTTATTTTTTCCATTAAGAAAAAGGCCGTACCGTAAATCAATTGATTATAGGAACCCACCAGTGAACCGTTTGCCTTCCATTGAATGGTCATATCTTTTATGAAATGGTCGCGGAAATAGGGAAACAGCCAGAGGTAATTTTCGAAAAAAGTAAAAAGAAAAAATATCAAACCGGTCATCCACATCCAAAAATATACCGGCCAGCTCTTTTGAACCAAAACGACTTTAAAAAAATTGAAAATAAACAGAAGCCAGGCTAAGGCGATGGGAAGTGCATATATAGGTGGAAACTCCCAATATTCCCTCCCACCAAATTCATTGTGAAGATAAGAATAAAAAATTCCGATAAGCGCAATTACCCATAACAAAAACTGGATCGTGGCGATTGGTTTTGAAATCCTTACAGCATCAATAAAAAACAAACCACTGAAAACACAACCCGAACCACCCAATAAAATAAAGAACATAATTGCCGATACATGGATCGGACGCAATTGCATAAATCCTATTGAATCTTTCCATAATCCGGGTATGATATAACTTAAAGACGCAAAAACGCCGCCTATCAACCCGATAATTAACAACAAAAGTGAAGTGGCAAGAAATAACTTACCTATTGAATTCTCTTTTTTCATTCTCTATGATCATTCCATTTGATTGCGTTTCAAAGCTCCTTGGATCAGCTTTACCACTTGCATCAACCGATTTTAAAAATACCATTAAATCAGATAATTCCTTCTCACTTAACTTAAAAGCAGGCATCTGGGGGGTCCCTATCGAAATCATTACCCTGATTAATGCCTCACCTTTGCCTTTAGCACTGTAAACATTGGTAAGGTCAGTGCCCAAATAACCTCCCAAACCATAAAACTGATGACAACTCTGACAATTATATTTTTGCCATACCAACCTGCCTTCTGAGGCCTTTGAATAGTCAATATTTCTCCTTTTAACAGACTCTCCAAGGGTATATAGATGGGTTGTATAAGCCAAAAAGCTAACTGCCAGAAAAAGAAAAACAGAAATAGAAACAATGGGTCTCATCTAATAAAATTGGTTTGTCAGCCTCATAAAAGAGCAGCCGAAGTTATTAAATATTTATTAAAAACTTCGGAGTGCTCTATTATATTTCCTGTTGCTAATTTATAATTTTTCAAATTTAGCCTGAAAAAATCTTAAATAATTTGGCTCATAAACCATTTTTAACCCTTTGATTTTATTTCTTCTTTCAAACAAAGTGGCAGTGGCTTCAGCAATTACATCCATGTGAGCCTGCGTATATACCCTACGTGGAATGGTATATCTTACCAATTCCAGTTTTGGGTAATAATTTTCACCATTGGCTTTACGGCCGGCAGATACAATTCCGCGTTCCATGGTTCTTACTCCCGATTCGATATACATTTCGGCAGCCAGTGTTTGGGCAGGAAATTCATCCTGAGTCAGGTGTGGTAAAAAGGCTCTGGCATCAATAAATATTCCATGACCCCCTATTGGCTTAACAATAGGAATTCCGCAGTCAATCATTTTGTTTCCAAGATATTCAACCTGTCCTACCCGTGCATGCTGGTGAAAATCATTAACACTTTCAGCAATACCAATAGACATGGCTTCCATATCACGTCCGGCCAAACCACCGTATGTATGCAAACCTTCATACACAACCACTAAGTTTCTGGCTTCTTCAAAAATATCCCAATCATTAACGGCTAAAAACCCACCAATATTTACCAGGGCATCTTTTTTTGCACTCATCGTAGCGCCATCCGTCTGATTACATATTTCAAGCACAATTTCCTTAACGGTTTTTTTATCATACCCCTTTTCACGCTGTTGAATAAAATAAGCGTTTTCAGCTACACGGGTCATATCATGAATAATCTTAATTCCTAATTTCTTGGTATAGGCACGTAATTCTTTCAGGTTCTTCATGCTCACCGGTTGCCCACCTGCCATATTTACGGTTGTAGCGATACTTATATAAGGAATTCGCTTCACTCCATATTTCTTCACTACCTTATCCAGTTTGGCCAGATCCACATTTCCTTTAAAAGGAAATTCATTATTCGAATCATGTGCCTCGTCAATGATGATGTCGGTAAACATACCCCCTGCTAATTCCTGATGCAGGCGGGTCGTGGTAAAATACATGTTGCCCGGGATAACATCTCCCTTTTTTATCATCACTTTCGATAGAATGTTCTCAGCTCCTCTTCCCTGATGAGTAGGTATGATATATTTATAACCATAATGCTCCTGTATGGTTTTTTCAAGTTTGAAGAAATTAGAACTTCCTGCATAAGCTTCATCTCCCAGCATCATGCCCGCCCATTGACGATCGCTCATGGCTGATGTACCACTATCCGTTAATAAATCGATGTATACATCTTCTGATTTTAATAAAAAGGTATTGTATCCGGCTTCTTTGATTGCTTTGATTCTTTGATTTTTTGTGGTCATTTTCAAAAGCTCAACCATCTTAATTTTATAGGGTTCAGCCCAGGATTTACGAGATATTTTTTTCATTTGATTTTATATGTTTTGTTTTGTTAATAATTAAATTTTGATATTTCCTTGATTCAGGCCAAACTAAAGTTGACCAAAAATAAATTAAAATAAACCGATGAAAACCATGATAATCTTAATTCATTGCCAAATAACTGGCCAATAAAGCAGGACTCTTTTGTTTGTATTTGATTTGTGTTATTTTAACAATTCCTCTGGAAATAAACAACTTATTTTCCAAGCATAAATTAAAATACCTAAATGGATGAACCAAAGAGAAAAACAGATGGTTTTTAACATCTGAATCCAGAATTTTGACAAAAAATACAGCCTTATTAAAATTTGTTAACACCTTGATAAATAGATTAAAATAATACTTTTTCCCTAAATTATAATTTCACGAATAAAACGTATCTTACCTATAAAAAAACTGATTGCAATCATCTTATAGTATGATAATCATCAAATTAAGTGAACCTAAAATTGGGATCGCAATAATAATATTTTTTTGTTAGCATTCCGAAATAGATTAAAATTGTGTTTGTAAAACTTGATGACTGCCTGAACGCCTACCCATTTATTGTGGCTCCATAAAACCTATGGTCGGTATGATGTATCCTAAAATCTAAACATAGAAACTCATTATTTCAACTTGAAAAACCAAACAAAATTAAATCAGACAAAATAAAAAAAATATTTTTTTACCTAATAATCAATTATTTACGCTTGAATAAGGTATTTTGTATTGCATAGTACTAAAATACTTTTAGATTTGTGCCGTGCATAGAAATTTTTTATAGAAAATTATGGATATCGAAAACAGTAAGGCTCAGTTGAAAAAGGGAATTCTGGAATATTGCATTTTGTCAGTTATCAGTCGGGAAGAAGCTTATGCAAGTGATATTTTAGAGGAAATGAAAGAAGCGAAGTTAATTGTAGTGGAAGGCACTCTCTATCCTTTATTAAGTCGTTTAAAAAACGACGGACTTCTGAGTTACAACTGGGTAGAAAGTAAAAGCGGGCCCCCTCGCAAATATTACCAACTTACAAATGAAGGAAAGTTATTTTTGCTTGAGCTTTCTCAAACATGGAGCAATATCGTATCCGCTGTAAAACATATTACTGAAAAAACAACAATTCATAATTCATAATTCACAATTCATAATTTTTAATTTTCAATTTTCAATTTTATAATTCATTATGGAAAAAGTATTTCAAATTCAGTTAGCAGGCATTTTATTCACAATTGAGGAACAGGCATACCTGCATCTTAAAAATTACTTAGACAAGCTTCACCATCATTTTCAGAACAACCAGGAAATCGTTTTGGATATCGAATCGAGAATGGCTGAACTCTTTCAACAAAGATTGGGTTCAAACAGAAATACGATTTTAATTCAGGATGTGACTGAGGTAACCGATACACTCGGAAATATTGCCCAGATGGAGGAACATGGAAATGCGCAAAACCAAAAAGATTCAGGGGCTTCTCAGTTAAACCGGCCTAAAATTCATAAGCTTCGCCGTAACCCGAATGATGAATATTTGGGTGGAGTTTGTTCGGGTATCGCTTCTTTTTTTGATCTGGATCCGGTTTTGATAAGAGTATTATTTGTGCTTTTATTAGTTGCTTATGGTTCAGGAATTCTGATGTACCTGATTCTTTGGGCAGTAGTTCCGAAAGCAAATGAAGAGGAAGCCTCCCAAATGCGTTTGCAGCGCGAAAATCGAAACCGGAGATTATTCCGCGACCCGGATAGTCGTGTAATTGGGGGAGTTTCGTCAGGATTGGCAAACTATTTCGGACTTGACCGGGTATGGATTCGTCTAGCATTTGTGGTTGGAATATTTTTATTCGGAACCGGATTTTGGTTATACATCGTTATGTGGATCATCGTACCCAAAGCCTGCAGCGCAAGCGAAAAACTGTTGATGAAAGGAGAAACAGTGGATATAAAAAATATTGAAAAGGAAATATTAAAAAATCAAATTACAAATAAGGTAAACAGCATCGCGGTTCATGGCAGTAACCTGATAAGTATTATTATCAAAGGAATCCTGAAATTGATAGGTAGTTTTTTTGCTTTTATTCTGTTCATCATCGTGATTTCAATCAGCATTGCCATGGTGGCATTATTTTTTAATATGGGTAACACCCAATGGTTAAATGAATTGATTGATCTTACCATTAAGGATCAATCCATTATTTATGCAGCAAAATTAGGAATATTATTTACCCTGCTCATTCCTTTTGTTGCTTTACTTATGGTAGTAGTTCGCAGTTTGTTTAAAATAAAACTTACCAATAAAACCTGGGGCATTACCTTAGGAGGAATTTTTATGATCGGACTGCTTCTTTTGGCTTATTCAGGAATTCGTTTCGCTAATAGCATTAAATATTCTGATTCGAGAAACACAGTTTATAAATTGGGTGCAAAAGATACTTTACTGATTGAAGGAATTGAAATGCCAATTATTGAGGATAACTTAAATGAAAATGAACTTTCTGAACTCACTTTTTCGAATAAAGGAGTTGTCATTGACAAAGATAAAGTATATTTTGAGATTGATAATTTTAAAGTCAGAACCGGTAAATCAGATAGCGTTTCTTTGAAAATAGTTTTTCAATCAAGTGGCCATGATCAATCCGATGCAAATTTTCACATGAATGAAATTAATTATCCGGTAAAAATTGAAAACAATAAAATTATACTTCCTGCTTATTTCAGCATAGATAAAGATAAGGTTTTCAGGTGGCAGGAGGTGGATGTGGTTTTATCAGCACCCAGCGGAACGATTCTAAACTTTGACAATGCTTCAAAAGATATTATAGATGATCAGAATCTGGATGAGGCGGATGGGAATATTTACAAACTAAAAAATTCAGGCCTTAAATGTTTGGATTGTGGCGATGGAACAGATGTAGAGGAAACCGATGAAGATTTGGGGTCAAAAAAGGATACGCACCATTTCAATTTTAATATGGGGGATAAGGAAGAAAATTCGAAAGTGGATATCACATTTAATCATAAAAACAAGACGGGCATATCCAGTAAAAAATATATCACCATTACTAAAAACGGAAAAACAATAAAAACCGAAGAAACAAAAATTGGCCCTATGGTGATTAAAGAGGAAGTAGAAATAAAAAATTGATTCATACAAGTATGAAAAAAAGAGGCCATCCGGTGAAGATGGCCTCTTTTTTGATTTTCAGATCCAATATAAAATTATTGAGGTAATAAAACTTTATTTATTACATAAACGATTCCATTGGTAGCTTTCACACTGCCTAATAATTCGGCATCATTGATAAAGGTTTTACCATCTTTTATTTTAATTACACAGATACCCCCATTCACCATTTCTATTTTTTGTCCATCCTTAAACATATTCGGATTGTACACGGCAACAGCCACATGATATTGCAAAATGTTTTGCAAATCAGTCTTCTTTTCAGGTTTCAATAAACCTTCAACGGTACCTGCCGGCAAAGCAGCAAATGCATCGTTAACGGGTGCGAAAACGGTAAAAGGACCTGCATTAGACAATACATCTACAAGTTCTGCTGCCTGAACCGCTGCAACCAGTGTAGTGTGATCTTTTGAAGCAATGGCAACTTTTACAATGTCTTTCGCAGATTCATCATCTTTAACTGCCGATTGTCCGGCAACAGCTGCTGAACCAGAAGAAGAAGCGTCTTGACTTTGTTCGCTATTGCCACATGAAACCATTATAAAGGTACAGAGCAAAGCATTCATGGTAATGATTAGTTTTTTCATATTTTGAATTTTAATGTTTCAAATTTATTTCGGATAAAGATATCCTAAAATGATTTAAATCATAAAATAAATATTTTTTTTACAATCTGGTAAGAAATTAATTCTATTAATTCGCACCAATACAAATAAAAAAAATGTTTTCAAAATCATGTGAGTATGGTATCAGGGCGGTAATTATTATTTGTGAAAATTCCAAACAGGGTTTGGTTATTAATGTGAAGGAAATATGTTCTGAAACAAATGTTCCGGAACAATACCTTGCCAAAATTTTACAAAAATTAAGCAGAAAAAAAGTTATCAGTTCTATTAAAGGCCCTAAAGGCGGGTTCTTTTTAGATAAACAGCAACAAAAGCTTAAGCTGATTGATTTGGTTCAGGCCATTGATGGTGATGAATTATTTGTTGGATGTGGGTTAGGATTACAAGAATGTAGTGAAATAACCCCTTGCCCTTTACATAAATATATAAAAACTATCAGGCATGATCTTAAATACATGCTTCAAATTACTACCATCGGAAAACTAGCGAAGGATGTAAAAAAACAACTCCTGAGAGAGATGAGAATGTCATCTACCGAAAAAGAAATATTACCAAAAGGAACCAACTAACTACTTTAAGAGTGATATTCGAAAAGTTATCAGGTAATATAATAATAGCTCTTATTTATGAAAAATATCATTGATGAACTAAATGAAAATTTAAACAATAAAGGACTTGATCCCGTTAATTACTTTAAGGGTTTGCTCCATAATAAACCCATTAATTATTGGGATTATATAAATGTAGACACCTTATTATCCCTGCAGAAACCGAGAACACATTTCAAAGATGAAACCATATTCATCGTTTATCATCAAATTACCGAATTGGTTTTGAAATTGATTAAACATGAGTTGGAACAATTATGCGAAGACACGATGGAGATGAGCATGGCAAGTGATAAAATAGAACGAATGGTCAGGTATACCGATTTACTGATAGGTTCTTTCAGTATCATGAGCAACGGAATGAGTTATGAGGATTATAACCAATTTCGATTAAGTCTTGCTCCTGCCAGTGGTTTTCAATCTGCCCAATTCAGATTTATTGAAATCTATTGTACCGACATCGATAATTTAATTCATGAGCATGGACGATTAAAAATGCCTGAAAACTGCAGTATAAAACAAAAATTTGATTTTGTTTATTGGCAGGAGGCTGGATACAATAGAGAAAAAAATATTAAATCAATTACTTTATCTGATTTTGAAAATCGCTATCTGGATGAATTTGTGAGACTTGCGGAAAAAATGAAAACCCGGAATTTATATCAACAATACCTATCCTGGGAAGTAAAACATGGCAAGGAAAATGTTGCTGCTATCAAAACTTCTTTGAGAAATTTCGACCAGAAATATAATATCGAATGGCCTTTGGTTCATCTTCAGACTGCCCAAACTTATTTAAATGCAAAAGGAGAAGGGAAAAAGTCTACCGGGGGAAGTGAATGGGAAAAGTATCTCCATCCAAAATTTCAAAGGCGCATCTTCTTCCCGGGTCTTTGGAATGAGCATGAATTGGCTAATTGGGGAAATGTGTAAAAATTATTTTGGCTAAAATACCAGATTTTTTGATCCGGTTATAATGATCTTTTATGAGATAAATTATTGTAAATTAACAAATTAATGAAATTGCATTCACCCCGAAATTATATTTTATGACAAATATCATCTTCTTATTTGATGAGAGAAATTTTCATAATTGAATGTAATTTAAGATATTTACATCCGAATTAAAAATATGATATGAAAAACAAAATGTTTATGAGTATTTGCATGGTCCTGAGTTTATTTTTTGGGGCATGCGGAAGTAGTGAGTCAAACGATAAAGACTCAGCAGATGCATCCGCTTCTTCAAGCGATGACAAAGGAATTGGCAGTATTACACATGTAGAACTTACCTATCCACTTGATCAGACTATGGTAACAGCAGGTAAAGCTGTTTACGCGTTAAAATGCTCTGCTTGTCACAAACTCACAAAAGAAAAATTAGTTGGACCGGGCTGGGCTGATGTAACCAAAAGAAGAAAACCTGAATGGATCATGAATTTTGCAACGAATTCAGATGAAATGTTAAACAAAGATGTAACGGCTATGGCTATGTTGGAAGAATGCCTGGTTCGGATGCCTAACCAGAATATTTCGGAAACAGATGCGCGAAATGTAGTGGAGTTTATGCGTAATAATGACGGTGAAAAATAGGGGAATTTATAATATAATAATTACCAAATATCTAAATCTAAAATAAAAAAACATGAAAAATCTAAGAACAAGAAGAATGGGAAATGCCATGATCATTTTGTCCATTCTGGTTGGTTTTTCGCTTAGTTCTTGTAAGAACAAATCGAAAAGTGGAGGAACTGACAAAGACGCTGCCACAAAGGTTTACGTTGAACCTGGAAAACATGATGCATTTTACAACATCGTTTCCGGCGGTTTTAGCGGTCAAATGACAGTATATGGTTTGCCTTCAGGCAGATTATTACGCATTATACCCGTATTCAGTGCTGATCCTACAACAGGATGGGGGTATAGTGAAGAAACTAAACCCATGCTTAACACTTCTCATGGTTTTGTGCCCTGGGATGATTCACATCACGTAGCGCTTTCATTGACGGGTGGTACTCATGACGGCAGATGGGCGTTCATTAATGGTAATAATACACCTCGTATTGCACGCATTGATTTAAGAACTTTCAGAACGGCCGAAATTATTGAAATTCCGAATAGCAGCGGTAACCACTCCTCTCCTTTCATCACTCAAAACTCTGAATATGTAGTGGCAGGCACGCGTTTCAGTTACCCGATGGATGATGATAACAGCAACCCGGATGTTGCCATCAGTTCGTATAAACAAAATTTTAAAGGAACCGTTAGCTTTATTAATATAGATCCAAAATCAGGTAATATGGGAATTGGATTCCAGGTATTATTACCCGGATTTAACTTCGACCTTGCCCGTGCCGGTAAATTAAAATCTGGTGACTGGGTATTTTTCTCCTGCTATAACACCGAACAGGCGAATACTTTGTTGGAGGTAAATGCATCTCAAAAAGACAAAGATTTTATTATGGCAGTTAACTGGAAAAAATGTGAAGCTTTGGTGAAAGAAGGTAAAGCCAGCAAGAAAAAAGTCAGGTATGCACATAATTTATATAATGAGTCGGTACATTCTGCAACAAGCGAAATTCTGACTGAAGTGAGTATGTTAGACCCGAAACAGTTTGAAGGATTGGTTTATTTCATGCCTTGCCCTAAATCTCCACATGGTTGCGACGTTGATCCTACCGGTTCTTATATTGTAGGTTCAGGAAAATTAGCTGCTATCATTCCAGTATTTTCATTTGATAAAATGTTGAAAGCCATCGAAACAAAAAATTATGAAGGTAATTTTGAAGGTATTCCGGTATTGAAATATGATGCAGTATTACACGGTGAAGTAAAAAAACCGGGCTTAGGACCTTTACATACAGAATTTGATGGAAATGGAAATGCCTATACTTCTTTCTTCGTTTCTTCTGAAATTGTAAAATGGAATATTGAAAAATTACAGATCGTTGATCGTGTTCCCACTTATTATTCTATCGGACACTTATGTGTACCGGGTGGACCTACAACCAAGCCTTGGGGAAAATACGTGATTGCTTATAACAAAATTACCAAAGATCGTTATCTGCCAACAGGACCTGAATTAACTCAATCGGCCCAATTATTTAGCATTGACGGTGAAAAAATGAAACTTTTACTTGACTTCCCTACTACCGGTGAGCCACATTACGCAGAAGCAATTCCTGCAGAATTAGTTGAAAAAAACTCACTTAAAATTTTCAAATTGGAAGAGAACAAACACCCTTACGTAACCATGGGCGAATCGAATGCGAAAGTTGAAAGAAAAGGAAATGAAGTTCATGTATATATGACCGCTATCCGTTCACACTTTGTTCCGGATAATATTGAAGGTATTAAAATGGGTGATGTAGTTTATTTCCACCTTACTAATCTGGAGCAGGATTGGGATGTTCCTCATGGCTTTGCAATAAAAGGTGCAAGTAATGCTGAATTACTGGTGATGCCGGGTGAAACCCAAACCTTGAAGTGGATACCGGAAAGAGTGGGTATAAGCCCAATGTATTGTACCGATTTCTGTTCAGCATTGCATCAGGAAATGCAGGGATATGTTCGTGTTTCACCTGCAGGTTCAACTGTACCCTTGAAATTCTCAACGGGAGCTACCGAACCCGAAGTGAAAGAACCGGTTAAATAATTGAAGAATAAATATACCCTAGGTGTGTAAACTCAGGAGCCATAATGGGTAAACACAAGCAAAGACCCTTAAATGGATAATCACATGCAGAAACGCCGATCATGGCGTTTCTGCATTTTAAATAAACTGATGAAAAAAATTCATATTGTTTTCAGGTCCTTACTGGCAATCTCATCTTTAGCTGTTATTGCCGGTTATTATTTACCCTTATGGGAGATTGGCTTAATAGCACCTCAATATCCGGAAGGATTAAGTATTTATATCTGGCATAATAATATCACAGGCGATATTGATATTATAAATGGACTGAACCACTATATCGGAATGAAACATATTAAAGTTGAAATGTTTCCTGAATTTTCATACATAAGATATATTATAGCCGGTATGATAGCATTGGGTTTGTTTGTATCCATAATGGGGAACAAAATCTGGTTGAAAATATATTGCGTTGTCATCTTAATCTGTGGCATTACTGCCCTTGCCGATTTCTATCGTTGGGGTTACGATTATGGTCATAACCTCGACACTACAGCACCCATTCAAATAGTTGGAATGGCCTATCAACCCCCTATTATCGGATACAAAGAACTGTTAAATTTCACTGCTTTGTCTTTGCCTGCTTCCGGTGGCTGGATTTTTGTTTGCGTGGCACTAATAGCTTTTACAGCCCTATTTTTTGAATGGTTTAATGACAGAAAGATAAAAAAAAACTTACTCCTTCTTATTCCTGCCTTCTTTTTTTTGGGAAGTTGCGGAGATGGAAAGCCTCAATTTAATTTTGGGAAAGATAATTGTGAGTATTGTAAAATGACCATGATGAACAATAAATTCGGAGTTGCCATTGAAACAGATAAAGGAAGGGTATATAAATTCGATGACATTATTTGCATGAAAAATTACCTGAATGCCGAAAAACCTAAGATCGTAAAGAACTTTGTGGTTCTGTATGACAAACCCGGACAAATTGAAGAGGCGAGCAATATTGTTTATGGAAAATTCGATGGAATAAAAAGTCCAATGAGTACCGGAATAGGTTTCTTTTCATCTAAGGAATCCTTTCATAAAATTTTTGATTCAACAGGCTCAACGGGAAAATTTCAGGACCTTATAAATGATCTTTAGTCTTGAGAAATATTCTTAATCTCCTATTGGTAGCCCTGTGGCTTTTAAGAATTCCGGTTACCTATGCTAATTCAATTACCATAAAGCCCGTTTTAAATAAGAATACCTTTTCATCAGCTATTCAACAATCCCATTCAGGAGATACCATTTGGGTTCTGCCCGGAATCTATAAAGAAGGAAATATTCTGATTAATAAGCCCTTAATAATCATAGGAATTAATTTCCCGATTATTGATGGAGAAAATAAAGTTGAGAATATTTCAGTAAAATCAAACCACGTTACCCTCATTGGGTTAAAAATAATAAACTCGGGTTATTCCGATTTAGAAGATTACGCAGCCATCCGGATTTACGGGAAAAGTAATGTTCTCATTAAAAATAATGTTCTGGAAAATAATTTTTTTGGAGTTTATCTTACCAATTCGAAGTACTGTAATATAATAAATAACACCATCACCGGTCCCGATCGGGAACAAAATAATGTGGGGAACGGAATTCATCTGTGGAAATCGGCACACAATAATATTATTGGCAATGTCATCAAAAAACACAGAGATGGAATATATTTCGAATTTGTTAAACATGGCCTCATTGCTGACAATTTAAGTGAGCAAAACCTGCGTTACGGTTTACATTTTATGTTCTCCGATTCAGATATTTATTATGGTAATACTTTCATAAATAACGGGGCAGGTGTAGCGGTAATGTATAGCAGAAATGTTTTAATGGTTAAAAATAATTTTGTAAGAAATTGGGGCAGTTCGTCTTATGGTTTATTATTAAAAGAAATTAGAGACAGTAAGGTGGATGGGAACCATTTCGAAAAAAACTCAATTGGTATTTATATGGATGGTTGCAGCAGGTCCCTTTTTTTTAAGAACAGTTATTTAAACAATGGTTATGCCTTAAAAATGCAGGCAAGTTGCGACGATAACATATTCAGGTTTAACAATTTTAAATTAAACACGTTCGATTATGTAACCAATGGTTTTACTGTTTTAAACCAGTTACAATATAATTATTGGGACAAATACAAAGGTTTTGATTTGCATAAAGATGGAATAGGGGATCAGCCATTCAGACCCATGAATATGCTTTCGGGTATTATCGAAGAATATCCTGCAACGGTCATATTAATTAAAAGTCTGATGGCAGAATTATTAGATATTCTTGAAAAAATCATACCTTCCCTCACACCCGAAAATTTAATGGATGGTTCGCCTTTAATTAAACCGGTAGTATGATTGAAATAAAGGATCTAAGCAAAAAATACAGACACACGCAGGTATTGCATCACATTGATTTAAGCTTCCGGCAGGGCATGGTTGCCGGATTAATTGGCCCAAACGGTACCGGAAAAACAACACTCATTAAATGCATATTGGGCTTAACGCACTTTCAACAGGGAGATATTCTGGTTGAAGGCAAATCTATAAAAAAACAATCCGATTATAGAAATTTAATCGGATATATGCCACAAATAGGAAATTACCCGGAGCATATGAAGTTGGCTCATCTTTTCTCAATGATTAAAGAATTAAGAGGAAATCAAGTCACTATTGATGATGAATTACTCCACAATTTCAAATTAGAAAGCAGCTTAAACAAAGACCTGGGTCAACTTTCGGGTGGTACCATTCAAAAGGTGAGTGCCGTTTTAGCTTTTATGTTTAACTCCCCTATCCTTATTTTAGATGAACCCACTGCAGGTTTAGATCCAATAGCGGCAGAAATTCTGAAAGAAAAAATAAGTAAAGTTGCTGAAAACAAATTAGTAATCATTACCTCTCATGTTATAAATGATCTGGATGAACTTGCCTCTCATATTCTGTTTTTACAAGAAGGTAAGATATCCTTTTATGAGGAAATCAAAGCGCTGAAATTAAAGTATAACGAACCAAAATTGGGAAAAGTTATTACACAAATGATGGGGGAAACTTCCATACATATTGATAAATAATATAAAGAAATTCAGGAAATAAGCATGATTAAAATTATTAAATACCTGTTACTTGATATTCTAAAAAGTAAATTCATCAATGTTTATATGGTGATCTTATTCCTGCTGGGAATGGGCCTGTTTAACATTACCGACGATTCCGAAAAAGGAGTGCTGGCAGTAAGCAATGTTACCTTAATCATTATACCGCTGGTGGGTATGGTATTTACCATTACGCATATGTATAATTCAACAGATTTTATCAGACTTTTACTGACGCAACCCATCAACAGAAACCTGGTTTTTATGAGTCAGTATATAGCTACTACCCTGTCCCTGATATACGCATTTGTTGTTGGAATTGGCTTGTCGCTTATCTTATTTACGGATGGTTCATTTGCCATGCAAATAATGTTAAATGGCATTTTTTTAAGTGTCATTTTTTCTTCCTTATCCTTTTTGATCGCAACGGTAATAAACGAAAAAGTAAAAGGAATGGGCGTATCCATATTAATTTGCATGTACTTTTTAGCTTTATACGACGGCATTTTATTAATTTTAATCAAAGCAATGAGTGATTATCCAATTGAAAAATACAGCATTGCGCTTGCCCTGTTAAACCCTGTTGACCTCTGCCGGATATTAATGATGTTTAGCATGGATATTTCGGCTTTAATGGGAATTACCGGAGCGGTTATGCAATTATATCTGGGCACACTGTTAGGGAAATTTTTGATCTATTCGGTTCTTTTAATATGGTCATTCCTGCCAATATGGATTGCCAGAAGAAAATTTGCGATAAAAGATTTTTAGGACTGAAATAAGTCCCTAACCCAAATATTTTCTTTTATTATAGTTAGGTTGCGCCGTTTTTTTTGATATTTGTTTAAAAAATTGATGGAGCAACAAAACTCAAAAAATTCTCCTTTCAACATAGTACTGGTGGTAACGGTGGCCGCACTCGGTTATTTTGTTGATGTTTATGATTTAATTCTATTCAGCATTGTTCGTATTCCAAGCCTGGAATCTCTTGGATTCCATGGAGAATCTTTAACAAATATGGGTGTTAACTTGTTAAATATTCAAATGCTGGGCATGTTACTCGGCGGTATTTTATGGGGTGTTCTTGGCGATAAAAAGGGACGTTTATCCATCTTATTTTTTACGATCCTGCTCTATTCATTGGCAAACATTGCAAACGGCATGGTTCAAAATATTACCCAATATTATATCCTGCGCTTCTTTGCCGGACTGGGACTCGCGGGCGAATTGGGAATCGGTATCACCCTGGTATCTGAAGTGATGTCGAAAGAAACCCGTGGTTATGGAACTACACTGGTATCGGGAGTTGGAATTTTAGGTGCCATTGCAGGATTTTGGGTAGCCGATCATTTCGACTGGCGCATGGCTTATTACGTGGGTGGTGGCCTTGGACTTTTGTTATTGTTTTTGAGAATCTCTGTTTTTGAATCTGGCATGTATCATAAATTGAAAGAGACCCATATTAAGAAAGGTAATTTCCTGAGCCTGTTTAAGAATAAGAAAATATTTTTAAAATACCTGAAATGCATCCTTATCGGGATTCCGGTATGGTACGCGATTTCTGTCCTCGTTACATTCGCTCCTGAATTCGCCTCTGAAAAGGCGCTGCATATTTCCGGCAAAATAACCGGGGGCAAAGCAGTCATGTATTTTTATATAGGAGGTTCGCTGGGTTCATTTATTTTCGGTGCATTAAGTGAGTGGTTAAGGTCAAGAAAAAAGGCAATATTGATTGCACTGGGTGCCCTTAGTATATCCCTGATCCTATTCTTTACGGCTGAAGGGGTCAGCCCTTCTCTTTTTTATTTCATCTTAGTAATTATCGGCATTCAATCGGGGTATTGGGCGGTTTTTGTAACAACAGCCTCAGAACAATTTGGCACCAATATCAGGGCAACGGTAACCACTACTGTACCCAACTTTGTAAGAGGAGCAACCATCATGGTAACAACCGCCTTTGGCTGGCTCAAATCAACTTCACCCGGTATTTTAGGTTCCGGCATCCTGATAGGAATTGTAGTTATCTCAGTGGCTATTTATGCTACCCTTAAAATTGAAGAATCCTACCATAAAGATTTGGATTATTTTGAAAGTTAATTAATCAGAACTTTCACCGTTACCGGAGGATGTGAATAGAATTTTAGCAGAATTAAATAATACTAATGGTATTTTTGAATGATTAAGTACCTAATAATATAAATTATGGACAACCCTAATATTCCGGAAGAGGATGAAAATGGTATAGATAAGAATGAAACCATTGAGAATATTGATGAAACGGAAAATGATTCAAGGCTGCGAAATAATATTGAATTAGAAAAGTATGATCGGAGACAACGATTTAAAAGGAGAGTTAAACGTGCCATAAGCGTTCTTTTGCTAATCGGTTTGATTGGATTTGGAATTTATTACTTTTTACTGGATAATGAAGAGACAATCATTTCTACAGCTACCAAAGATACTACCAATATAAATGATGCGTTTTCAACCCATATCAAAACAGATGTATTCGTACCTAACCATCCTAATTGTCAGGTTTGTAAAGGTGTTGGCACGATACGAAAAATCGGAAACCCTGATTGTTCAGCCTGTAAAGGCAATGGAACCATCATATGTGATAAATGCAAAAAAGGCAAAACGATTTGCCGGAAATGCAATGGGGCAAAATTTGTCTCCGGCTTACAATGCCCCAACTGTTGGGGTGATGGAATGATTGACTGTGATTTTTGTAATGGAGAAGGTCATAATATATGCAAGAACTGTAAAGGAAATGGTAAAATTATTGGACCCATAAATGAGTCTTGTATTAATTGCTATGGAACCGGAGTCCTGTTTTAATTAACCCGGAAACAGGATCATGCTCATTTGCACGTCCTCACTCAAATTTTTCATATACTTGCAGCCAATAATATTGAATTGAAATCATTTACAATTGTATTTAACCAAATTTTGGAATCTGTCTTTTTTGCCTTTGAAGCATTAAAGAGCAATCGTTTCAGAACCTTTTTATCTACTTTGGGTATTACCATAGGTATCTTTTGTATTATCATGGTTTTGAGCATTGTGGATTCCCTTCAGAAAAACTTGCAAAACAGTGTGGAAAGTTTAGGAAAAGATGTTGCTTTTATCGAAAAATGGCCGTGGGAATTTGGCCCCGATTATAAATGGTGGCAATACATGAACAGACCCAATCCCACTTTGGATGAATTGAAAAAAGTGGAAACCCAAACTACCCTGAGTAAAGCATTTGCCCTTACCATCGATATCCCCAATTCTGTTCTGAAATATAAAAATAACAATGCCGAAGGAGTACGGGGTAATGCAGTGTCTCATGGCTATTCTGATGTCCGAGATTTTGACTTTCAGGAGGGAAGGTATTTTACCGAAAGTGAATCAAACAATGGTGATCATGTTGTGATTATTGGATCGGCGATATCAGAAAATTTATTCCCAAATATAAATCCCATGGAACGGGAGATTACGATCAGAGGGATTAAATTCAGGGTGATTGGCATATTTAAAAAAGAAGGCGAGAGTTTGTTAGGAAACAGTCTGGACAATTTATACCTGATTCCGGTTAAGGCGGCTGCAAATTATATAAGGATAAATAGCGATCGGGTTAACAGCCGTATCCAGGTAAAAGCAAAAGATGGAGTTTCGGTTGATCTGCTTGAAAATGAATTGAAAGGTATTATGAGAAGTATTAGAAAACTCAGACCCTTTGAAGAACAGAATTTTGCACTTAATAAAACAACTTTGCTATCGGAACCATTGAAACAATTATTCAGCGTGGTAACCGTTGCAGGTTGGATAATAGGTGGATTTGCCATGTTGGTTGGCGGATTTGGCATTGCCAATATTATGTTTGTGAGCGTGAAGGAAAGGACACAACAGATAGGCATACAAAAATCATTAGGAGCTAAAAACTATTTCATTTTAATTGAATTTTTGGTAGAAGCTATTGTATTATGCCTGGCAGGAGGTTTAATAGGGTTATTGAATGTGTACCTGATTACCTTAGGTGTAAAATACTATTTTGACTTAAATTTATTTTTAAGTGCAGGAAATATTTTTACCGGTTTGTTTGTTTCAATAGTGATCGGTTTGATTTCCGGCTTTATTCCTGCTTTTACAGCCTCTCGCCTGGACCCGGTTGAAGCCATGCGGGCAAAATAATTACTTTTTTTGTTTCCTTTTATACCGGCTATATTTGAAAGATGTTTGTAAGTGGAGTTACCATTGTGAGGAATGCGATAAAATACGATTACCCGGTTAAGGAATCTATTGAATCGATCTTGCCCATCTGCGATGAGGTAATTGTATTGGTAGGCGATTCGGAAGACAACACCCTGGAACTGATCCAATCCATTCATTCTGATAAAATAAAAATTTACGATTCCATTTGGGACAATCAGCTTCGGGAGGGTGGACGGGTTCTGGCTATTGAAACCAACAAAGCGCTAAAGTTGGTAAATCCGGAAGCAGATTGGTGTTTCTATATTCAGGCCGATGAAGTGTTGCATGAGAAGTATATTCCCCAAATAAGAGAAGTCATGAAAACCTATTTAAGAAATAGGCAGGTGGAAGGATTACTTTTTGCGTACAAACATTTTTTTGGAAATTTCAATTACCAGGCTAATTCAAGAAATTATTACCGGAATGAAATAAGAATCATTCGAAATGATCATCAAATTCAGTCCTATCGGGATGCACAAGGCTTCAGAAAAAATGGAAAAAAATTAAAAGTAAAGCAAACCGGATGCGAAATGTATCATTATGGCTGGGTAAGATATCCGGATATTATGCAGGAAAAAATTAAAAACTTCCATCAATTGTGGCATTCCGACGAATGGATTGCGGGACAGGAAAATTTAAACCGGGAATTTAATTACAATGAAATTGATTTGGTTGAACCCTACACAGGTACGCATCCGGCCTGTATGAAAGAAAGAACTGAATTGAAAAATTGGGATTTCATACCTGATGTTGGCAGAAGTGAGAAAAACCTCAAAAAGAAACTGCTAACCTGGTTTGAAAAAAAAACCGGAATCAGAATTGGTGAATACCAAAACTATCAACTTATATAATTAGCTATGGAAAGATTCAGACAAAGATTGTTCTTCGTTTTGTGTATCCTGATTGTATTTGGAATGATGTTCCTTGATTTTATCAGGGTAATACCCAGCATTGCCATGATTGGCATTTCCTTATTGGGAATAAGTTATTTGGTTAAGAAACCTTTATTACCAACCAAGCAAAACACCATACCCTATTGGGCACTCGCCGGCACTTTTTTAATCCTGTTACCCTCCTGGTTTTATTCCAACAACCATACCTATCTTTTGGAGAAGTGGCAAATTGCCCTCCCCTATTTAGTATTGCCACTGGCGTTTTTAGTCATTCCTGAAATGTCACAAAAAAGAACCAGTCAATTATATTATCTCTATTTTATCCTGGTTTTGTTAATAGCCGTATCCGCATTTATTTATTACCTGTTGAACCAAAATTTCGTGAATCATCTATATCTGGAAAGTAAGGTAATGCCTTCTTTTCAAAGTCATCACCCCACCTTTAGTATGATGCTGGCATTTGCAACGTATGTTGGGTATTGGTTTTATCAGAGTGAATTTTATTATAAATTTAAACAGGAACGGTATCTCTTTTTGCTGGGGGGCATTTTCTTGTTTATTTTTACGCATGTGTTTTCGGTAAGAAGTGGTTTGATGGCGATGTATATCCTGCTTTTTTACGAATTGATCCGATTTATTTTTCAAAAGAAAAAAGTGGCTATCGCCATTTTTACCGCAATTGGAATGGTCACAATAGGAGCAATTACCCTGATATTTTCACCCACATTCAACAACAAATTAGCGAATACATCGCAGGATATAAAGGCCTATCAGAATCATGAAAGCGCCAACAATAAGTCCATCGCAAGCAGGATGATTTCCTATCAAAATGCCATCCGGATTGCAAAAGAATCCTCCCTGTTTTTCGGTTGTGGTTTGGGAGATGTGGATGATTTAAACAGGGAGATTTTTAAAGCCGATTATCCTGAAATTTCGAAACCGATTATACCTCACAACCAGTTCCTGTTCTACCTGGCTGCAATTGGTATGAGTGGGGTAATTATATTTACAATTTTATTATTGACGCCTTTATTGGTAAACAACAATTTCAAAAACCCGCTGTTACTCGCTCATTATTTGATCATTTTAATCTCATTTCAATTTGAGGCACCGTTAGAATCACAATTAGGTGTGGCATACAGCCTTATATTTATTTTGCTTCCCATCCATCAGTCAAAGAAAATAGATGATTAATTATTTCCTTGAATTAGCGATTATTTTTTCCTAAACTTTGCGTTTTATTGATTTTTCGAATAACTTTTTAACAATTTACTTTATAAATTTAATTACATGAAAAAATATTTCCTCCTGCTGGTTTCAGGTTGTGTGGGTGTTTCATTGCTTCAGGCTCAAATCAGTGAAAGACAGGTCAAAGAAAATTTAATAAAAAATTTACAAGAGCAGCAATTCACCCGGCCTGATCGGGTTGAATATTTGGTTACCAGCCAATATGAATCAAAACACAATGGCGTAACCCATATTTATCTGAATCAGATAATAAATGGATTGGAAGTGTTCAATGCGAACTCGGCTATGCATTTTACGAAAGATGGAAAATTGTTTTTGTTTCACAATCAGTTTATCAATATTTCAGCACAAAACACAATCCATACAAATGCTGCATTATCCCCTCTGGATGCTTTACAAAAAGGGATGGCAATGGATGGCATGAAAACGAGTTCCGCTTTAGGTAAAACAAATACTGAATTGAACGGGAAAATGTCGTGGTCAGACCCGCAGGCGTCTTCAGAAAAGATGTTCGCAAAATTGGGTTATCTGATTAAAGACAATCAATTAGAATTGGTTTGGCAGGTTGAATATTATAACGATAAAACCAACGACTGGTGGACTTCACATGTTGAAGCCAATACAGGAACCATCTTATCTCATACCACGTCTACTGCTCATTGTGATTTTTCAACTATCTATCATTCGGGTCAAACAGGATTTCCTAATTACAATTTTGAAAATGAAGTTGAGCAAAATAAAAAAGCAGGAACCGGCTCCTATAAAGTTTTTCCATTGCCATTGGAGAGTCCTTCAAAAGGTCCAAGAAGTTTAATGACCAATATGGCCACTGCTAATGCTTCTCCTTATGGTTGGCATGATACGGATGGCGTGGCAGGAACTGAATTTACCATTACCCGTGGAAATAATGTTTGGGCCAAAGAAGATACCTTAGCTAATAATGGAACCCCTAATCCGGGCTTTTCACCTGATGGCGGTGTAGATTTAATTTTTGATTATCCCTATAATGTGGATTCAAAACCCAGGCCAAATATGAATGCGGCGATTACCAATTTGTTTTATGTGAATAATGTTATTCACGATATATTTTTCAATTATGGTTTTGATGAAGTTAGTGGAAATTTTCAACAGAAGAATTATACCAATACTGGAAAAGGCAAGGATTTTGTTTATGGTGATGCACTTGATGGAGCAGGTACCAGCAATGCCAATTTCTCCACCCCTGTGGATGGTTCAAACGGTAGAATGCAAATGTTTTTATGGCCAACTGCTGCCGCAACCATCAATAAAACAATGAAAATTAACTACCCTTTAAGCCTTCCTGTAAGTTATATCGGACCACAATCACAATTTGGCGGGAGATTGACTTTAGCCGGAACAACCGGTAGGGTAATTTTGTTAAAGGACAGCAATGCATCTACTTCATATGGGTGTGGTTTAATTGCCAACGCTTCAGCATTAAATGGCAGAATCGCCCTGATTGACAGAGGAGGTTTTTCTTGTTCTTATATTCTTAAAGTGAAAGCAGCACAAAATGCCGGAGCCATAGCGGCAGTGATTGTTAATAATAATATCGGCAGCCCTTTTGTTATGACCGGAACAGATCCTTCCATTGTCATTCCTTCGATTATGCTTAGCCAGATTGATGGGGCCAATATCAAAAATGCCCTGCTTACGGATTCAGTTAATGCTACCCTGTATGATTCATCAGAATTTAATTTAGCCAGAATTTATGACGGCGATCTTGACAATGGAGTCATCATACACGAATTCGGACATGGTATTTCTACCCGCATAACTGGCGGTCCGGATAATTCAAATTGTCTTAAAAATGCAGAGCAGGCCGGAGAAGGCTGGAGTGATTTCTTTGCACTGGCATTAACTACAAAAGCAAGTGAAACCTCAGCAACTTCAAGAGGAATTGGCACCTTTGTCGTGAACCAGGATACCAATGGGGTTGGAATCAGGGCATACCGCTACAGCAGGAACATGAGTATCAATCCAACCACCTATAAAGCAATCATTTCAAATTCGGAAGTGCATAATGTTGGGTTTGTGTTTTGTTGTATGTTGTATGACTTTTATTGGGATATGATTGACAGATATGGTTTTGATCCGGATATTTATAATGGCAAGGGTGGAAATAATATGGCACTCCAACTGATAATGGATGGGTTGAAACTGCAACCATGTAGTCCCGGTTTTATTGATAGCAGAAATGCAATCATCAAAGCAGATTCCATCAATAACGGAGGAGCCAACAAAGATATACTCTGGAGAGCCTTTGCACGCAGAGGACTTGGATATACTGCCTCTCAGGGTCTGAGTTCAAGTGCTAAAGACGGAATTGAAAGTTTTGACCTTCCCCCAGGAATTACCGGAGTGGATCATGCGAATCTGGAAAACAATATCAGCATGTATCCTAATCCAACCCATACCTTTATCAACATCGAATTATTTGGCGGTAATAGGGTTATGGAAGTACAGTTATTCGATATTTCCGGGAAATGGGTTCAAACCGAAAATTTTGAAAAAACACCTATTTCTAACGCAAAATTATTTATTGGAAATCACGAAAAAGGTTGGTACCTGGTAAAAATTATGTCAGACGGTGGAAGTATTTTCAAAAAGCTGTTAATAGATTAAGTTATTTATTGTTTTAAAATAAAAAGGGTGTTCAGGATTTGATCGCCCTTTTTATTTTTACCCGAAGTTTCATACCTTGGCATCAAATGAAGAAGGAGCGTATCAGGCATTTTAGACAAATTACTTTTTTGCTGGAAGTGTTCAAGCTGGCTTTGACTGCTTTTGGTGGCCCACAGGTTCATTTTACCCAGTTCCAAAGACGTCTGGTAAAAAAGAAGAATTTTCTGAGCGAATCAGAATTAATTGAGTTGAATTCCTTTTGCAGCATGTTACCCGGACCTACCTCTACTCAAATAATTACGACAATTGGATTTAAAATAGGTGGGCCTTATCTGGCCTTCTTAACCTTATTGATTTGGATTCTGCCCGCATGCCTTTTAATGGGTTCAGCCGGTATTGTGATAAGTCATCTGGCAATGGATAATCCAAAGTTGGAGTTTCTAAAATACCTGCAACCCATGGCTTCAGGTTTTATTATCTATGCCGCCTATCGCTTTATACAAATGTTTATAACCCGTAAATATCATTGGGCTGTTTTAATTGCAACGGCAGTCATTGCAATAAAATATCAGTTAGGTTCGCCTTATATTATTCCACTGACTTTAATCCTGGGAGGTCTTATCTCGAGCTATATTAATACACGTGTGCTGGTAAAAAAACCCAATCCCATAAAGAATATCCGATGGGATAATCTGGTATTATATGCTTCCATTTTTGCGGTAGTAGCAATTATTGGAATTTTAACACATAACCGTTTTTTCCTTTTGTTAGAAAATAATTACCGTTATGGGAGCATTGTTTTTGGCGGCGGCAATGTGTTGATTCCACTGATGTTTAACCAATTTGTTGAGTTCAGGCATTATATGGAAGCCTCCGAATTTTTGGCAGGAGTTGGATTTCTACAGGCCGTGCCCGGCCCTATATTCAGTATAGCCAGTTATGCAGGTGTAATGAGCATGAAAGAATTTGGTTTTTGGGCTCAGATTTCGGGATTTGTAGCCGGTACCGTTGGGATTTTCCTGCCTGGCATATTATTGATATTTTTTGTTTACCCCATTTGGAATCAATTAAAAGATTTTGCTCCGGTAAAAAATGCCATTGAAGGAATTAACGCCGCATCAGCCGGTCTGGTGATCGCATCCGCTTATTTACTCTTTTTACCCGTTCAGGTAAATGAAGAAAATATGATTGTCTTATTAACTACATTATTCTTATTATTGTCAACCCGTGTTCCTAGTCCTATTATTGTTTTAGGATGTATATTAGCCGGGTTTATTTTTTAATGAGATTCATATATTATTTTCTGTTCATTTACCTCCTTTTTGGATTTGTAAATAACGCTGAGGGTCAAACGCGAACTTCCAATGATTCTGATCTGGTGCAATTTACAGGTTTTGTTGTAAATTACGACAGCAGCAAAACCATTCCTTTTGTCACCATAAGAATTTTAGGAACCAGCCGCGGAACTTACTCAGATATGCAAGGTTATTTTTCGTTTGTATCAAAAAAATCGGATGTGATCATATTATCCTGTATCGGCTATGAAAAAAAATTATTCAGGTTTCCGCATAATATAAGCGGTAGCAAATTTAAAACGGTTGTAACGCTTGTTGAAGACACTTTTTTTCTTGAACCTGCCATCGTTCACGCCTACCCAACAGAAGAACAGATGGATTACCTGTTTACGCGCGTAAAAATTCCAATGGATGAATATTACCTGGCGCAACAGAATTTAAGGAAAAAACCCATGGATGACATGTCTAATATCATTGAGAATAATGCTTATGAGAATTCTAAATGGACCTTTAACCAATATGCCAATAAGGCTTATTATAATGGTCAATACCAGCCCATTCCTGTTTTAGATGTCTTCGCCTGGAACAAGTTTCTGCAGTCGCTGCAAAGCGGAAAAAAGAAACGCAAATAGTTTCAAATGCTTTTCGAAAATATTTGATATAAATAGCATACCCCTTTTTCATTCATTCTCCCATCTGTACTTAAAACTAAGCAATTAGCGTTAATAACTATATTTTGGTTCAAAAAACTTAGTCTAATCTCATATTTATTTTTTCTATTTTTACTGCGAAAATGATGACAGCAGAAAATTATTACATAGAACGAAAAGATTATAAACATAATCTTTATGGTTTATTGGGAACCCTCTTCATACATGGCCTGATATTTTTAGTCTTGTATTTTTATGTTTTATATCCTCCTGATCCGCCGCTCGAATTTCAGGGAATGCAAATGAGTCTTGGAGATGAAAACATGGGTGGTCCAAGCCTGAGCCCAATTCCTGACCCAGCGCCGGCCGAACAATACACTCCTATTTCTGAACAAACAGATGAGCCAAAAAATTTAACTACTGAGGTGGATGAATCGGTGGCGATAACTGAAAAAAAGAATGAAAAAAAAGCAGAAAAGGTAATTGTAAAACCAGTGGTAAAAGAAAATAAACAGCAATTGGATTTACCTAAAAAAATTGAAGAAAGAGCCATCTTCAAAAAAAGAACCGGTGTTCAGGGAGCAAGTGGATATGGTGATGGAGAAATACCCGGAAACGAAGGAAGACCAGATGGTTCCCCTGATGGAAATCCGGATGGAAATGGTTTAGGAAATAGCGGATTTGGCGATGGAGCCAGCGGACCTGATGGCGTTTCTTATGTATTGTCGGGACGAAAGGTTCAAAAATTACCTGATATTGAAGACAATTCCAGGTCGGTTGGAAAAGTAGTGGTTCGAATCGTTGTAAACCGTGAGGGAAAAGTAATTAAGGCTGTTCCGGGTCAGGTAGGAAGTACCAGTACAGAAACCAATTTACTTGAAAAATCAAAAGATGGAGCACTGAGAACAAAATTCTCGGCCAGATTGGATGGACCCGAAGAGCAATATGGTACCATGACTTTTGTATATAAATTTAAACCCTAATTTATTTTTCTTGTTTTTTGTTGGATCTCCATTCCAAAAAATATAATTGCTTGCTCTATATTCCCGGGTTTTATGAATAAATATTGTTATTTGTTAAAGAGCACTTATTTTACCAGAAAAATTTCTGTTTCCATTCTTGCTTATAGCCTATGAATTATCAGGAGACATTGGCATTCCTTTATGACAAACTTCCCATGTTTACAAGAATTGGAAGTGTGGCCATTAAAAATGATTTAACAAATACATATGCCTTATGTGCCGCTATAGATCAACCGCAAAACAAATTTAAAAGCGTACACATTGCCGGCACCAATGGAAAAGGTTCATGCAGTCATATGCTAGCCTCCATTTTGCAGGAAGCCGGTTATAAAACCGGATTATATACTTCCCCACATTTAAAAGATTTCAGGGAGCGGATTCGCATCAGTGGAAAAATGATTGATGAACAGGATGTGGTAGATTTTGTGGACAGATATAAAGAAATATTTGAAAAAATTGAACCTTCCTTTTTTGAATGGACTGTGGCGCTATCTTTCTATGAATTTGCAAAACACAAAGTAGCTATTGCAATCATTGAAACAGGTTTGGGAGGTAGATTGGATTCAACAAATATTATCATCCCGCTATTAAGTATGATCACAAATATCGGGTGGGATCACACGGATATGCTGGGTGATACCTTAATAAAAATCGCATCTGAAAAAGCCGGGATCATCAAACAGAATATCCCGGTAGTTATTGGAGAATACCAACCAGAAACCTTTCCCCTGTTTGAAGCTATAGCGAAAGAAAAACAAAGTCCGGTCTATCTTTCATCTAAGTGGGTTGAGGTGTTGAATTTTAAATGTTCGCTTACTCATTCCACCTTCGACATCGCTTTTAACTCAGGCGAAATATGGAAAAACATGGAATGTGATTTATGGGGGAATTATCAACAACATAATATCGCCACGGTATTAAATTCGGTTTTGGTTTTGCAAAAAAATGGATACCATATTCAGGAAAAGGATGTGAGATCAGGTCTGGTAAATGTGCAGATAAATACAGGTTTAATGGGGCGCTGGCAGGTATTAAACCACAAACCTCTTACCGTTTGCGATACCGGCCATAACCTGAATGGAATTGAATATGTTGTGGAGCAAATTGCGAAACAAAATTTCAGGCACCTGCATTTTGTTTTCGGTATGGTAAAAGACAAAGACATTTCAAAAGTACTTGCTATACTTCCCCGTGATGCTACCTATTATTTTTGCAGAGCGGATATCCCACGCGCTTTGGATGAAAAGGAATTACAGGCGCAGGCAATTAACTTCCACTTAAAGGGGAAAACATACCCCTCCGTTTCCGGTGCATTCCATGCCGCTCAAATGGCAGCTGATCCAACTGATATGATATTTATAGGTGGAAGCACCTTTGTGGTTGCCGAAGTGCTTTAAAAATTTCGTCTTTTTAATCGGGTCACGCAAGAGAGTCTCCTTTTATTTCAAGTGATGCATAAAAAACCCAAATTAAATCATAAAAAAAAGTTCCTGAGTATGGAACCATTCCTGTGTTAACCGGATTCGTAAAATTGTTGATTTTTGATAGAAACTTGAATTAACATATATTCGCCATTGATTATGATGAAAAGGATTTTTATTACCTGCGCCCTGAGTTTTATTGTGGTTCAAGCCTTTGCAACCCGAATTCTTATCCCAATGGACATGGATCAGCGCAACCATTTAAAATCGTATGGAATCGCATTTTGGGTATTGAAAAAAGACTTAGAAGTGGATTGGCTGTTGAACTACCGTGGTGGCAGTTTTATGATGCAATACAATGAAGTATTTGAAAAAGAATGCCGGTTCAGGGGTGTAAGCTATGAGGTAATCAGCGAAGGACAAGTAACTGAAATTTTAATGCAAATTGCGAAACCTGATGTAAACATGGAATTGGTAAAATTGCTGAAGCCGCCCAGAGTTGCTGTTTATTCCCCTAAAACCAAACAACCCTGGGATGATGCCGTTACCCTTGTTTTAACCTACGCTGAAATTCCTTATGATGTAGTTTTTGATGATGAAGTTTTAGACGGAAAGCTAAACCTTTATGACTGGCTTCATTTGCATCATGAAGATTTTACCGGTCAGTATGGAAAGTTTTTCCCAAGCTTTGGCAGTACAGCCTGGTATCAGGCAGAGGTTAAGGAATGTGAAACCATGGCGGCCAAACACGGCTTTGCTAAAGTTTCTGAATTAAAACTTGCTGTCGCCAAAAAAATCCGCGATTTTGTTTTGGGAGGAGGCTATCTGTTTGCCATGTGCAGCGCTACCGATACCTATGATATTGCGCTTGCAGCCGATGGTACTGATATTTGCGAATCTCCTTTTGATGGCGATCCTGCCGATCGTGATGCCGATAAAAAATTAGACTTCAGCAAAGGATTTGCTTTTAAAGATTATAAACTTTATTATGATCCGATGATTTATGAGCACAGTTATATTGATGCCATGCAGGGAACACGGGCGGTAACCGAAGACAATGATGTTTTCAGTTTATTTGAATTCAGTGCCAAATGGGATATGGTTCCAAGCATGCTCAATCAAAATCATACCTCTACCGTAAAAGGATTCTGGGGTCAGACTACTGCTTTCAGAAAACCATTTATTAAAAGTGATGTCCTTATATTGGGTGATAACAAATCATTGAATGAGGCGCGGTATATACATGGAACTGCAGGCAAAGGCACCTGGACTTTTTACGGTGGCCATGACCCCGAAGACTACCAGCACCAGGTTGGAGAGCCGCCCACCGATCTTTCACTTTATCCTAACTCCCCGGGTTACCGATTGATTTTAAATAATGTACTTTTCCCCTCAGCACAAAAGAAAAAACAGAAAACATAGTCCGGTTGCTATCAATAAAAAAAGTCTCTATGTAAATTCGTAATGGGTAAACTAAAACTTGAGTTAATGGTCAGATTATTTAAATCGTATTATCCAGAAAATATCCGATTATGCAGAGTACCTGAGGATGTACAGAGTATTGGAGATTATAACTCCGCGTGACTCTTTGTTTACTCATTTTGACTCTGCGAAAATGGGTGAAATTAAGCCGGGTTATAGGTACATAATGGCTAAATGCAATTCATCCAAACATTGCAAATCACATAAAATCTCAATTTTTCACTTCTTTCAAAAAATAAACCAGCACTAAAACTGTAACCAAACCCGTCAATAAAAAAGTTGCTTCCGCGCCAAAATAAAACCAGATTAATCCGGCTATGGAACTTGCCAATAAGGCGCAGATACTCTGAAACCCGGTATAAAAACCAATGGCCGTAGCGGTATCTTTTTTATCGGAAATATTGCTGATCCATGCCTTTGATATTCCTTCGGTTGCGGCTGCATAAATCCCATACAGAAAAAACAAGATTAAAAACGCAAAATTTGTATGTGCAAAAGCCATCCCAAAATAAACCATGGCAAATAGTGCTAAACCAATCATAAATATTTTTTTCATGCCTAATTGATCGCCCAATTTACCTATTGGGAAAGCGAATATTGAATAAATCAAATTGTAGAAAATATAAATTCCAATAATGGCAATATCTGCTAATCCTGCTTGTTTGGCTCGCAGCAGCAAAAAAACATCAGAGCTGTTGAATAAGGCAAATACCAATAAACCGATAACCAATTTTCGGTAAGATTCAGAACTGCTTTTCCAATAAAACAGGAAAGAGAAAAATGAGGGTTTTTCTTTGGTAATAATATTATTTACTGCCTTCTCTTTCAATAAAAAGGTTGACAGCGTGGCGATCAAACCGGGTACAAAAGCAATCAAAAACAAGGTTTGATAGTCTGCGGGATAAAAATATAAATAGAGCAAGGCAAAAGCCGGACCCAAAACTGCACCAAAAGTATCCATTGAACGGTGAAAGCCAAACACTTTTCCTTTGGTTTCGGGTGTGGCTTCAGCCGATAAAAGGGCGTCCCTCGCCCCTGTTCTGATTCCTTTTCCAAATCTGTCGAGCGTGCGGGCAAAAAATATCCATACGGGTTGAACCAAAATAGCCATCAAGGGTTTTGAAACCGCGCTCAAGCCATAACCAATCTGCACAAAAGGAATGCGCTTGCCCGAATGATCCGAAAGTTTTCCGAAATAACCTTTGCTTAAACCCGCTGCGGCTTCGGCAAACCCTTCCAATACGCCTATTAAAACGATCGAAAACCCAATGCTTTTCAGATAGACAGGCATCACAGGATACAGCATTTCGCTGGCCATATCGGTAAACAGACTCACCCAGGATAAAATCCAGACGCTACGGCTTATATTTTTCAAGATACACTTGGTCTAATTTTCGAAAATCAAATATCATTTTTTCTTAGTGCTTTTGACCGGCTTTTTTCTCAAAAGTGAAATAAATGAAAAATAACCTATAATTGCTGCACCAGAAATTGAAAAAAGCTGAATAAAAAATAACCAATATTTAATGATTTTTTTAAGGTATTTATATGATTGCCATCATATTTGAAAAAGAAAACAAAAGCTAAGGTTGTACATTCAATAAAACTGAAACTATGAGTGCATTCAAAATAATTGTTCTTGCCAAACAGGTTCCCGATACGCGCAATGTAGGCAAAGATGCCATGAAAGCCGATGGAACCGTTAATCGTGCCATTCTGCCGGCTATTTTCAACCCGGAAGATTTGCATGCCCTCGAACAAGCACTACGCATTAAAGATAAATTTGAAGATTCTACCATTACTTTACTTACCATGGGTCCGGTTCGTGCGGTTGAAATATTAAAGGAAGGATTTTACCGCGGTGCCGATGACGGTATTTTATTGACCGACCGGGCATTTGCGGGCTCCGATACCCTGGCAACCTCCTATGCTTTATCCTGTGCCATCAGAGAAATGAAAGATTTTGACATCATCATCTGCGGACGGCAGGCTATTGACGGAGACACGGCTCAGGTAGGTCCGCAGGTTGCCGAAAAATTAGGAATACCTCAAATTACATATTGTGAAGAGATTCTTTCCTTAAATGAAAAAACCGTTTCGGTTAAAAGAAGACTCGAACGGGGAATTGAAATAGTTGAATGTAACCTACCGGTATTGATTACCGTAAATAATTCAGCCCCACATTGTCGCCCGAGAAATGCAAAACGCCTGATGAAATATAAACATGCCACAACGATGAGCAAACATCAGGAAACTGGTGGAGATTACTTAGCCTCCTCCATTGCGAATACGCATTTATCCATAAAAGAATGGGGTGCAACAAATATTAAATGTGACCCGGCCCAACTTGGAATTGCAGGATCACCAACAAAAGTAAAAAAAGTGGATAATATTGTTTTTCAGTCAAAAGAATCAAAACGAATTGAAGACCTCGATGAGGACATTAATTTATTGATGAAAGAGCTTATTGATTCTCATATTATTGGTTAAACCTCTAAATATATCTTATGAATAATGTTGCTGTATATTGCGAGCTTGAAGAAGGAAAAATTGCTGATGTTAGTTTTGAATTGCTAAGTAAAGGTCGCAACCTGGCAAATCAATTGAATTGTAAACTCGAAGCGCTTTTGTTTGGAGATAATCTATCCGGCTATGAAAACGAAATTGCTCCCTATGGAGTAGACATTCTGTTTAAAGCCGAAGATCCACGTCTGTCGCCTTATACTACCCTGCCGCATACATCGGTGATGGTAAAGCTGTTTAAAGAACATCAACCCCAAATTGCCCTCATGGGTGCTACTACAATCGGGCGGGATTTGGGTCCGCGTGTATCCTCGGCATTAGGAAGCGGCTTAACTGCGGATTGTACCGAGTTGGAAATTGGGGATCATGAAGACAAAAAAGAAAAGAAAATTTATGCTAATTTACTTTATCAGATCCGTCCTGCCTTTGGTGGTAATATCATCGCAACCATTATCAACCCCGATTGCCGCCCGCAAATGGCAACGGTACGTGAAGGGGTTATGCGGAAAGTAATTGCGAACCCAAAACATACCTGCGAAGTAGTAAACCTGGATGTCAATAACTATTTTAACGACACTGATTTCGCTATTAGAATTATTGAAAGGCATATCGAAAAATCAAAAATAAATATTAAAGGTTCTCCAATCATTGTTTCAGGAGGATTTGGTGTGGGTTCAGCCGAAAATTTCAAGTTATTACACAGGCTTGCAAATTTGCTTGGCGGAGAAGTGGGTGCAACACGTGCAGCCGTTGATGCAGGTTTTGTTGAGCATGAGCGCCAGGTAGGGCAAACAGGAGTTACGGTTCGTCCAAAAGTATATATTGCCTGTGGCATATCGGGACAGATTCAGCATCTTGCAGGTATGCAGGAATCGAGTATTATCATTTCAATCAACAACGATATCAACGCACCGATTAACAAGATTGCAAATTATGTGATCAAGGGAAAAGTTGAAACCATCATTCCAAAAATGATCCGCTATTTTAAGGAGAACTCTAAATAAAAAAACAATCGAAAAAAATTATGGCAAATTTCTTTACTGATAATCCCGATCTGAAATTTCACCTCAATCATCCTTTGATGAAAAGGATAGTTGAGTTGAAGGAAGATTTTTATAAAGATAAAGACGAATTTGATTATGCACCGCAAGATTTTGAAGATGCGATGGACAGCTATACTCAGGTGCTTGAAATTGCAGGTGAAATATGCGGGGATATTATTGGCCCTAATGCAGAGTCTGTAGATCATGACGGACCAACTCTGAAGGATGGAAGAGTTATATATGCCAAAGGAACTCAGGAAAATATTGATGCCATTGTAAAAGCCGGTTTGATGGGAATTTCGTTGCCAAGAAAATTCGGCGGACTCAATTTTGCGATGGTTCCTTATGTGATGGCGGCGGATATTGTTTCTCGTGCCGATGCAGGATTTGCCAATATCTGGGGATTGCAGGATTGTGCTGAAACCATAAACGATTATGCAGATGAAAGTCAGAAAGATAAATACCTGAAACGCGTTTGTACAGGCGATACAATGGCCATGACCCTTACCGAACCCGATGCCGGATCTGATTTGCAGGCCGTAATGCTGAAAGCACGTTATGATGAAGAGAAGAAAACGTGGTTTCTGAATGGCGTAAAAAGATTTATAACCAATGGTGGCGGAGAGATTTCATTGGTGCTGGCTCGCTCAGAAGAAAGAACATTGGATGGCCGTGGACTTTCCATGTTTATTTTCGACCGGGCTGATGGTGGAATTACAGTACGCAGGCTCGAAAACAAACTGGGGATAAAAGGATCTCCAACCTGCGAACTTGTTTTTAAAGATGCCCCTGCAGAATTATGCGGACAGCGTAAATTTGGGTTGATCAAATATGTAATGTCGCTCATGAACAGTGCAAGAATGGGAATTATTGCTCAATCCGTTGGGTTAAGCGAAGCTGCATACCGGGAGGCTTTATCCTATTCTCAAAAACGAATTCAGTTTGGTAAACCAATCATAGAATTTCCTGCTGTTTATGAAATGCTTTCCATGATGAAAGCCAAGCTAACCGCCTCGCGTTCCTTATTATATGAAACCGCCAGATACGTGGATCTTTACAAAGCTTTATCACATATTTCAACCGAGAGAGCGCTTACAAAAGACGAAAAAGAAGAGATGAAAAAGTATCAGAAATTAGCTGATATGTTTACGCCGCTTGGAAAAGCACTTGCTTCCGAATTTTGTAATGAGATTGCCTATGATTCTATGCAGATTCATGGTGGATCCGGATTTATGAAAGATTATCCGATTGAACGTATTTACCGGGATGCGCGAATCACTTCTATTTACGAAGGAACCACTCAATTACAGGTGGTAGCAGCCATTCGTGGGGTAACCACCGGTGCTTATCTTGCGCTGATGAAAGACTTTGAAAATGAAACCATCAAACCGGAAACCGAATCCTACCGCAGTATTTTGGTTCACCTCACCGAACAGTATGAAGAGGCTGAAGCCAGGGTGGTTGTTCAGAATGCCGAATTCATCGATTTTCATGCGCGCCGTTTAGTTGAAATGGTAGGAAATATTATCATGGGCTATTTGCTATTGATGGATGTGCAACGCAACCACGAATACTGGAAAACTTTGGAAGTGTTTTTGAAATATGCACGTTCAAAAAATATGCAGAATGCAACTTTCATCGGTCATTCCAATTTGAATGATCTCGGAAAATTTAAATACATTTCCGATAAATAATACCGGAATATTATTCGAATATCTAAATGCTGAGCTTAGTAAGCCTGGTGAACTCTTTGTGAGCTTTGTGTTTAAATAGAAATTTCATTTAAACACAAAGTTCAAAAGGGAAAGTAAAGGAGCACAAGTGCCTGTATTTTAGGAATAGAATCCGCCTTTGATGTAATTCTCAAGACTTTCGATGGTTTCTTTTTGAGAGTGAATAACCATATTAACTGCATCACCTATGCTGATCATTCCCAGAATCTTATTATCTTCAATTACTGGCAAGTGTCGAATGTGCTTTTCGGTCATTAGCGACAGGCATTCAAGTACATTTACCATTGGAGTTACCGAGATCACATCAGCGGTCATCACTTCTTTCACTAAAGTATCCTTTGAAAACACTCCTTTGAGAACTACTTTTCGGGCATAATCTCTTTCTGAAAAAATCCCGCAAAGCGTATCACCGTCCATAACCATAACAGCCCCTATCTGTTTATCGGAAAACAATTTTAAAGCTTCAAAAACTGTTTGGTCTGGTTTTACTGAATAAACCTCGCCACCTTTTTTCTGTAGGATTGATTTTACTGCAAACATAATTGTAAGAATTAAATAATATTCAATATTAGTCCAACTTTTTGAATATTGAAACGATAAACCCGAATATTGATTAAAATCACCCTCCATTTGCGTATTTTGACGGTTAAATGATAATTTGGCTGTTTAAAAAGGGTATTTGAGATCAAACAAGGTGCTTTGATTAGCCGACATTCAGAATGATACCATCCGCAAAATTCAATACTTAAAAATCGTCCACAGGATATTTATTCCGTAGATTTCACAAGTTAATTCTTAATGTATTTTCAATTTATCGATTGATCTCCAGTTTTGCACTATAATTTTATCTTTTGTTACAAATTCCTGCTCACCATCATAAAGGAGTAAACCACCACTGATATCACTAAAACCATTCCATTGATGGATTGCCTTTAATTGGTTTTCCTGGAAAGTTTGAGCTGATTTTATTTCAATCGGGTACAATGCGTTGCCGGAATCCAGCAATATATCTATCTCGATGCCTTTATGATCGCGCCAGTAAAAAATATGGGTAGCAGAGCCTGTATTGAATTTTATTTTATAAAGTTCAGTTACCACATAATTTTCAAACAAGGCCCCTCTGAAATGAGAATGTTGCAATTCATTTTCAAGTCGGATTCCAAGCAAGGAACAGGCAAGGCCGGTATCAATAAAATACAGATAAGACATTTAAAAAATAATAGATTTTATGTAATCCAATCAAGATAATTGGCAGAGGTGATCACCTCAAATTTACTTTCAGGATATCCTGCTTTCCAGGCGCCCGGAACTTTAACTTTTTTATCCGCTTTCCATTTCATTTCATAGGCATAAAGTTTCCCGTCTCTTTCCTCTACCCAATCAATTTCTTGTTGCTGGTAAGTTCTCCAGAAATAATTATTGACAATCATTCCTGTGTATTGCTGATATTTTATTCGTTCTGACAGCAGGTAATTTTCCCATAATTCTCCTATATCATTTCGAATATTTATTGGGTTGAAATTTGCAATTAAGGTATTACGTATACCATTATCATAAAAATACCATTTGCTGCTCTTTGTAATTTCCTTCCTGAGGTTTCGGCTAAAACCCTGTACTTTATAAATCACAAATACTTTGGATAACAAATCAAGGTATTTATCAACGGTATTTTTATTCATCCCCAATTGTCTTCCTAATTCATCCAAAGAAACTTCTTTGCCAATTTGAAAGGCAATCAATCGAAGCAGGTCTATCAGCTTACCTGAACTACGCACACCGTCATGTTCAAGGATATCTTTTAATAAATAAGAGTTCACAAGTTCCTTCAAATAAGCTGCTTTTTCTTCATTGCTTTTATTTTGTAAAAGTTCAGGATAACTTCCATAAATCAAACGCTCCTCAAGATTGGCTTTTGTTTGTACAAGGTTTTCTTCGGCCATATATTCCATCTGAGCCAAAGGATACATTTGAAATGTAATTTTTCTCCCCGTTAATGGTTCCCCCAGTTTGTTGCTTAAATCAAACATAGAAGATCCGGTAGCAATGATTCTGATACCTTCTATCTCATCTACCATCAATTTTAATATTTGACCAATATCAGGTATTTTTTGAGCTTCATCAATAATCAGTATTTTATGTTTGCTGAGCAATCGTTTATAATTTTCTACAGTCCTTTGTTTCAATACCTGTGCCGTTGCAATATCTTCTCCATTTAGTTGAAGAATGGGTTCTGTAATCATGGGTGTTAAATATTTAATTAAGGATGTTTTACCTATTCTTCTTGCACCTAATAATACAACCACCTTATTTGGCACTAGGCTCTTAAGTAACTTTTCAGAAATTGCCCGTTTAATATATTTCATGTTAGTTAAGCTTTAAGCCGCAAATATATTAAATTCAGTTAACATAATAACCAAATTACATTAAATTCAGTTATTATGTTATTCGTATTACATTAAATTCAGTCATTTTGAAGCCAAACAGTTTGTGTCTGAGGTATTATTTAAACGAGACCGGCTTTATTGCTTCATAATTTTTTGTGTAACAATCATTTGGTTGTCACGCACAAGTTTTACAAAATATAAACCATTCGCCTGATCCGATAAATCAATTGTATTTAATTCGTTTATAATTGTTTGTTTATAAACTAAAGCGCCAAGGTTATTGTATATTTCAATACGTTCATTATTTTCAGGATTCGAAACTGCAATGTTAAATACCCCATTGCCGGGATTCGGAAATCTATCCAAGTACGGTATAATTTAGTTTTAATTTATCAATTGATCTCCAGTTTCGCACTTTAATTTTATCTTTTGTTGTAAATTCCTGCTCACCATCATAAAGGAGTAAACCACCACTAAGACTACTAAAACCATTCCATTGATGGATTGCCTTTAACTGGTTTTCCTGGAAAGTTTGAGCTGATTTTATTTCAATCGGGTACAAATGATGTAGCTAATTACCATAATTGTACCATATGGTTAGAAAATATTAACTTTTTGTTTATTTACCAGTTTCCTGAACATTTTTTAAGGTTTCATAAATATTGTTTTGAAAACTGCCTGCGATTGTTCAATTTTAACAAAATTTATTATCGATGATTACTGACTACAAACACGGCGTTGCTGCGCGATTGATGCGCTATGTGCAAATTGATACCACCGCCGACCCCAATTCGGATACGCAACCCAGTTCAATGAAACAAAAAGACCTGAGCAGCTTGTTGGTTCAGGAATTATTGGCTTTGGACATTGAAGATGCCGAATTAGATAAGGATGGATATGTTTACGCAACCATACCTTCCAATTCAAAGAAAAAGGTGCCTGTAATATGTTTATGCGCACATGTGGATACTGCCCCTGATTGCAGTGGTACCGATGTTAAACCCATTTTACATGAAAAGTGGAATGGGTCAGATATCATTTTTCCCGACGACCCTACCGTAATTTTATCAGGTAAAAATCATCCTTATCTGTTAGAACGAAAGGGAGATGATATCATAACCGCTTCCGGAAAAACATTATTAGGTGCCGATGATAAAGCCGGTATTGCTATCATTATGGATCTTACTGAATACCTTACCACACATCCTGAGGTTCCTCATGGAAAAATTCGAATTTTATTTACACCCGACGAAGAAGTAGGTAGAGGCGTGAATGCTATTGACATGAAAAAATTGGGTGCTGATGTTGGATATACTTTAGATGGTGGAGAACGCGGGCATTTAGAAGGGGAATCATTTTCTGCAGATGGTTGTACAATCCGGTTTTTTGGAATCAGCGCACATCCCGGATATGCTAAAAATAAAATGGTGAATGCTCAAAAAGTTTTAAGTCATTTTATCGCTTCTTTACCAACCGATTCCTGGTGTCCGGAAGTTACCGATGGTTATCAGGGTTTTGTTCATCCGGTTCAGATTGAAGGAGGAGTTGAGCAGGCTAAAGTTCAATTTATTGTCCGTGATTTTGTCACCTCAAAACTGGCCGAATACGAAACCCATCTGGAGAAACTTGCCAAACAAACGGTAGCTAAATTTCCGGGTGCAACTTATTCTATTTCTGTTCAGGAACAATACCGGAATATGCGTGAAATACTCGACCAAAACCCCCTTGTTATGGGAAATGCTGCCGAAGCTTATCAGATGGCCGGACTGAACCCGAATATACAGAACATTCGAGGAGGAACGGATGGCTCAAGATTATCCTTTATGGGCTTACCCTGTCCGAATTTGTTTACAGGCGAAATGGGCATTCACAGCAAAGTGGAATATGTAAGTGTTCAGGACATGCAAAAATCTGTTGAAGTGTGCGTGAACCTGCTAAAAGTCTGGGAAAGCAAAAGCTAGAGATGGGAAGCAGGAGCTAGAAATGGGACCCTTCGACAAGCTCAGGATGACAAGAGAGATGTGAAATGCAAAAAGATTAAATGTTCCATGCACCTATACACTTGGTGCCTTGGCGTCTTAGTGGCAAAATTTGTTTCTTAGTTTCTTCGTAGCCAAAAAATATTTACAAAAATCCTAATTGCAATTTTGCTGCTTCACTCATCAGATCCTGTGTCCAGGGTGGATCAAAGGTAACTTTAACTTCAACTTCTTTAACACCTTCTATTGCCCCTAATTTCTCTTTTATCTCCGCAGGCATACTTTGAGCCGCAGGACAAAATGGAGAAGTGAGTGACATCACAATTTCAATATTCAAATCGTGGGATACATTTACTTCATAGATTAATCCCAGTTCATATATATTAACAGGTATTTCAGGGTCATACACAGATTGTATAACCTGAACCGCCTCGATTTGCACATCTACAAAATTGCGTATCGGACTACTATCTGGTGAAACCTCATTCATTGTTTCATTGCTGTCATTTGCTTCCATCATTCCCCTATTTATTCTGCATTAAATTTATATATTAATCTCATTAACCAACCTTTACAAATCACCGATTACTAATTACTGATTACTAATTACTAATTACTAATTACCCATTCCCTTTCCCCTTAAAAACCAACGCATACATTTTCATTTGTTTAATCATGCTTGCAAAACCATTACTCCGCTGACTCCCGATCATCCTGCTCATTCCAATTTTATCAATAAAAAATAATTCCGTATTCAATATATCCTCTGGCGTTTGTTTATTCCATACCTGAATCAATAAGCTGATCAAACCTTTGGTTATTTCGGTATTGCTGTCGGCATTAAAAATTACTGCGTCATTTTCGAATTTTGCATCTAACCAAACCTTGCTTTGACAACCTTTAACAATATTATTTTCTGTTTTCAACGATTCATCCATGGGTGGTAACTTTTTTCCTAAATCCATCAGGTAAAAAATAGTGCTCTCCATATCGCCATCAAATAGCTCAAAATTTTCTATAATCTCATTTTGTATCGCTGTTGTTGTTTTCATTCCATTTTTTATTGCCACTAAGTGCAAAAATTATTTCCATTTGTTTCTTTGTTCCTTTGTAGCCTCCACTTTTTTGCTACTAAGAAACTAAGAAACAAAATTTCATCCCAAATCCATCACTCAATTCCATTTCCTTTTCCATTCTCACCTCTCTCATCTCTTTTTCACCAAACTCCTGATCGCCTCTAATACTACATCAACTTCTTCCTTCGTATTGTAAATGGCAAAGGATGCTCTGATGGTTCCTTCTATACCGAATCGTTTCATGAGCGGTTGCGTGCAATGGTGTCCGGTTCTAACGGCTATTCCCTTTGCATCCAATAGCATACCTGCATCGAAATGGTGCAGACCCTCAATAATAAAGCTACAAACTGAAATTTTTTGAGAGGCTGTTCCGATAAATTTGATTTTCTCATTGACTGTTTCTTCTGTGTTGATGTAAGTTAAACCCTCAACAAAATACTTCAATAAGAAATTCTCGTATTCACGAATTTTTGACTTCCCAATATTTGAAACAAAATCTAAAGCAGCTTTAAATGCAATAACATCAGCAATATTGGGCGTACCCGCTTCAAACTTATAAGGTATCTCATTATAAGTAGTTCGCTCAAAAGTAACCTCCTTAATCATTTCCCCTCCGCTCTGATAAGGGGGCATAGCCTCAAGTAATTCGCTTTTACCGTAAAGTACGCCAACTCCGGTTGGTCCGTATAATTTATGAGAACTAAATACCAGAAAATCACAATCCAAATCCTGCACATCGATATCCAGGTGAGAAACAGCCTGCGCAGCATCCACCAATACTTTGGCTCCAACCTGATGTGCCAATGAAATAATCTGCTGTATCGGATTGATCGTTCCCAATGCATTGGATACATAGACACAGGCAACCATTTTTGTGTTTTCAGAAAGTAATGCGGTATAGGCTTCCATATCCAGCTCCCCGGATTCAGTTACCGGAATTATTTTTAATATGGCTCCGCGCTCTTCACAAACTATTTGCCAGGGAACAATATTGCTATGGTGCTCCATTCCACTGATAATTATTTCGTCACCGGCTTGGATAAATTCTCTTCCAAAACAATTTGCCACCAGGTTAATTCCATCCGTGGTGCCTTTGGTAAAAATAATTTCTTCCGCTTTTCTGCTATTTATAAATTTCTGAACGGAGGTGCGCGATGCTTCATACCATTCGGTGGCACGTTCGGCCAAGGTATGAATGCCTCTGTGAATATTGGCATTATCGTGTTCATAAAAATGCCTGAGCGCATCGATAACCACTAAGGGTTTTTGCGTTGTTGCAGCATTATCCAGGTATATCAAAGGCTTTCCATTTACCTCTTGGTTCAACACCGGAAATTGTGCTCTGATGGATGGAATATCTGGCAATGAATGATTCACTTTAATGGCCTAATTTGTTTAATAATTAAATTTATAGTTTTTGTTCAATTTCACGTTCAAGTAATTCAACCAGCTCAGGAATTTTTATTTTCTCTGCAATATCATCCGCAAAAGCATTTAACAATAACCTGCGTGCTTCATTTTCAGGAATACCGCGGCTTCGCAGGTAAAACATAGGTTCTTCATCAAGCTGACCAATGGTTGCGCCATGTGTACACTTTACATCATCAGCAAAAATTTCCAGTTGAGGTTTGGTATTTACACTTGCCTCATTACTTAATAAAATATTCTGATTGCGCTGGTAGGCATTTGTTTTTTGTGCATCCCGGTGAACCATTATCTTTCCATTGAAAACGGCAGTGGATTTATCTTTTAATATGCCTTTGTATTTCTCATCGCTAAAGCAATTTGGTTTGGCATGATCCACGCGGGTATGATTGTCGACCAGGTTTTCCTTTTCGGTAATGTATAAACCGTATAAAAGACTGTTCCCATTTTCGCCATTCATAAAGAAATGGAGATTATTACGAACTAATTTCCCATCCAGCGTTAATGTTACCTGGTTGATACGGGTATTTGCTTCCTGAAAGATCTGTGTATAGTTATTGTGATAGCTTTCTCCGGACTGGCGCTGAACCTTATAATGTTCCAACTGCGCATTTTCGGCAACATAAATTTCGGAAACCGCATTGGTAAATGAAGAAAGCGTTCCGGTTGAAAAATAGGATTCAACAATTGTTGCAGATGCGTTTTTGTCAATGATTATTAAATTTCTAGGCTGAACCAAAACATTGAATTCATTTGAATCAACCAGATTCAGGATCAATAAAGGATGCTCCAATTTTTTACCCGGTTCTATATAAATGAAAGCCCCATCATTCAGTAAAGCGGTATTGAGTGCATTCATTGCCTGACCGTCTATGTTTGCATATTTCCCAAAATGTTTGTCAAATATGGTTTTGTGTTGTTTTGCGGCATGAGTCAGATTTGTTATTATAATAGCAGGATCCTTCTCTAATATCACCGATAATTCGGAACGATAATATCCATTCACAAATACCAATTGGCTGGAGGCAATATCCTTAAAAACATGTAGGCTCAATAATTCCTTGAGACGGATTGATTCTATACTTTTATTCTCAAAAACACATTTGGTAAGATCCTTTAAACTGGTGTATTTCCATTCTTCATTTTTAGTTGTCGGAAAACCCAGGCGCTCAAATTCAGCAAAAGCTTTCTTCCTTTTGTCATAAAAGGCGTCATGTTCAGCCTTCTCTACAAATAAATCATAATCCGCTTTTACTTTTTCCTGTAATATCATTTCAATAATTTATTGTCTGTTCTAATAATTCAAAAGTCTAATTACGATGTACGATGTACGATTTACGATGTACGATTTACGATGTACGATGTACGATTTACGATGTACGATTTACGATGTACTATTTACTATTTACTTACTCCTTTGATTCCACTTCGGTTTTAATCCAATCATATCCTTTGGCTTCGAGTTCTTTTGCAAGAGACGCATCGCCGCTTTTTACAATTCTGCCTTTATACAAAACATGAACATGGTCAGGCACGATATAATCCAATAATCTCTGGTAATGGGTGATTACCAAAAATGATCTTTCTTCATTTCTCAATTTATTTACGCCATTTGAAACCAATCGAAGGGCATCTATATCTAATCCTGAATCGGTTTCATCCATAATACATAATTTAGGTTCAAGCATGGCCATTTGAAAAACCTCATTGCGCTTTTTTTCGCCACCGCTGAAACCTTCATTCAGGGAGCGGGACGTAAGTGATTTATCCATCTCCATCATTTCCATTCTTTCACGCATAAATTTCAAGAAATCGGTTGCTTCCATTGGCGCCAGACCGAGGTACTTGCGCTTTTCATTCACGGCAGTTTTAAGAAAGTTAGTGGTACTCACACCCGGAATTTCAACCGGATACTGAAAGGCTAAAAACAATCCTTCACGGGCACGGTCTTCGGGCGACATTTCCAATAGATTTTTTCCGAAATAAGTTGCTGAGCCACCTGTAACTTCATAATCAGAGCGTCCTGCTAAAACGGATGACAAAGTGCTTTTGCCGGCACCATTTGGTCCCATAATTGCATGAACCTCGCCAACCTTCACTTCTAAACTCAATCCGTTCAAAATCCTTTTACCTTCCAACCCTTCTTTATCTGAAGGAAGACCTGCAACTAAATCTTTTATACTTAACATTCTCTTTTGCGTTTGACCGTTGGCTAATGGCCTCAGGTATAAATTTTAAAATTCTTTTAAATGAATAAACGTCAACAATTCTGTCTATCCAACACTTCCTTCCAATGACACCGCCAGTAACTTTTGAGCCTCCACGGCAAACTCCATTGGTAATTGGTTCAACACTTCCCTGCAAAAACCGTTAACAATTAATCCAATGGCTTCCTCTGTTCCAATTCCGCGCTGATTGCAATAAAATATCTGGTCCTCACCAATTTTCGATGTACTGGCTTCGTGTTCCACCACAGCTGATTTGTTGTTTACTTCAATATAAGGAAAAGTATGAGCTCCACTCTTATCACCAATTAACATGCTATCACACTGGGTATGATTTCTTACATTTTCAGCATTTTTATTAACCCTTATCAGGCCTCTGTATGTATTATGTGATTTGCCGGCAGAAATTCCTTTTGAAACAATCCGGCTTCTCGAATTTTTACCAATATGGATCATTTTTGAACCGGTATCCGCCAACTGGTGGTTATTGGTAACGGCAACAGAGAAAAACTCACCCACTGAAAAATCTCCTTTCAAAATACAACTTGGATATTTCCAGGTGATGGCTGAACCCGTTTCAACCTGAGTCCAGCTGATTTTTGAATAGGCTCCTTCGCAACTCCCGCGCTTGGTTACAAAATTGTAAATACCTCCCTTTCCTTCCTTATCACCGGGATACCAGTTTTGAACCGTTGAATATTTAATTTCCGCTTTTTCCATTGCGATCAATTCAACCACTGCTGCATGCAATTGATTTACATCACGCATCGGGGCGGTGCAACCTTCGAGGTAACTTACATAACTCCCTTCATCGGCAATTATTAATGTTCGCTCAAACTGACCGGTATTTTCGGCATTAATCCTGAAATAAGTTGAAAGTTCCATCGGACAACGAACTCCTTTTGGGATATAAACAAATGAACCATCACTGAAAACAGCAGAATTCAATGCTGCATAATAATTATCTGTTTGAGGTACCACTGAACCCATATATTTTTTCACCAGATCGGGATGTTCCTGAAGGGCCTCACTGATGGAACAAAATATTACGCCCTTTTCTTTCAGTTGATCTTTAAAGGTAGTGGCTATGGAAACAGAATCGAAAACTGCATCCACTGCAACACCGGTTAAACGTTTTTGCTCAAGCAGACTGATTCCTAATTTTTCAAATGTTTTCAATAATTCAGGATCTACCTGGTCTAAACTATCCAGCTTTATTTTCTCTTTCGGAGCAGCATAAAATATAACCTCGTCGTAATTTACTTTTGGATATTTAAAATTTTGCCAGTCAGGCTCTTCCAGTGTTAACCAATGTTTATAAGCTTTTAAACGCCAATTCAACATCCATTCCGGTTCCTTTTTCTTTGCTGAGATAAACCGAACGATCGCTTCACTCAGTCCTTTTGGGGCGGTGTCCATTTCTATATCGGTAGAGAAACCATACTTGTATTCCTGGCTAACTACCTGATCTATAATATCTACACTAGGTTCAGACATAAAATATGTTCTTTTTCACTATGCAAAAATATGACATTATTATAATTATTTGTAATTAATCTAAATAAAAAGAACGATTTTTTTACATTGTCTTAAAATAAAAAAGAGGCCATAGCCTCTTTTTTATCATTTATCGTTTAAAAATAAGCTAATTGTTTAACTTAATTAACTTTTGAACCTGCGATTTCCCATCATAATTTAATCGCATAAAGTAGATACCAAGCGGCAAATTTCCAGCCTCATCAAAATCTATTTTTTGAGCTCCGGCTTCCTTGTTTACTATTTTTGAAATTAGGATTTGACCATTCATATTCATTATATCAATCACCATATGAATATCTTTGGAACTGCTAAACACCAATGATAATTGGTTGTTGAACGGATTGGGTTGTACTGCTTTTATTTCCACATCATCCTCTTTGGTTAAATCAATTGCGATCATATCCGAATAACTATTTTTACCGTCAAAATCAAATTGGTTCAAACGGTAATAAATTTTTGTTGAACCGGCATGATGTGCAATATTAACAGCATCCATATCAAAATAAGAATAATCCAATTGGCGCTGACTATTTCCTGCTCCTTTTACTTTTACAAAAGATAAGAAAGAATTTCCATCAAAACTTCGCTCCAATATAAAATGGGAGTTATTGGTCTCATTAGCAGTTGACCATATTAATTTTACGCCCTCCTGAAATTTAAAACCGTTAAATGATACGATTTTAATGGGCAAAGGAGCCGTAGTCGGATTAGAACTGGCAAGGCCATATTGTTTATTAAATGTTCCGGTCGTTGGAAGCCAGAATCTAAGGGTTTGAGCTACTTTGTTCAGCGTATCGGCAGGGTTACGGGCAAGCGTCCATAAACCGGATGCTCCATTATCTCTGTTCGTGAGATAAAGCTGATTGTTTAGGGCACTTATTCCAATATTTCCAGCAGGAACCGTAAAGGTAGCGCGGCAACTATCGTAAGTTGCATTTCCATATTTATAGATAACCCAATGTCTGTTATGGCTTACTTTAGGGGTGCTTGCAATGATAGTATCCGGCAAGAAACCAATAGGTATAAAACGGATATAATGTGCAACAATTTCTGCAGATCCCGAAAAGTTTTGAAATTGTAATGCTAAATTCTTTCCGGCAAATGTTTGAAGTGAGGAATTTGTAAAGGTTACAGAAGTTCCTAAAGTTGAATCCAATGGCAAGGAACTGAGAAACCAATCGGCCCCCAGGTCGAAATTAGTCATATATGCCACGTTGTTATTTCCTGAGGCATCTGCTAATACAGAAATACCGGCACTTTCATCAAACCGTAAATATTGTTTGATATTCGGATTGTTTAACGCAGGAATTTTATAATGTAATCCTAAACGAATCTGACTTTGGGTTCGGGCAACATTCCAGAATAAATAGTTTTCCAAACCACCATTTAATGAACCCGTCAACGCAGCTCTTCTGCCCAAACAGGTAGGACCGTTTAAGCAGGTAACTGTTCCGGTAACAGGAAAAACGCCGGCAGTATCACCATTTACATAAAGACGTAAATAGCTTCCATCGTAGGTAACTGCATAATGCGTCCAAGAAAATAATGTACCACCTGAACTTCCCATAAAGGAATAAGTTCCGGTAGTTGTTCTCATGATTACCTGAGGCGTTGATCCTACCATATTAATGGTTAAGGAGGTATCCGTTAAAGTAGAATCTTTTGAATACAAAGTACCAACCGAAATTAAATTGACAGGCCGATACCAGGCTTCAATTGTAAAATTTGAAGTGGGATTTAATATTGGATTATGAGGGGTAGAAACATAATTATCTATTCCATCAAAATTTAAACGCGTTCCCGATGAAAGTCCGGTATTCATATCCTGAGCCGAAAATGTTTTTACTGCAGTATCATTATTCCGGTCACCATCTCCCGATAACTCCGACCAGCATTTAAAGGTATAGTTGCCCCCGGTGGCTGGCACAAACGAATTTGTAAAAGTCACACTTTGACTGTTATTGCTTAAAATAAATGCGATGTTGGAACTGTCATTATATACGATTGTTCCCGTATTATTGAAAATTCTGGCTCTCAGTTTCACTCCAAATTGTGTATTGGATCCATAGTTATAAAAGGTTGCACTTGGAACGACACCGGGTTGACCCAAAACAATGACATCCGGCGGAGATGAAATACCCGTGGCACCCAAATCATTTGCCAGCTGTAAACGAGGTTCAATCATAAACCTAAAGTTAGAGGAGGTGCTTGAAAAATCAGTCCAGGTTGTACCTCCTGTAGGTGCGGTATAATAAAAAGTCTGTCCCCTGATGGGCGTCTCGCTTTGATAAGAAAAAGAGGCATTGGTGGTTCCGGTTTGAATGACTCCAACAAAAAAAGTTCCTGTAATTGGAATAGGAGGATTTACAGGTATGGTGTTTAATCCGACAGCAGTTATAAATGGTGCAGATTGCCATAATAAGGTTCCGGGAGTTCCAGTAGAAGAGGTGTCCCATATACCAACTTTTAACGTGTTACCACCTGCGCTAAAGTTAACTCCTACCTGGTTAATACTGTTTGAACCTGTATATGGGAACTTAGCAACAAAATCTCCTGTACCACCTGTAAAACCAACACCTCCCGATGTAGGTTTACCCGGATCAGCATAATTGTAAGTGTTTAAATTTACAATTTGAACATAGCTTTTCATATTATTTCCATTTCCATTATCCGGGCTGCAAAAAACCCTTACGGTATCATAGCCGGTGTAGGAAGAACTGTAACTTGCAAATGCAATATTTCTTTCCTGACCCGGATACAAGGAATCAACAATTACGGAATCGTTGAAAATATTTGTACTGCCCACGGATAAATAAAATGCCTTGTTAGTTAAAGTATCTGCACCGTTATTTTTAACTCTGGCCTTAACCGTATGCGGTAAACCAAAAGGAATGGGCAACTTACCCAAACTATAAACTTCAACAATAGCTGCATCATTGGTTGGAGATTCAACTCCTAAATATAATTGTGCTCTGAATGCACTGGAACTTGTTAAGGTTGTAATTGCAGCTAAACTGGCTCCCTGATTATTTCTTTGACTTGCCGCCAGTGAGGCATTGCAACTATAAATTGAAATACCTACTGCCGGAGTTGAAACGGTCCACTCATAAGCCACGTAAACGCCACCACCTGTGTACTTGAAAGGTTTAGTTAATGTAACTGTATAAGGTCCGGTTGCAGCAGGAATCGTCATGGATCCATTGTAAACAGTATCCATGGCTCCACCAGAAGTTAAAATGGTTGACCAGGTAGTACTTTTTAAATAAGTAGCATCGGTGGTATTTACCATGTAAATTTTAATATTCCCATTTAATGCAGTACCCAAAGCATTTGTATTAATAATGAATCCAAGACTTTTAATTGTATCGCCATTATTTATTAAACCCGTAAAATCACCTGTAGGATAAATGGCGCAACTGCGATGAGCAGCAAATGAGGTAACGGGCCCCCTGCCTGAACCTGAAGTACCATTAAAAACAGCAGGTACCGTATAATAGTTAAAAACCTGAGCATTTGTTTTGAAGCTAAAAAGCAAAGAGATCAAAACACCAACGAATAATATGTATTTGTTTTTCATAGCATTAATTAAATTATTTACTAATGCAATTTATAATTATTATTTAATATTACGATGAGAAAATAACTTTTAATACGCACATGCTGCATTGTTAAGTAAATAATTGGAAGAAGAGATAGGAGTAATTAAGGGGAAATTGGCGCTGAAAATCATTTATAAAAAACTTAATTTGCGGTGGAATGTATTCATAAATATGCAACTCAATTTTAAAGAAAAAGGTTCCGGAAAACCCCTTCTTATCTTACATGGATTTATGGGATCTTTGGACAATTGGCATACGCTGGCAAGTCAGTTCGGGGAATCGCACCATGTATTTTCTATCGACCAGCGTAACCATGGAAAATCGCCGCATACCGAATCCCATTCTATTGCCCTGATGGTATCGGATTTATTAGAATTTATTCAAACCCGAAGTTTTGAAAAGGTTACATTATTAGGGCACTCTATGGGAGGAAAAGTAGTGATGCAATTTGCCTTGAATTACCCGAATTTAGTAGAAAAATTAATTATTGTTGACATTTCTCCAAAACAATACCATCCCGGACACGATGATGTTTTTAAAGCTATTTTTGCAGTAGATCTTACGAAAATAAAATCAAGGAAAGAGGCAGAACTTGCCATGATTCCCTATATGGATGACTTAAAAACAAGGCAGTTTTTATTAAAAAACATCGAACGTAAACCCAATGGTGAATACCAATGGAAAATGAACCTGAGCACTTTGCATAAAGATTATGAGGAAATGATTAAACCCATAGAACCCGGAGAACCCTATTTGGGTAAAACCCTTTTTATCAAAGGAGAAAAATCAAAATATATTATTGAAGAAGACCGGAAAGATATAAGTGCCTTATTCCCAAATTTTGAAATTAAATCTATCGCAAATGCAGGGCATTGGGTTCATTCCGAAAACCCAAAAGATTTTTATCAAACGGTTACAAATTTTCTGTAATCTGCAATTTGTAATCTGTAATTTGTAATCTGTAATCTAGTATTCCAACACCCTATCTTAATCTGATTTTCTGCCCTTTTTTCAGCTTCGTTTTCATCTTTATTTTATTCAACCTCGACAAACGCTTTGGACTGATTTCATAGCGATTGGCAATTTTTACCAGGGTATCTCTTTTATGTGCCCTGACATACTTAGGAACCTTTGATTTTTTTGCTCTTAATTTTGCTGCCTGAACCTCATACAAATGTTTGAAACAGCCTTTATCAATTTGAAAGGTATCATTCATGAGCGATCCGGAAGGAAAATGAATAATTTTTGCAGGGTCCACTTTTTCACCTTTAAACCGAACTTCAAAATGAAGATGGGGTCCTGTTGAACGACCTGTACTTCCGGCAAGTCCAATTATATCACCTCCAACCACCGGTTGTCCTGAATAGGTAAGCAATTGAGAAAAATGTGCATAGAGGGTTTCTAATCCATTGTTATGCCTTATTAAAACAACATAACCATAATCGGCACTTCGTTTGGCTATGCGAACCACCCCTTCAAAGGTGGCATAAACCGGATCCCCCACTTCCATTCGTATATCGGAACCAAAGTGAAATTTCAGCCTTCGTCCCCATTTCCGGAAACCAAAATTTGAAGTTACATCACCGATAGCCGGGGGATGAAAAGAACAATCATCGAAATTACTCAGGATTAAATTAATGGTATCATCCATTGCCTTCAGATCAACATGATAGGGATTAATGGTAACGGTATCCCAACCGGAGTAGAAAGCGTTAGCAGGTGCGTAGGAAGTGTCAAACAAAAAATTTCTTGGTCGTATAAAATCCCAATACTTACTGGAGGACATTACAATAACACTATCGTACTCGTTTGGCTCTTCTTCTTCCTCTTCTTCAACAAATAGTATTGAATCCGGTTCCTCAATAACCTGCGTGAAAACGGGGCTTCGCACAAAAAAAATCAAAAATAAGATAAAAATTAATCTGATAAACTTCATGATTAGCCTAATAAATCCGGAAGTTCAAGTATCTCCAGAGCATGCAATTTATCATTATGTAATTGAGTTTTTAAATCTTCCAGACTATTAAACTTTTTTTCATCCCTCATTTTATTCACAAAATCAATCCGTATGCTTTGATTATAAATTGTTTCAGTGAAATTAAAAATGTTAACTTCTATACTTCTTCCCTTACCTTCAATCGTTGGATTATTGCCAATATTTAACATTCCCCCATATTTTTTTTGCTGAACCCAAACATATACAGCATAAACCCCATCTGCCGGAATAAGTTTATTGGAATCATTTATGACCAAATTTGCAGTATGAAAACCGATGGTTCTTCCTAATTTCTCTCCTTCTATCACCATTCCTGTAATTGAATACAATTTGTTCAGGTATCTGCTTGCCTGAACCAAGTCTCCCACCTTTAAGGCTTCTCTGATCAGGGTTGAACTCACGCTAACCTGGTCTATATCCTGCTCGGCAATTTCATTTATTTCAAATCCATAAGTGGGTGCATACTCCTTTAAATGAGTAAAACTACCTTCCCTGTTTTTTCCAAATCTGTGGTTATACCCGATCACCAGGAATCGTGTTCCAATTTTGTTTACGATAATATCCCTGATAAACTGCAATGAACTTAACCTGGAAAACTCAGGTGTAAAGGGCAATATTATTAAATGATCTATTCCCTGCAAACGCAATAATTCAATTTTTTCGTCAAGGGTATTTAGTAATTTTAAACCATGATCATATGGAAATAAAACCATCCGGGGATGCGGATCATAGGTAATCAATACCGTTTCTCCTCCGGTTTGTTTTGCAACATTTTTAAGTTGAGCAATAATTATTTGATGAGCGGCATGAACACCATCAAAGGTGCCTTGCGTAACAACTGCGTTTTGGAGTTTTGTGAATTCTGCTAAACTGTGGTAAACCTTCATGTATTTGGTGCGAATTTAAATATTAGCTCCAATAAAAAAAGTATGGGTCTGCTTTGACCCGTTTTCAGGTATGATTTAAAAAAAATTGTCCGCCCTTTTAACAAGAGCGGACAATTTTACCAAAAACCAATATTATCTGTGATAGATTACTTGATAACTATACTGGTTTTATTTTGCTTAACTTCGGTTTTGTGCAAGATTAAAACTAACACACCATCAGTTAGTTGTGCATCAATTTTTGATGAATCAACATTCTCAGGAAGAGCAAAATTTCTGGAGAATTTTCCATAGAAGTTTTCAACCATGTGGAATTTGTCGTCTTTGTTTTCGTTTTTCAATTTGCGCTCACCGCTGATTTTCAGAACATTTTTTTCTACATTAATGTCAATTTCTTCTTTCTTCAAACCTGGCAATGCCAGATGAATTTCAAAATTTCCTTCCTTTTCTAATACATCTGTACGAGGTGTAAAAAATACATTGCGTTCGAATTTACCTAAACCTTCATTAAAAAATGAGTCGAACAAAGTGTTCATTTGCGAGGGTAACATGCTCTCCTGAAAGAAATTTTTTACCGGATTTAATTTAATAAGTGTCATAATTTTTATTCCTTTATTTAAAGTTTTTTTTGAATACGCTAAAAATTGTCAAGTCTTATACCAACTAAATTTTATAAGCCATTATGGCGTTAAAATAGCTTTTTTAATACAAAATCATATTTTATATCAGACATATAGTCAGTATACAGGAAATTTCAGGCCAAAATATCAATACCTAAAAATCGAAAAATTGGAGTAAAAACCTTACTTCTCAATATACACTTTGATATCATCAAACATCTTGGCAGCGATAATTTCACAAACATTTTGGGTCATCACCTCCATGCTGAGAACCGTTCTTTTGACTGAATTAAATTGTTCTTTCCATTCTATGGATCGGGTCGGCATTAAATTATCTTTTGGCAATTCAGGAAAAAGGGTATTTATATTACCCTGATAATTTTTTGAGTGAAATTCGTCAGATTGCTCTTCTTTTATTAAATCACTTACCACAACCTGTCCTGTTTGCGTAGAAACCAATTGATAAAATACCTGGTAGAAAATCCTGTTCTTTTGGTAAGTATCGGCATATTGCACTTTTTTAAATATAGTAATATTTCTGGGAATATTCGTTCCGTTGGGCAAAGTTGTTTCGGTAATGGCCTCAAATGCGGGGATCGAATCGGTTTTGGGTCCGTATGATTCATTTTGAAGATTGCTGAGTGCAATCATTAAGACATAATTTAATCCCATTATTTTACCCACTCTGCCTGCACTTTCAGGATTCGTAATACCAATGGTTCTTTCATCCTTTTCAGGTAAATACCTATCTATCTGACCCTGATCCACAATTTGCAGAAAGGGACTTTTTCTCTGAATAAGTGTGCTAAATATCTGCTGATATAATTTTTTATCAAATCCTACACTTTGCGTTTGATTTTGAACCGACAAAATACCAAGTCCGATGCTGGCCATCTTTAATGCTTCACTTTTTAGCCTGATGGCATCTTTATAATTATCATCTTGTTTGAGCACCTTTGTAAAATCCTGATAGGCTTGTTTATAATTCTTAATTTCCATCATCCTTATCCCATTAAGGTAAACAGGTTCAATAATGCTTCCAGGTCTTAAAACAGTGGCCTCTTTATAATTCGGATCAAATTCAGATAATTTCAAAAAAATATTTTCGGCTTTTTCATATTTATTCTGTTGCATTAATATCAGACCTTCATCATACTGTTTGCTAATAAATTCATTTTTAATATCCTCATAAACTTCATCGTACATATGAGGCCAATCAAGCTCAACATTCACTTCCTGAACTTTTTTATAGTATTTTTTACAACTCAAATATTGTCTGACTGCACTTTCTGAATTATTTTCGATAACATACTTTCCGAAGCTGCTGAATTTGGCATTTAAAACAATATTTCCCGTTTTTTTAAGCGCTTGCTGGGCTTCAATATTTTTGGGGTTCCTTAATAAGACATTATAAAAATAGGTTGCAGCATCATCAAAATTTCCAGCCAGATAATTTCTGTTTCCTTCCTCCATCAACTTTTTGCCAGAATCGCAGGAGGTAAATAGTAATAATAAACAAAGGATTAAACACTGCAAACGCATAAAAATAAATTATTTCTTTTCTAAGAACTTACATTTTTTCAGGAACCTGAATTCCTAACAAGCCGAATGAAGAATGAATAACCTGAGCGGTCATTTTACATATTCCTAAACGCAAAAACTTCTGATCCTTGTTTTCCTCCTGTAAAATAGGATGATCATGATAAAATTGACTATAAATTTTTGCCAATTCAAATACATAATTACAAATCACTCCCGGACTGAGATCTCTTCCTGCCTCCTCAATAATTTCAGGGAAGCCATATAGTTTCACCAGAAGCTCTTTTTCCAGTTTACTCAATTGAATATTCCCGAAATCGAAATCTGTATAATGAATGGCAGAAGCTTTTCGTAAAATGGACCGGATTCGTGCATGAGTATATTGAATAAAAGGACCGGTATTCCCTTGGAAATCGATTGAATCCTCGGGGTTGAACATCATTTTCTTTTTAGGATCAACCTTGAGTAGAAAATATTTTAAAGCACCCAAGCCAATGATATGGTATAAGTATTGTAATTCTTCTTCACCGGCATCAGTCATTTTGCCAAGCGCTTTGGTTGTTTCAGCAGCGGTAAACTCCATTTCAGAAATCAAATCGTCGGCATCCACCACCGTTCCTTCTCTGCTTTTCATTTTACCATGCGGCAATTCCACCATGCCATAACTTAAATGAAAAATGCCCGGAGCATAGGGTTTACCCAGCTTAAGAAGAATTAACTTAAGTACTTTAAAATGATATTCCTGTTCATTGCCCACCACATAGATAGAACGTTCGCATGCAAAATCCTGATATTTTAATTCAGCAGTGCCAAGGTCCTGAGTGATATATACCGAGGTTCCATCTCCACGCAAAAGCAGTTTCTGATCCAATCCTTCTTCGGTTAAATCTATCCAAACGGATCCATCCGGTTTTCTGAAAAACACACCTTGATTTAAACCGGACTGTACAATTTCTTTACCCAATAAATACGTATTTGATTCATAATAAAAATGATCAAATTGAACTCCTAATTTTTTATAGGTATGGTTAAATCCTTCATACACCCAATCATTCATGGTTTTCCAAATTGCTATGGTATCCGCATCATTCGACTCCCACTTAAGCAATAAATCCTGAGCAGCCAAAATAGAAGGGGCATTTTTCTCCGCTTCTTCCCGAAGCATCCCGTCTGAGATTAATTCTTCAACTTCTTTTTTATAAATGGAGTCAAATTTTACATAATATTTTCCAACCAGATGATCTCCCTTTAAACCGGAAGATGCTGGGGTTTCAGACATTCCTTCCTGCATCCACGCAAACATGCTTTTGCAAATATGAACGCCACGGTCGTTTACCAGATTACAGGTTTTTACCCGGTATCCACTTGCGGCCAAAATCTTAGCAATTGAATATCCTAACAAGTTATTTCTGACATGTCCGAGATGTAGTGGTTTATTGGTATTTGGAGAAGAGTATTCAACCAGAACCGATTCCCTGCTATTCGGTTCGGCAAACCCAAAAGCCTGATTTTCCATTTCATCTTTTAAGAATCTTAGCCAAAAATTATCTTTTATGGAGAGATTCAGAAAACCATTGACCACGTTAAAAGACTCCAGCAAATCAAAGTTTTCTTTCAGACCATTCCCCACTTCAAGAGCTGTTTGTTGCGGATTTTTTTTCGAAATTTTCAGATACGGGAAAACAACAAAAGTAAAATCACCCGTAAAATCAGAAGAGGTTTTTTCTATGGTAACCGCATCAGGACTAATTGAAACAGCATATAGTTTTTGTATTGTATCCGAAATATTTTGTTTTATGATATCCTGAATCATGATGATTTTCACTAATTATTTGAGGTTCAAATATAAGGGAATCATTAAATATTTTTTGGTGCGTTCAGGCTTTGAATGGAACCGACAATAAGAAGCTTATTACAGGATAATTCCTGTTTAAGGCCTTTTGAAAATGCAAAATGATTTTTACGGTTTTAATACGCTCTCTATGAGCTATTAAACCCGCATTAATTTTTCGGCAGCTTTTTCAAGGGTTTCATTATTTTTGGCAAAACAGAACCTCAGCACACTGTTATCAATCTTTTTATGATAAAAAACTGAGGTTGGAATACTTGCCACTTTATACTCTTTGGTTAAACGCACGGCAAAGTCAATGTCGCGTTCCTGCGTAATCTTCGCATAGTTGAGCATTTGAAAATATGAACCCTTGCACGGCAATAGCTTAAAGTTTGAACCCTTAACGAGTTTTTGAAAATAATTCCTTTTCTCTTCATAAAATTGGTTTAATTTTAAGTAAGTTTCTACATCATCTAAATAATCAGAAATTGCATATTGGATAGGAGTATTTGCACAAAAGGCCATAAACTGATGTACTTTTCTAAATTCTTTGGTCAGGTTTTCTGGGGCTAAAACATAACCTAATTTCCAACCGGTAGTATGAAAAGTTTTACCAAAAGAGGAAATAATAAAGCTTCTTTCAGCCAGTTTTGGGAATCTTGCAACACTTTGGTGATCATGTTGGTCAAATAGGATATGTTCATAGACTTCATCACTTAAAACAACCACATCGGTATTATCCAGTATTTTCTGCAACTGAAGCATATCCGATCCCAGCAGAACACTACCGGTAGGATTATGCGGGGTATTTATCATGATCATCTTCGTTTTAAAATTGATCAGTTTTTTTACCTCATTCCAGTCAATATTATAGTCAGGATATTTGAGTTCATAATGGATTGCCCTTCCCCCGTTCAATTCGATGGCAGGAATATAGCTATCGTAACAAGGCTCTAATACAACCACTTCATCGCCCTCTTTAACCACTGCCGTGATGGCAGCAAAGATTGCATGAGTTGCTCCGGGAACGATTGTTATCTCAGTATCGGGTTTGTAAACAGCCTTATATAAAGTTTCTGTTTTTAAGGCTATTTTTTCACGTAATTGAATCACTCCCGGCATAGGTGAATATTGATTCATCCCCTTTTGCATATAGTGATTAACCAATTTAATTAATTTAGGGGAACAGTTAAAATCGGGGAAGCCCTGAGCCAGATTGATTGCCTGATGCTCATTAGCCAATGCACTCATCACACTAAAAATGGTAGTACCTACACCCGGTAATTTACTTTTTACAGATCCCGTAAAATTCATTAATGTTTCAGCTATTAAATTCCAATTATAAGCAAATAACCCTATAAAGCACAACATAAATTTATAACAGGGTGAAGGAGTGAATATTAATAGTAAATAGCAATAAAGGTCAGTTGTTTTTCCCTTAAACTTTGCAAATGATTTAATAATTATATATTCTCGTATCTCTAATTAAATAATTTATGTTGCTCATTGCAGACGGTGGTTCAACCAAAACGGATTGGTGTTTAACTGATAAAAAAGGTGAAAACAGCAAAATATTTCATACCACAGGATACAATCCCTATTTTATTGATACCGAATCCATTTATGATTCTTTATCAGAAAACCTGCTAAATGATTTGGATGCAAATCAGGTTTCAGAAATATACTTTTACGGTGCAGGCTGCAGTACTGCTGAGAAAAAAGACATTGTTCATAAAGCACTTTTTAGAAGTTTTCCGAAAGCAAAAACACTGTTTGTAGGCCACGATTTGTTAGCAACTGCACGTGCTTTATTAGGTAAGGAGAAAGGATTTGCCGCTATATTGGGTACAGGGTGTAATACCTGCCTTTACGATGGGGATGATGTATTTCTGAATATTGACTCACTGGGATATTTGTTAGGTGATGAAGGAAGTGGAAGTTATATAGGTAAAAAATTTGTACGTGATTTTATGCGTAAAAGACTGGAACCCGAATTGTACGCTAGGTTTAAAGAAAGATTTCAAATTAAAGACAATGAACAAATATTTCATGTTCTATATACTACACCCTTTCCCAATCGCTATTTAGCCAGCTTTTGTAAATTTGCTGATGAATATGAAACACACCCCTATGTAAGAAATAAAGTACGTGATTCATTCCATGATTTCTTTAAAAATCTTGCCAGTAAATATCCTGATTACAAATCCTACAAATTTAATTGTGTGGGATCAGTTGGCTTTGTATTTAAAGATATTTTAGAAGAAGTTTCCCTTAGTTTTGATATGCAAATCGGTAAAATTGTTAAATCTCCTTTAAATAGCCTGGTGAAATTTCATTTGGATGAAGTTTCTAAAACAAAATAGCAACTACTTTTTGTCTTTTAACTTTAAAATTAACAAGGGTTTTTCGTTGAAACTTATTTCCCAGAATGGGCTATGTTTTAAGGAATCTAAAAGGCTTTGGTACTTTATTTGATCCAATGGATAAACCAATTCAGTGGGTTCAAGAACCGCTATTACATTGGCATCTTTTATAAATGGGAAATGGTAAATAAAGTCACGGTTTGCAATATGAGGAATGATATTTGACTGAGCCGAAACCTTGTCATTGGCGTTTATTGTGTTCAGCCCCGATTCAAGAATTTTTACAGGCAACTGACTTTGATAATGTTCCATTTTGAAGACATTTTCATTTAGCTCGTTATAATAATAAGACACCCGACTTTGCATTTTTGTATAGGTTATATAAGCCGTTCCAAATAAACAAATAAACAATAAGAGTCCTTTTGCTTTTGGAGATTTAAGCGAGTATAACATTAAAAGAATGGCCAGCGCGATAGCGGGTGCAAACTCAATATTATATTGATAATTGATCCCCCAGAATACGGTTTCTTTATTCCATAATTTCTGTATCAACAAAGGTAAAATCAGCCATAAAAATTCGGGTTTCCATAGCAGGGCAATACCACCGGATAACAATAGGGCAATAAGGAGTTCATGCTTAATAACTTCATCCAAATCGGGCTGAATATGGCTTTTATAAAATAACTGAAAAACCTGTAAAGGTTGCGTAAAAATGGTTGAAGCAATTTCTTGTATACCATTGCCAAGATGAGAGTAACGGGTTAATTGTTCAAATTTCCCTACGGTACTCAAGGTAGGCATCATCCATAAACTGACTGCCAAAAACCAGACCACACATACTACAATCAAAGCCGATGGGAAAATCCATTGACGAACATTCCATTGTTTGTTTACCAAAACAAATCCTATCAAAATAAATGGCAGCCATATAGCAAAATTTTCCTTACTGATGAGCATGGCCAGAAAGCAAAAAAAAGCCGGCCATTTTTTATCAAATGAATAAAAGTAAAATAACCAGGGGAGAAAACATGCACCAATTACATTCTCATGAAAATCGGAAGCGAGGGCTCCATAAATAGCAAAGCTCATGTAAAATTGCAGGGTAATGAGCCATGCAAACACCTGGTTATTGAGCAATTTTATGGCTACCTTATAGATACCCAATCCACAAAATACCAGGGCAAAATTTTGAACAAGAATTAAGGTGTAGGAGCCAAATATCCAATACAAGGGCGAAAGCAAAGGAACCCAAAAACTAAAATGCAGGCTCAGATACGGCGCATTCGCATTTTGCAACAATAAAGTACAAACCGGGTTATGAAAATTCGCAAATTGATACAGGGCCTGATTGGCAATTCCGTAGTCCAATGCAGCCGACCGGAAAAAATAATGATTAAGGATGGAAACCGAAAAAAACACGAAAAAGAAAAAGACATGAAGGCTGAGTTCAGGAATTTTTCTAATGAATATCTTTAGGTTTGATAGGGTTTTCATAACAATTATGTTACTCTAGTTGCACAAAAAGAAATAACATTTTAATAAGTTTTTCTGCGTATGCATTGCAGGTACATTAAAAATAAATGGGATTTTGTTTCTTAAATAAATCAATAAAGCGATCTGACTCTTTTTTGTAAAATAATCCTAAACCTGAGGTTACCACATTTCGGTTATAAATGGGATCAAAGCCGGTTCGATTAAATAATTTAAGTTTGGTATTTCCATTCTTTTTAATGTTGTAGGCCGCACTAAAATTACTTTGCGTATTATCCGTTGCATAGCTTCCCTGTAATTCAAGACGGTTATCTAAAAAACGTTTTGATGCCGATAATACAACAGTCCGGCTTAATTTTACATCTGTAGCATTTAACAAATCCACATTTAAATCTATTCCCGGAACAATTTTACCCAGCAAACCTGCCGCCTGTTTCGACAACAAATCGGATACGGTTTGGGAGCCTAATCCATTTGCTGCATTATTAATGCTGTTGGTAAGCGGTATAAAACTACCGGAAATCAACAGGAACAACATCTGTTGGTTCATTATTTCGGGTTCTTTTCTAAAATTGGCAACAACGGCATTTAATTCAGATGCAGCCGAACCGGTAATACTGCTTTGCAAATCAGGGAAATTCAAATCAAAATAAAGCTGGGGTTTATCAATGCTTCCTTTAATATTAATCAGACACTCCACCGGAACACGCACTTTCGGATCAGGCGCATTCGACATGTTTACGATTTCACCTAAAGAAGCTCTTAATTTATAAACGCCGATAATCTTTAAGTCTCCACCCATCGGATCCCCAGTCCAGCTGATTCTGCTACCACTTCTTAAATCAAACTTTTTTGCCACCACATTTAACGCGCTGAAACGGTAATCTCCTTCAGAAACTTCGTAATCACCAAACATCAAAAATTCTCCATCCGGTGATAGTTTAAGATTTAATTTCCCGGATCCTTTTGCTTTAATCCTGTCATCCGATTTGGTGTCAAACAGCATTTGTATTTCGGCATTCGGGGTTGCGTTTATATTCAGGTTTATACCAATTCCAAATGGAATATTTTTTGCTTTTGCTGTTGACAACCGAATGGTATCATTATCTACATAATTAATAATTGAAAACTCTTCATCATCACTGATACCAAAGGGGTTAATCATAATTTTTGTTCCCTTTTCAGATTTCACATTGATATTCATCTGAACTTTACTTTCACTCCCAATTAAATCAAGATCACCACTGGCATAAGCCAGGCCATTAAACAATTCATTGTCTTTTTCATTCGTATTCAAAACCTGAAGGGATTTAAAGTCGTCCACTTTAATATGATAGGAGAACTTTTTAAATCCATTGTGATTAATAACTCCGGAGACTGTGGCTTTATTCTTATTCACATCAAAAGCTTCAAAAGGATTAATTTTTATGTTATCCTCATTTAAGACAAAATTTGCGTTGGGTAGCGTGTAAATTGTTTGCAGGTATTCAATTTTGAATTTTGCATTGCTTAAATAAATATTCCCTTTCAATTTCAAATCATCCGGATGCCCCTTTAAATTGGCTTTTAAACTTGCCTTACCACTGTAAATTTTCGCATAGTCCTTTACAAATGCTTGAAATGCATTCACTTCAGACTCATTAAAAATCAGATCCAAATCTAAAATATTATCCTGAACCCCATAAATTCCCGTCCCTTTCAAATTATTAATTTTACCTTTTAAAGATTCAAAATCTATGGCAATTTTCTGGTCGTTTTCCCTGTATCCCGTGGCGATATCATAGTCACCAAGGGTGTCCTGATCCAATGAAAAGTTCAGCAACTTCAGCTTACTCAGTATCACTTCACGTTGACCAATTTTTTTGTAATTTAAAAACCCATTGGTAATACCTCCGGTTGCAATAGACAAGTCAGGGAGGAGCAGATTTATATTTTTTAAGTCAAAATCCTGTAGATTAATATTGACATCTCTTTTACCTTGCCCAAAGCTATAATATCCATCTACCTTTAGGATTTGATTCGCGTTGAATAGGGTAAAATCAGTTATCGAGATTCTTTCGGCATTCAAAGAGATGTTCTTTCCCTGCCTATTCTCCCATTTACTTCCATTAGTACCGATTAATGAAGGCAAAATATCAATTAAAACTTCTTTATCCGAAAAAAGCAGACTTTGTTTAGATGAACCCATCAACAGGCTATTTGTATCCGAAACCTGAAATTGCAAGTTACACAGATTTAAGGATGCATCAGCTTTTAATGCGAAATCACCAATATAAAGTGTATCGGCCTTTCCAAACTGTTTTATTCCCAAAAGCAGGTTTAAATGAGAAGCATCCGTCTCTTCCATTTTTAGGGTTGTATTTGTGAATTGATAGTCCATTAAATTTATCAGTCCTGCAAATCCTAAAACGGAATAGCTTTTATCCGAACTGTTAACTTCGGCGTGCAGCTCAACATTTGAGGCATTATACCCCGGAAATAATAATGGAGAAATGGAAGCTGTTGAAATCAGCTTTAAATCAAGTTTAAAATTTTGTTCAGGATTTTTTACAGGGATCTTAGGTTTAAAATATGCTCCCCCCAGCGAACTGGTCCAGTATATGAGTTGATCACTCAAGTCGGTTAAACTAAATTGACCCTTAACAGTAGCCTTAATAAAATCTCCATTTAACTTTACTAATTCCTCCTTGCCCATTTCAGATTCAAGAACCAATTCATTAATGACGTAAGATACTCTATCTTTCGTGTAATTAACGTTTTCCACTTTCATCACTCCGTAATTATCATTCAGGTTTTTAAAATGGAAATCTGCAAACAAGTCGGTGCTCATGGTAATCTTCTGATTGTTTAAATGAAGGTCTTTCAGATCCGAATAACCTACATTTCCATCCAATTCAACATGCGTGTATGTTTTGGAAAAATCGACATTAAGTTGTGTGTTTAAAATAATATTGGTGTCCTGAATATCGAAGAACGCACTTAATTTTTTATGCTTCACCCTACCCTTGATTTGGGTATTGGTATAATTATAATTGAATAAATCTATTTGCGCAATTTGAAAATTAAAATTTGAATTTAACGTATTCAGATCAAAACCTTCGCCATCCACATCTGCATTTAAACTCAGCACTCCAATTTTATTGTTTTTTAATAAAGCACCTAAATTAAAATGATCAAATACAAAGTTTCCCGAATACTTTGACAACATGGTTTTTGGGTTCAGTTTCATGTTGATATCTGTTTCCACATTTCCGAATTGGGTCTCGCCAACGCCATAACTTACAAAATCATTATAAAATCCGGTATAATGGCCACGATAAACTATTTTACCTAAATCACCAATTACATCAGGTAATTTCATTGCAGAAATCTGTTCCAGATCGCTCCGTATACTGGAACAATAATCAGCGTTGATATCCATAAAGGTTTCTTCCACTACCGGCAATCCCTTCATCTTCACATTGCCTGTAAATTTAGTTTCTGAACCAATCAAGGCAACAATATTTCTAACGCTAAGATCGCTGATTGTGCCTTTAACAGTAGCGCTGATTTTGGTTTTGTAGTGATATTCTTTAAGAGCCGACAAAAAATAACTCAGGTCTTTCATATCCACTTCGCTTTGCTGAAGATTCACATTAAAAACCACACTGTCATACAAATAGTCATAACTATCGTAATCCTTTGTATTCAAACTTACATAGTTCTTAATATGGCTATTTGGAGTGAGCAAATCCAATTTATCCAACTGAATAATTTTATCGCTGATTGATACCAGGCCATTCATTCTTGTAACCGAAAAGCCTGAACGCTCTTTCACCGATAAATTTCTTACATCAAAATGGAGAGAATCATTGTATACAGTAAATTTCTTAGACCTTACATTGGCTTCATAGAAATGAATGCGAAAAGGGTCAAAATCGTCTGTTCCATAATCTTTCGTGGAATCGACATACATAAATCGGGAATCCATGCATTCTACGTTTCTAAATTCCAGAATAAAGGGAATAGTACTTGTTGATTTGACCGTATCATTTGGGTTAAAAAAGCTGTAAATTACATTTAAGCTATAGGTTCCATCCTTATAGGTTGTAATTTTACACAGACCCTCATCAACCACCACATCATTTAGTATAAAATGGGTTGAATCCAGCTGAAGTCCTAAAATATTAAATTGAACTCTGCCTGCATAAAAGGTGGTATCCGTCTTTTGATCCCCGAATTTTGCTTGTCTCAAACTAAAATAAGACCAGCCGTCGTAACTTATTTCGCCAATACTGATATGTGTTTTATATCGTTTGTTTACATAATCACAAATCCTATTTGTCAAATAATTTTGAAATGTAAAACTGCTAAAAAGCAGGTACAAGAGCATCAGCAAACCGATAAAGCCTGCTAATAATACATAAGATATTTTGATAAGCTTCTTAAGCAACGTAGTTTTGTCCGAATATAAGCATTAAACCATTGAGTCCAAATTTACACAAAGATATAACTATTCTCGCTATCGAATCTTCCTGCGACGATACGGCTGCAGCGATTTTTTACAATGGCAAAATCCTTGCCAATGAGGTTGCCACACAACAGATTCATAAGTTATACGGAGGAGTTGTACCGGAGTTAGCCAGTCGTGCTCACCAACAGAACATCTTACCGATTGTAGATATAGCCCTCAAAAAGGCCGGAATTAACAAAAATCAACTTTCTGCTATTGCTTTTACCAAAGGTCCGGGATTAATTGGAGCCTTAATGGTTGGAGGCAGTTTTGCAAAATCAATGGCTCAAGCCCTGCAAATTCCCTTAATCGGAATTCATCATATGCAAGCCCATGTATTGGCACATTTTATTGATGAACCTAAACCGACCTTTCCTTTTTTGTGTCTGACGGTTAGTGGAGGTCATACCCAAATAGTAAAAATGAATCATTATTTTGAGGGAGAACTCATTGGAAAAACCATGGATGATGCTGCCGGAGAGGCCTTCGATAAGGCTGCGAAGATATTGGGTCTGCCATACCCCGGTGGCCCGCTGATTGACAAATATGCCATGGAAGGAAACCCGCGTGCATTTTCATTTCCATCTCCTAATATTCCGGAATTAGATTTTAGTTTCAGTGGAATCAAAACATCCTTTTTATATTTTATTCAAAAACAACTCAGGCTGAACCCAAAATTTATTGAAGAAAATTTATCAGATTTATGTGCCAGTATCCAAGAGGCAATTATTGGGCATCTGATGAAGAAAATAATTATGGCTTCAAAGCAAACTTATATCAATCAAATTGCCCTTGCCGGCGGTGTATCGGCCAATAGTCGTTTACGCAAAGCCATAGAGGAAGAAGGGTTAAAACAAAAATGGCAAACCTTCATTCCAGCCTTTGAATATTGCACAGATAACGCTGCCATGATTGCCATTGCCGCCTATTATAAGTATCTGAACGAGGATTTTGAGACCATGGACACAGCGCCATTTGCCAGGTGATTTTAGCTAGAAATGGGGCCCTTCGACAAGCTCAGGATGACATGGGCCCTTCGACAAGCTCAGGATGACATGGGCCCTTCGACAAGCTCAGGATGACATGGGAGATGGGAAATGGGATTAAAAACTTTGCGTCTTAGCGCCTTTGTGGCAAAAAAACTAAAACCTTGCAATCAGCGCTATATTTGCAAAAAGAATAAAAATTGAGTTATACAAGAAATAATATCACCGATACCATTTGCGCCATTGCCACACCGGCAGGCGTTGGGGCCATAGGAATTATACGTGTAAGCGGCCCTGATGCAATATCACTGGTAAATAAATGTTTTAAAGGAAAAGACCTGAATACTGCAGCTTCTCATACCCTTCATCTTGGAAAACTAATGGAAGGGAATATCCAGGTTGATGAAGTTATCGCATCCGTTTTTATTGAACCTAAAAGTTATACCGGTCAAAATACCATTGAATTAAGTTGCCATGGTTCACCCTATATTCAGCAACGTATCATGCAGGTATTGGTTCAAAGCGGGGCCCGTACTGCACAGCCCGGAGAATTTACCTTGCGGGCATTCCTGAACAAAAAACTGGATTTAAGTCAGGCTGAAGCCGTTGCAGATTTAATTGCCTCCCATAGCGATGAAAGCCATAGAACTGCCCTGCAGCAAATGCGTGGCGGGTTTTCACAACAAATAGCATTGTTAAAAGAAAAGCTCGTAAACTTTGCTTCATTAATTGAGCTCGAACTCGACTTTAGCGAAGAAGATGTTGAATTTGCCAGCAGGCCCGAGCTTAGGGAACTGGTTCAAAATATTCACAAACTCATACTTAGTTTGGTTCAAACTTTTAAGTACGGAAATGCAATAAAAAACGGCATACCCACGGTTATTGTGGGAAAGCCCAATTCGGGTAAATCCACCTTATTAAACACTTTGGTAAATGATGAGCGCGCCATTGTAAGTGCCATTGCAGGCACCACCCGCGATACCATTGAAGAGACCTTTGTTATCAATGGAATCATGTTCCGTTTAATGGATACAGCCGGCATTCGCCAACACACAGCCGATAGTATTGAAAGCATGGGTATTGAACGCACCTTTGATAAAATAAAAAAGGCAAGTATCGTCATCTATTTGTTTGATGCATTAACTACAAGTGCTGATGACCTAGCAAACGAACTACTCCAATTTGCAGGTCTGGAAAGCATCATTATTCCAGCTGGCAATAAAATTGATATTGGAAATGAATCGGCTCTCAAGCAAAAGTTTATTGATTTTAAAGAGCTTATTCTCATCTCCTCCAAAGAAAAAATAAATATGGATTTGCTAACCCAAAGGCTCACACAAATTATAGAAAGTGATAATATAAGCAACGATGTAATCATTACCAATCTCAGACATTTTGAGGCATTAAAATTAACCGCCGAAGCTCTTGAAAATGTATTATCCAGCATGGATAAACAAAGCAGTGGTGAGCTTCTGGCATTTGATATCCGCAAAGCAGTTTTTCATTTGGGAGAGATTGTTGGGGATATTACAAGCGATGATTTATTGGAGAATATTTTTGGGAAGTTTTGTATTGGAAAATAGGAACCCGTACAAAAAACCCACAAAACCACTCTTAAACACCCAATTTCATTATAATTGACGGGAATTTTCAGTCATTGGTCTTATTTGTTTGCTTTGGTTAAATATTGGCTTTTTTTGGCTATATTTGTACCTCTATTGTACCTTTTGTAATGAAGATGAATCCTGTAAAAGTTAACAGGGGATTTTATGATACATAGAGATACATAAAGATACACATAGATACACCCAGATACATAAATTGAAAAAATTGTATGAGTTCAAACATCAGGATTAAGCGAATTTGCAAGCACTGTGGAGATGAATTTGAGGCACGAACAACAGTTACCCAATGTTGCTCGCCAAGGTGTGGAAAAGCATTCTACAAAGCAAGACAAAGAGGAGAGGTAATTGACCGGGCAATAAAAAAAGTTGAAGCAGTTAGATCCCAGTCATTGCAGGAATTAACCACAAAACCTTATTTATCTATTAAAGAGGCATGTCTTTTGTTAGGTGTAAAACGGATAACTATTTATAGAATGATAAAATCACAAAAACTTAACAGCACCAAAATAGGATCAAGGGTGATTATTTTAAAACAATCATTGGATCAATTGTTTGAGCAAAATCCGGTTGAAATGGTTCCGGCAAAAATTCATTCAAATAAAGAGTTACCTGATTGGGATAAGATAAAAATGGGAGAAGCTCAAAAACTTTTTGGAATTAGTGAAAAAGCGCTTTATGAATTAATCAGTAGAAATAACATACCCAAATACAAAGAAGGGAAATATGCCCTAATTTCGATTTCAGAATTTGAAAATATTTTAAGGAAATAAACTTATGGCAACAAAAGTTACCCTTAGAAAAAAAAAGATCAAAGGAGATAAGTTCAGCCTTTACCTGGATTATTATCCTGCAATAAAAAATAAAAAAAATGGGAAATCTACCAGGAGGGAATTTTTAAAAATGTATCCATATAAAACCCCAATTGGTAAAGAACAAAAAAACTTCAATGTCGAACTTTACCGAACCGCTGAAACTATTATGCACAAGCGTACCCTTGAACTTGCAAAACCGGATATTTATAATGAGATGGAGCAAGGACGAATCAACAAAAAAATCCAGGGTGAAAGCTCATTTTTAGATTTTTTCAGACAAGAAGCCAGAAAGAAAAAATCCGGAAGTACATCCGACAATTGGTCTTCTGCATATTCCCAACTGGAAGAATTTTGTGACGGTAATCTGAAATTCAATCAACTGAATAAGGAATTTTGTGAAAACTTCAGGTCCTTACTTTTAAAGGCAAATAGCAAAAAATATAAAGCCAATAAAGTTCAAACCATTTCACAAAACACTGCATCCTGTTATTTTAATAAATTCAAATCAGTTCTTAAACTGGCTTATACCTTTGACAAAATAGAGGAAAACTTGAATGATAAGGTTGAATTTATTAAACAAAGAGAGGTAATCAAAAATACCCTCACATTACCTGAATTGATAAACCTGGCAAATACAATTTGTCCAAACGAAATCACAAGGAAAATTAGCCTTTTTACTGCTATTACAGGAATTCCATTTGCTGAAATCAAAGCCATGACTTGGGGTAATATTATTGAAAATTCAGATGAGGATATCCGTATCATAATGACAAGGGTCAAGACTTCAAAAAACTTATATGTGAATATTAGTCAGGAAGCCTTGAAATATTGCGGAACCAAAAAAGAACCTCAGGAGTTGGTCTTCCCCGATATTGAAAACAAGCACAGGTACAAATATTTTCAACAATGGCTCAGGGCGGCAAATATCAAAAAGAAATTCACCTATCATGATTTAAGGCATACTTATGGCACTCTACAAATTGATTTAGGTACCGATATCTATACCCTTCAAAATCAATTGGGTCAAAATTCCCCAAGACAGGCTATGCATTATGGTAAGGCTTCTGATAAGTTAAAGCAGAATTCATCAAGCAAAATTTCACTTAAATAAAAAATGAAAGCTAAAAAAAATTATATATCCACCTTTTTAAATGGGGCAAAATCAGATGAACAATTAAGGGATAAATTAACTGAAGCCTTCCAAATGGAAGTTGAAGCCTATTCAGAAATTAATGCATTCTATGATTTAAACCCTGAATCAAATTATGAAGATTTGATATTATCAAATGAGAAATTAAGTAACTCTAAATTATTAATTGATGGGTTATGGGAATTAGGTTGTTATGGGACATCAATAATAAAAGAAAGACTTATAAGTCGAATCTTTCAAACCATTTCTTACAAAAAATTAACAATGGATGATCAAGATAATTTACGCTTTGAAATTTGTAGTGGTGAATTAGAAAGAAAGCAATTTATTGAAAATAAAAAACAAGAAATTCATTATATGTTGAAGAACCTAAGTCCTAATGTTTCTCGTTTTATCTATGAACTTTTTACAATGAAATTAAATCAGGATGAATTAGAAGGTATCGAACAAATGATCAATCAATATCATCGAGATAATCAGGAATTTCATGATTTTTACAGACTATTTTTAAGTGATTTAACTTTACAAAATAACATTATTTATAATTTCATTGAATCTTCTTATAGACCGGCAACAATTGATTTTATTAAACCTGAAATAAAAGATGAGTTTGTTAATGGAATGGTTCAGGCATATCGTCTAATTGACTTGGAAGAACTTATTAATAATAATTATGAACCCATCAAATGGGATAATGGTATTTTAATAACCAATTCTGCCGGATGGATTAAAAGAAAATCAGTTAATAATAAAATTCAGGCACCTCCATTATGTTCGCAAAATCAACAGTTATCAAGCATGCAATCTGCATTAATCTTATTTTTAAAAGAAGAACCAGTCACAGCTAAATTATATGGCAATAAAATCTACCAAAATTACCTCAAAATTGTGGAACAACAATTTTGGAAATATCCGATTGAAAATAAAAGATCAAAAAATACGTGGATTGGCAATTTTAAAAAAATAATTCCATTGCTCGAAGGTTTACCTAAAGAAGTAGCTGAAAATGCTTTAACAAAAATCAAAGAAAACCGCTAAGAAGACAAATTTATTAACCAGTTAATATCCGGTTAATCGCTTTTAACGCCCATTTCGTTTATCGTAAATTATTCAATTTTACCATCTTAAAAGGTGAAAATTATGAATAATCCATTTCAAGAATTAAAAGAGGATTTAGCCCAAATAAAGGCAATCCTACAAACCATTTCTGAACCAAGGGATCAGAAATCCAAAGAACCGGAAGACATCTGGTTCAACCTCAAAGAACTTTGCGAGTACCTTCCGGACAAACCAACCACACCTACTGTTTATGGTTGGGTGCATGACCGGATCATTCCTTACCATAAAGGTTCCAAAAAATTGCGATTCCTAAAATCCGAAATTGATACCTGGCTAAAAGATGGCCGGAGAAAAACAATGAAGGAAATTCATGCGGATGCCGACAATTATTTAAAAGGGAAAGGGGGAAAACATGAAAAATTATAGATGGGTCTTTTCTACGAATCTAAATCTTGAAATTAATGTACCCAGCTATTTCTTTGTTAAGAAAATTTTTAACGGGGAACCCCGACTTTCAAAAGACAAAACATTCAAACTGATTTTGAAATATTTCAAAAACTGTTATGAGGCACAGGAAGCATTAAAAATATGGCAAATAAATGGCTGGACAAACTTAAGATATGTTTGTTTCAAAAGGGAACCTTTTTATTATCTGAATGAAATGCCTATCAATCAAATTAAAGAGTAAATATTTCTAATTAAAAAAGTATGATTTCAGAAAAAACAATAAATGAAGTAAAACTCCAAGCCGATATAGTATATCTTATTGGTGGTTACCTAAAACTAAAAAAGCTAGGAGCAAATTTTACGGGTTCATGCCCTTTTCATTCCGAAAAAACTGCAAGTTTCACCATATCACCTGCTAAAGGAATTTACAAATGTTTTGGTTGCGGTGTTTCTGGTGATTTAATTAAGTTTCTGATAGAACATGATAAGTTAAACTTCAATGAAGCCATTGAAAAATTAGCAGACTCTTTGAACATAAAAGTTGAGTATGTTAATGACAACAGAACAAAAGAAGAAATAGAATCTGACAAAGAAAAAAACATGTTGGCACAATCCATGTTAAGTGAGACCCAAACCAAATATATCGGGGAATTAAAAAATCAAAAAAATGCTACTGTTGTTGACTACTTACAAAATATCCGGAAATTAAGCCCGGACACTATTTTAGAATGGCAATTGGGCTTTGCTCCAAATGCCAGGTTCATAACTGAAAGTATTACAGAACAAAACCGGCAAAAAATAGCTGAAGAAATTGGACTCATAAAGATTAACTCACAAGAAAATTACGATGTTTTACAAATTCGGGTCACAATTCCTATTGAGGACCATAATGGTAGATTGGTAGGTTTTGCAGGACGGAACTTGCCCAAAATGGATGGAGTAAAAGATAATTTTAAATACCTGAATCCAAAAGAAAGTTTCCTATATAAAAAATCGAAAATTCTATTCGGCCTAAACAGGGCAATCATTTCCAAAGCATTTACTACGCATGGAATGGCAATTCTTACTGAAGGTTATTTTGATACAATCGCCATGCATCAGGCCTCCTATGATTGCACGGTTGCAACTTGTGGTACCGCTTTAACAAAGGATCAGGCAAAATTATTAAGGAAATATACTGATAAAGTAATTATTATGCGGGATGGCGAGGCTGCCGGACTAAAAGCAAGCATAAATGATTTAGAAATTTTGTTGCAAGAGAATTTTGAAGTAAAGATATGTGTTTTACCGAATGGCAAGGATGCAGATGATTGTTCTCATGACGTTCACTTTCCAAATTTTTTAATTAATAATATTCAAGATGCAATTAATTGGAGATTGGATGAGTTTTTTAAGACCTCAATAAATGATGAATTATCGATGTCAGTTGCAATAGGCTTGGCTGCCGAATTATTGGCTAAAATACCTGATGGTACAACTCGAATGTTATACCAAAACAGTTTACAAAAAAAATATAATATAAAACCAGCCATTTTAAAACCAGCCTTTGAAAAGGCAGTTAGACTACTAGCGGAACAAAAAAACAAGGATGTAGAAAATGCTTCCAATAAATTTGGTGAAACCCTTAATAATAAATTACCGCGATGGGTAAATATGGATGAATTAATGAACATAGGTTTTGTTCAATTAGAAAATGATATTGTAGGATTTAAGTCAGGTATTTATTTTAAATCAAATGATGATTATATTAAACGGGCAACAAATTATACTATCAAACCTCTATTTCATATAAATGAACAACATAATAATCGAAGACTCTTAGAAATCTGGAATGGTACAAAACGGTCCTTCTTAGAAATGCCAAGCAGAGGTTTTATAAGTTCAGATACTTACCAATCCTCAATAATTGAAAAGGGGAATTATACCCATAATGAATTTTTTACAAAAAGTCACTTTATTAGGTTAATGGGGTGGCTGTGTGAAAAAATGCCTTATTGTTGGGAATTAAAAACACTTGGCTGGCAACATGAGGGCTTCTTCGCGTTCTCTAATAAAGTAATTTTACCTGAGCAAAACACTGCAACTCTTAAAGATTATAGTGAAATGGGGATTGCTGAAGTTGGGAATAAAAATTTTATTAGCCTGGGTGCTTCTTTGGTTCAACAAGATTATAGAATTGAAGATAATATTTATGAGAACGACCAATTTTTGAAATACGTCGCATCAAAACATTCGTTTGCAGAGTGGTCAAACCTTTTTTGCAGAGTTTATGGTACAAACGCTCCAATAGGTATAGCCTATACATTTATTACAATTTTTAAAGATTTGGTGACAGAGACCACTAAGTGTCCTCTTCTATATGCCTATGGACCAAAAGGATCAGGTAAATCAGATTTTTGTGAATCAATTCTTCATCTTTTTTTCAGTGGCAAGGATTCACAAGGGAAGCCAATTCAAGGCTATAACCTGAATCCCGGCCAAGGCACCCCATTTAGTTTTCATAATTTAATGAACCGGTTCCGCAATGTGCCGGTTCATTTTAATGAATTTGATGAAAACAATATTGAAAATTGGGTATTTGGTAGTTTTAAAGCCTTTTATGATGGTCAGGGCCGCGAGGTGGGAGATGGAAATACCGGAAAAGCCAGAAAAACAACAATTCAAAAACCTCAAGGCACCATTTTAGTGGCTGGACAATACTTATCAACCCGTGACGATGGGTCTGTTTTAAGCCGTTCTGTTACCTGCCAATTTAACCTAAGTAAAGTTGAACATTTAACACATGAGCAAACCGATAATTGGAAACAATTAAAGGAATGGGAAAATGAGGGCTTATCCAGCATTGTTGGAGATCTATTACAATATCGAAACGACTTTAAAAATAGGTTTCCTTTTGTATATTGGGAAGAATATAAAAGGCTACATGCAGAAATAAGAAAAATATACGGAAATCCCGAAATCCGTTTAGTACGCAACTATGCACTTTGTTTGGCTGTCATAAAAGTAATGGGGAGTCTTGGAATTGAACTCCCATTTGACTACCAAGAATTCTACCTCGACTGCAAAGAGAAGGTTATTAGCCATAATCGCTTATTAAAAGAAAACAATTCATTGCAGAACTTTTGGAAAACAATTGAAATATTATATGATAAAAAACAAATTAATTTTGAAAATATAAATTTATTTGAGCGTGAATTTGCAATTCGAACCCAAACCGGGGTAAAGATTAATAAGGATGGGAAAACCCAAGACATAGAATTTGTTGCCCCTCGTAAAATAATATTTATTAGATTTAGCAACTTATATGCTGCTTACGCAAAAGCCTATCGTGAACGAACCGGTAAGGCTGCACAAGATGAAAGCTCATTATTAAAATATTTACAGGACCAACCCTATTATTATGGTCGTGCCCAATCATTTAGATTTGATGATAAAGTAACATCTGCTTATGCACTTGATTATGAAAAAGCGGAACTTAGTCTTGAAAATAATTGGGCACCAGATACAAGTAATACTGCATCAATGGAAAATATGGATCAAAATTTCTCTAATCAGGCATCGCAAACAAATTTGAATTTAGATTCTGAGATTGATTTACCATTATGAAGGTTATTATACTCTTACAATAAATTCCTACAAAATTTGGTGACTACATCTCCTACAAAAACCTACAATACTGATATTTAATTATTTAATTTATAAAATAGTGTAGGTGATGCAGCAATTTTGTTGTTGTTTGTAGTTTTCTGTTGGTGGGCGTAGGTGTTGTTGTTTTGTTGGTGCAAATTATTCCTCGATTTTGATAAATTAATTTTCTAATAAATCAGGTTCGACTGCACCTTGTAAGGGCTTTTCTGCTAATAAATAATCAATTTACATCAATTGTTGTTATTTTTTTCCGCTTCCGATTGGTTAGTTCACCAAGATAGTGGTAGCATTCCGCCAATAATTACAAATTTTACCTGGGTGAAAGTGCTGGGTGAAAGTGCGGCGCGATTGTACGGTGTGCGGCGGCACGATTGTGTGGCGTGCGGCGGCGCTATTTTGCAGCGTGCGGCGTAATTGCCCAGCTTGATTGCGCGGCGCTATTGTGCGGCATGATTGCCCGGCGTGATTGTGCGGCTAATGTACGGTGAAATATTGCGGTGCAATATTACGGTGTATTTGGCGGCATGATAGTGCGGGCTATTTTGTGGAACGATTGGAATTTGCCGCAACATTATTCAAAAGGGTGCAGCGCATTTTATTTGGTTGTAGCCATAGACATCAGCGTTTTTTGCAGCGAATATCAAATTCGGCAATGGGCGATTGGTAGGGGCGATTCATGAATCGCCCTATCGTTTTTCAATAGGGCGCACCGCATTTTATTAGGTTGTAGCTATTAACACCAGCGTTTTTTTGCCGGGAATTTCAAATCCGGAATGGGCGATTAATGGGGCGATTCATGAATCGCCCTTTCGTTTTTCAAGATGGCGCATACAACCCTTTATTGGGCTTTAACCAATAAAACCTGCGTTTTTTACTGATAAAATCAAATCCGGTATGGGTGATTAAAGGGGCGAATGCGATTCGCCCTATCGTTTTTCAATAGAGCGAATCGCCATTTATTAGGCAGTAGCCAATGAAACGTGCTTTTATTATAGATAATTTCAAATTCGGTAGGGGCGAATGCGATTCGCCCTATCGTTTTTCAATAGAGCGAATCGCCTTTTAGTAGTCTGTAACTAATGATACGTAAATTTATTATAGTTAATATCAAATCCGGTAGGGGCGAATGCAATTCGCCCTATGCTTTTTCAATGAGGTACTTAAAGCCATTTATTAGGTTTTAACTATTTAAACCAGCGTTTTTTGTTGATTACTTCCAATCCGATATGGGCGATTCGTTAGGGCGATTCATGAATCGCCAAATCGTCTTTCAAAAATGCGCATTAGATTTTTTATTGGGTTGAAGTCGTTGAAACCTGCGTTTTTTGTAGTTAATATCATATCCATTATCGGGCGATTGAAGGTGCGAATGCGATTCGCCCTTTCGTTTTTCAAAGGGTGCATACAGCCCATTATTGGGTTTTAATTAAACTAGGATTTTTGTAGATAATATCAAATTCGGCGGCGGCGATTGTTAGTGCGATTCTTGAATCGCGGTAACGATTTTCAATTTGGCGGATACCGTCCTATATTGGTTTAACCATTGAAACCTGCTTATTTTACTGCTTAAATCCAATCCTATATGAGTAGTTGGTAAGGCGAATGCGATTCTCACTAGTTTTTCTATGCGCAATTGCAGTCTTTTAGTAGCAAAAGCGATTTTCCCCGCAGTTATTAATACGCATATTCATTCTTTAAAGGGCGAATGCGATTCGCCTATCGTTTTTCAATCAGGTACATAAAGCCATTTATTGGGTTTTAACAAATGAAACCATCGTTTTTAGCAGATTATACCCAATCCTGTATGAGCGATTCGTTAGGGCGATTCATGAATCGCCCTAACGATTTTCAATATTGCGCATATAGCACATTATTAGGTTTTAACCATAGAAACCAGCGTTTTTTGCAGCAAATATCAAATCCCTCTAGGGCGATTGGTAAGGGCGATTCATGAATCGCACTATCGTTTTTCAGGAGGGCGCAAACAGCCCTTTATTGTGTTTTAACTATTGACACAAGCGTTTTTTGCTGCGAATATCAAATAAGGCAGGGGCGATTGAGACGGGGCGCATGCGATTCGCCCTATCGTTTTTCAAGAGGGCGCATACAACCCGTTATTGGGTTGTAGCCCTTGACACAAGCGTTTTTTGCTGCGAATATCAAATACGGCAGGGGCGATTGAGACAGGGCGCATGAGGTGCGCCCTCTCATTTTTCAGTTCAGCGCATCATCACTTTTATTAAGTTGTAGCCAAAACACCAGCGCTTTTATAGCGAATATCAAATTCGGCAGGGGCGATTGAGACAGGGTGAATGCGATTCGCCCTATCGTTTTTCAAGAGGGCGCATCCTCCCTTTTGGGAGGTTATAGCCATGACACCAGCGCCTTTGCAGCCAAAATCAAATCTGGGATGGGCGATTGGTAAGGGCGAATGCGATTCGCCCTGCCGTTTTTCATGAGGGTGAATACAGCCCTTTATTGATTTTAACTATTGACACCAGGTTTTTTTGCAGCAAATATCAAATCCGGCATTGGGCTAATGCAATTCGCAATTGTGTTAAAGCAAATTTTACAAAATTCCGCGTTCAAAAATCTGCCTAATTGTGAAATAAAAATCATTTTCATCATCCATTTCACCCATTGACAGGTATTTCTTCCATTTCTTTACTGGTACTCCATAATAAAGGTGAATTGAAATTTTTGAACAAGTGGATTCATATAATTCCTTCATAAAAAATGCAATCATAAAATAAACCGTTTCACATAATATTTTTTCTGGTACTTTATTGGTTGTAACGAAGAAATCATCATAATCATCATCTGCAATCATCAAAGTTGAAAAAAAACCAAAATGCTTATTTAAAAGGTTTATTTCATCAGTTGTTAATTCAAAAAGTTTCCTCTCGAAATGGTCTATATCGTAAGCTGGATAGAAAATTTCCAAATTTATCAAATTATAATAAATACTGTACTTGGCAGAATGCAAAGCCGCATTTTCATATGGTAATCCAGGATTCTCACCTAATCTTGGTGTGGATTTGGAAATAAATTTAAAAAGTTCGCTGTCTTCCGGCAGGGTTTCAAAATCAAACTCACTGGCAAAAATAAATTCTGCAATTTCTTTATTGTTTCGCATGTTAAAATAATCAGGGCGTGAACACTATCACCGCTACTGAAGGAACCGCGAAGCCCTACCAAAACGAATGACAGCGACACGCCCATGAGGACGCATCAACTGTTCATTCTCCTTTGGCTTACTAAATTCGCGGTTTTTCAGTAGGAGCTTAAACTTGATGCAATATTCTTATCGTTCTATTTTTTATCCAAATTAAACCTTTCTATTTCATTATCACAACAAATATCCTATTCTTAAAATATTTAGGCTACACTTTTTAATTGTAAAACTCATCCTTTTATTCTATACCTTGCAATGTGGTTTAAGAGCATTGGAGGGAATTGAACCCTCCCGTCCTCATTAGGCCACTTTTTTTTAACATTTTATGGGATTAATTTATATCAACCGCAACCCCAATATGGTCGCTTAGCGTTTTATCATGGTTCCAGCCTTCCATTTTTACTACCTTTTCCTTCATAAATCCATAATTAATGACAATATGGTCAACACAATCCGGTAAATAACCAGTCATATTGTGGAGGCCGCACCTTTGAAACAAATCCTGCATTGTATTTCTGGCCTCATGACTGGGATACACAAACCCGGAAAGGCTAATATTGAAGTCACCGGCAATGCAAAAATTCCTTCCAGCATATAACCTTTCAAAATCCAATAATTGGCCGTTTAAATCCTCTTTGAACCGGGGTCCTCTGCCTCCGAAAACTCCAATTATGGTTCCGTAAATAGTTAATTTCCCTTTTGGGGTTTCCAAATCAGCACAAATGCTTGTGAATTTGTCAAAAGTTTCGTGGGTTTTTATTATCGGATATTTGGAAAAAACCGTGACCCTGTATTCTCCTTCTTTATTTTGGACACCATCAAATTCGGTTGGCAAAGGCTCGGTTGATACACGAAAAAACTTTTTAGGTAAATCAATACTTGAATTGGTTTCAGTTAGAACCACTAAGTCCCCATTAAGCTCATTCAAAATTTTTTGAATTTGAATTGCCTTGGATTTTGATGGACGGCCTACATTCCAATTGATGATTTTCATTTTGCAATAATTATTTTCCCCCTAACAAATTTACCTGCCACTCCATTAATTTATGTTAATGGATGAATTGGGAAATACTTGTTAGGTTTCATAAAAACAATTTCGATATTTGGGTTATCCTTGGAAAATGGTCCCTTTAAGCCCGGCAACATTTCAAGCAACCTGCTTTTAATTATTTCTGACTCAAAATCTTGGATAATAATTTGTTCAGGCCAACAATTTTCAAATATTTCCTTGTCAATCTCAGCATTAAAATATGGAAATGAATACCCGACAATAATTACTACTCTAGCATTTTTTAAAACTTCCTTTGCATTCGCAATAAGATTTTTGTGCCCTAAAAATTTAGGAACATAGCTGGTTTCCTCTTCCCATGCAAAATTGAAATATTTAAATGCACTTGCATTTATTAATTTGTTTTCAGGAAAAACCTTGGCATAAGCCTCCAAATAAAACCCAACAACTTCTTCATTGTCAAAATCCATATAAGTTCTATCATGAGGAGTCATTCCACCACCATGGGACATCTCCATTGTTGTATCGAGAAAGGCATTCCCATTTAATTTAAAAACTGCAAAGGAATCAATATCATTTAATGTAATGCCTTCAATATCATAACTATTCATATTGGGATGAATATTGTATGCAGTTTTAACCTTATTTAGTGATAAATCAACAAAATTTTTGATTGCCTTTTCAATTTGAATATCGTAATTCCAGGTTATAATTTTTATATGACCTTTAAGCAGAATATGGCCATTTTCCCGATAAGCTAAACTGGCAACAAGGTTATCATACCGTTTATCCAATATGGAATCAAATTTGTTTAATTCATCTTTTACAAATAATTCACGATTAGTTGGAATTATTAAATTTTGTTCAAAGAAAAAATAGGTAATCAAAGCCCTTTTAAGCCTAAAAAGATCCCTTGATTCTTGGACATAATATTTTTTTGCTAAAGTATCAATTGACTGATGGTATTCAGATTCTTTGTGTAACCATGCCAGATCTCCAATAATTCCAACTAAGTAATCTTGATTGTTTTTTATTTTTTCTGATACTAATGAATATGCTTGTTCATTTAAATGGATCTTTACCAGTTTTTTTAAATGCAAGGTTAAATCTGATAACCGTTCCCTTAAACCATCAACAATCGGTATGGCTTGAACACTTGCTCCAGCTCCTAAATAATATACAATTTGGTTTTTAGTTTCCATATTTAAATATATTACCTCCCAACCATCCCATTAATAAACGTCTCCACAAAGGCCATGACCTTGCTTAGTATCCTATCCCCTACCTTCTTACGGTCAAGGATGCCGGGTTTGTTTCCATCTATCAGTTCAAGTACTTCATCTCTTAAAGGTTCCCTTTCGGCAAAGAGGTAGTCTTCTATTATCTTTTCGGTTTTGGCCGGACTGAGGTTTTCGTCTTTTAACAGTTTTTGAAATGCGTTTTGTTGTTCCTGGCTCCAGAACTTTTCAAAGGCTTCCGGGATTTGGTCTGAATCTTCTATGGCCGGCAGGTTGGCCTGGATAAATTTTTCTATGAGTTCGCGTTTGCTTCGCAGGTTGGCTTCACTGCCCAATAAACCAAAAATCTCGTTTTCAAATTGGGTAATATCGGTTTGAACCTTTGATTTTAACTTGATCAATAACTGAATAATATAAGCCACATTAATCTCATCTCTGTGGATCAGCTCCAGTTCAAAGTCCACATCCTCCAAAATGGATACCTTTTCTTTCTGGTGATTGGTTTTTACTTTATCATACAAATCAAGGTACTTGCTTTTATAGTCTTCAAAAAGCTGCTCCGGCATGGCCAGATCCTCCCATTTAAAATCGGCAAAGGCAAAAAGAATATTTTTAATGCGCATTAGTTCCCGGAAGGCTTTGATGAATTCGAGTTCATCATCCTCGGTTACCAAATTATTTATACTGTTTACCGTTGGGGTTATTTTTAGCAGTTCAATAAATGCCTCATTAAATTTAGCTGCATAATCTTCATAGGGTTTCATAATGATAACCTCTATGGCTTCTTTGTTGCTGAAAAGGGTTATCGCTTCATCTGTGGCCTTTTTAAGGTTACGGAATACAACTATGTTGCCCTGTGATTTCTGCTCGTTTAAAATTCGGTTAGTTCGCGAATATGCCTGGATCAACCCATGGTATTTCAGGTTTTTATCAACATACAAAGTATTGAGTGTTGAACTATCAAACCCGGTTAAAAACATGTTTACCACCAATAGAATATCAACTTTTCGTTCTTTTACCTTCTTGGAAACATCATTATAATAATTGTAAAACGACTGACCATCACGGGTTGAAAATTTGGTTTCAAACATTTTGTTATAATGCCCAATATATTCATCCAGCTTTTCGCGACTGTGGGGATTGATGGAAATTATTTTGCCCTTGGTTTCATACTCACCCATTGGTTCAGCCGCCATATTGAACTGATCTTCCATCATTCCAATTTCATCATTCAGGAATCCGTTGGCATCTCCATCTTCTTCATTGGCGGTATAACTAAATATGGTGGCAATTTTTAAATTGTGTTCACCGGTTTCCTTTTTTCGCTGAAAAATATCATAATATTTAATCAGGGTTTCAATGCTGCTCACACAAAACATAGCCGTAAATTCCCTGTTATAAGTTTTGCGTCCATGATGTGCCAGAATATACCCTGCAATTTTTTCAAGCCTGGCCGGTGATTCCATTAGTTCTTTGGTATCAATATCTTCTACTTCAATGTCTATGCTGGTTTCCCGGCCCTCCTTTTGTTTATACCGACCCACATATTCCACCGCAAACTTCAATACATTTTCATCTTTGATGGCATCTGTGATTACATATTTATGCAGACAATCGCCAAATAATTCTTTGGTAGTTCGTTTGCCCAATTCATTCTTAACCGCATTGTCGGCAAAAATGGGAGTGCCTGTAAAACCAAAGAGCTGAATATTGTTGAAAAAGGATTTTATGCGGTTATGGGTTTCGCCAAATTGTGAACGGTGACACTCATCAAAAATAAAAACCAGCCGCTCATTTTGGAGCTTTTCCATTTTGCTCAGATACTGTTTTTTGCTGATGGCAGTATTCAGTTTTTGAATGGTTGTTACTATTAATTTTGTATCATCTGCAAATTGTTTTACCAATGCCTGGGTATTATCGGTACCATCTGTGCTGCCTTTGCAAAAACTATTAAACTCTTTATTGGTTTGAAAATCGAGATCTTTGCGGTCAACCACAAACACAACCTTTTTTACCTGAGGCAGGTTCATTAAAATCTGACTGGCTTTAAAAGAGGTTAAGGTTTTACCCGATCCGGTAGTATGCCAGATATAGCCATTCTTATTGCTGTTTTTCACCTTGTCAATTAATGCCTCTACTGCATAAAACTGGTAGGGTCTGAGCACCATCAGAATCTTATTGGTTTCGTTGAGCACAATGTATTTGCAAATCATTTTACTGATATGGCAAGGCTCTAAAAACTCTGATGTAAAACCATTAAGAATATTACTGAGGCGTTTGTTTTCTTTATCGGTCCAGTAAAAAGTTTGTTTAAAAGATTGCAGTCTGTTATTTGCATAATACTTTGTATTGACCCCATTGCTGATCACAAATATTTGCAGGTATTGAAACAAGGCATAGTTGGCACCAAATGAATGACGTTGGTAACGGTTTATCTGGTTAAAGGCTTCTTTCAGTTCAAGTCCCCGGCGTTTTAATTCTATCTGAACCAAAGGCAATCCATTAATTAGCAAGGTTACATCATATCGGTTTTTGTATAGGCCTTCATTGCTTACCTGATGGGTAACCTGAAACTGGTTCTGGCACCAATGCTCTGTATTAATAAATTCAAAATACAGGTTATCCCCGTTTTCCTTTATTATATGCTGCCTTTCGCGCAGGGTTCTGGCCTTTTCAAATACTGAACCCTTGCTTAAAATATTCAGAACCTTTTCAAAATCCTTATTGCTAAACTGAATCTGGTTATGCTTTTCCAATTGCTGTTTCAGGTTGGTAATTAATTCCTTTTCATCTTTAATAAGCACCAAACCATACCCCAATTTTTGAAGTTGAGTAACCAATTGTTCTTCGAGGATTTGTTCAGGTTGCTTAGCCATTAAATAAACATTTTTTGTAATAATCCTTTTTTGTATTGCTCCGTTTTTTCTATTTGAACGCTGCATTTCTTGATCTTTTCAACAATGGGTGAGAGGAAATTGGCTATTTTGGTTTGTTCTTGAAGGCAAGGAAAGAAAACCAAACATTCACCAATCTCGCCGAGATTTATTTTTTTAGGAAAAGCAACATGTATTGTTCTTTTATGTAATTCAGATTGAAAAAAGGTTGAGTTAATAACATGAAAAATAAATTCATTATTACTATTTTTTGATTTTTTTATTAATGCTAAACTTACATAAAATGATGCATTAACATCCCAATCTATATATTTAGGTGTTCCAATATCACCTATTCTTGTCATAAGAATATCACCCTTTTCTAATTTTACTCTTTTATTTTCCTTTTCAAATATATCCGTCGAAATATATTTGGTTTCAGAAAAATTATTTGAAGTTACATGTTCAACACTATAAAAGGGGATACCTTGTTCTTTATAATCTGGGGTTTGATGTGTACCATCAAAAATATTACAGACCTCCCCCAACTTCTTCTTTTCCCACTTTGGAAATGCATTCCCATCCTTATCTTTAAACCTCAATTCCTGCGAAAATATTTTTTGCATCAAGCCCTTTTTGTATTGCTCTAAAAGGGTTTTCTTTTGTTTGAGTGCTTGCAGTTTTTCATCTATTGCAGTAAGGAAGGATGCGATTTTTTGTTGTTCTGGGAGGGATGGGAGAAGGATTTCAACGGTCGCAATATCCTCTTGCCCAATGGTTGTCATTGTTGTTGTTTTACCTCTTTCTATAAATTGTATTCGAGCATTTGAGGTTGCAAAATTGTAATACAAAAAAATAGGTGAACACTTTTCTTTTTTTGGTCTTAGTCTAATCAGATGTCCATCAAAAGTTAGATCCTCAGAATCATTAAGGTTCACATTGGAATAGGCGATTCCTTCTTTCACAAGTGAAGATCTTGTGAAAAATATATCTCCAAACTCCACTCTGTTTTTTAAAAATTCTTTTTTGTCAATAGCAACCCTTGTAAGATTATTAACATTAATGGTTCCATCAACATACATATCTTTTACGTTGATTATTCTATAACCACTGCCTACTTTTTTGGGGTCATTAAAAGCTCCATTACTGAAGCCATTTTCAGATAAGTCAATAAGTGGTTTCTTTTCCCATTTGCTTATAAACTCCGGAAACCGCAACTCGGGAATATTTTTATTTTGTGCTGTCATCCTTACCTTTTTTTAATTGCAATGTGGATTTGGCATTCAATGAAGTAACCACTTTTTTACCGGTTCTGGCTTCCAATTCTTTTCTGGCAACATTGGCTACATTGCCTCCTTGCCGGGCTACCTTTTTATTTTCTTCAAAAGTTTCAGGGTTTACTACTTGTGAAATATCTTTGGTGGAAGCCTCTGCAAGCATGTTCAAAATCAACTCGGTATTGGTCATATTGTCTCTCAAGTTTTCCTTTTTCAAACCCTTTAAAATTTTATATTCTTTGGTGGTTTTATCCGACCATGCTTTTGTGATAATATCGGTAAGTGTTGCAAAATGTTCACCCTCTTTTAAACCTCTATTTTTCCATTCATTGGTAAGCTCTTTGCGGATTTCAATACTTTTCAAACGTTGGTTAATCCAGTTTTCCGAATAACCCAATTGCAGGTATTGCGCCAATGCCCGGTCAATGCTAAGTTCAGGGTCCTGCATCTCATCTAACCTTTCAGCCGCTATTTGCGCCAGCCACAATTTAAAAGGTTCAGCCTTGGGTGAAGGAATGGATTGGATCAGCCTGAACAATTGTTCGGTGTCAGCTACATCGGTCATTCGCATTTTGCCATCCGGAGCCATCATTTTCAACCCGTGACAATTCGTCACGGTTTCATTTCCTTCTTCTTTTAGCCTTTGTTTTAGCTTTCTCCAATATGCTGTTGGGTTAATACTATCGGTTAAAATAGTAATGACATCAACAATAGATACATACCATTTCTCATGTTCAATATCCCATAAAGTCCTGACTTGTTTATCCTCAAATACTTTTATTGCTTCTTTCTTTTTCATGGCAATTAATTATTAAAATGGGGTTGCAATCCCTAATTCCTTACAAAATGCGGCAATGGTTTTATCCGTTTCAGCCATGCTTTTATCAAGTGCTTTAATTTCTGCGGCAATGGCATTTATATCTATACTATCTTCGGCTTCAAAGGTGTCCACATAGCGTGGAATATTTAGGTTATAATCGTTATCGGCAATTTCTTTCAGGGAACTAAGTTTGCTGTATTTGGCTTCTTCTCTGCGTTTGCGAAAAGTCTCAATAATTTTATTGATATCTTCTGTTCGCAGCATGTTTTGAGTCTTTACTTTTTCATAATGCTGGCTGGCATCAATAAATAAAAGATCTTCGGGGTTCTCCCTGCATTTTTTAAATACCAGAATACAGGTCGGGATGCTGGTTCCATAAAAGATATTGGCAGGCAAACCAATTACGGCATCCAGATAATTGCGGTCCTCAATCAAATACCTGCGGATATGCTGTTCGGCTCCCCCTCTAAACAACACCCCATGCGGCAGAACAATCGCCATGGTTCCATTTTCGGCCAAATGATGAATCATATGCTGAACAAAGGCAAAATCCGCCTTGCTGCCGGGCGCCAGTCTTCCATATTGGCTAAACCTGTCATCGCTTGTAAACAATGGATTGGCACTCCATTGGGCCGAAAAGGGAGGATTGGCAACAATGGCTTCAAAGGTCATGCTCTGGTGTTGGGGATGCTCAAGTGTATCTTCCTGCTTAATATCAAATTTGCGGTAATGAACCCCATGCAAAATCATATTCATGCGGCACAGGTTATAGGTAGTGCGGTTGAGTTCCTGTCCGTAAAAATTATTGATCTCTTCCACCTCCCTTGCAATACGCAACAACAATGAACCTGAACCACAGGTTGGATCATACACCGATTTTAATTTACTCTTTCCGGTAGTAACAATTTTGGCAAGAACCGTACTTACTTCCTGAGGCGTATAAAACTCACCGGCTTTTTTACCGGCCCCGCTTGCAAACTGCCCGATAAGGTATTCATAGGCATCGCCCAAAACATCGGCACCGGTATCTTTCAGGTTAAAATCAATCTTGTCCAAATGCGAAAGCACCCTGGCAATAATATCATTCCGGGCTTCCGGAGTTTTGCCCAGCTTGGTACTATTCAAATCCATATCCTCAAAGAGGTTATCAAAATCCTCCTCACTTTCGGTACCCATTGTACTCAGTTGGATATTGGTAAGGATGCGTTGGAGATCTTCAAGTATAAAATTACTGGCATGTTCCGACTCAACCGCCATACTTGAACTTTCACCGGTAGTATAATTTGCAGAACCAGCCAAGGCTACTGAGTTACCCGACGACCCACGCTTGGCCACTTCACTAAATAATTCAGAAGGTTTTAAAAAATAACCCAGCTTTTCAAGTGATTCCTCCCGGATGGCCTCAATGTATTCCTTACCCTGTTTGGTATTTTCCTTAATGGATTTGTATGTAATGCCATCCGTTTTAAGAATAACGTTGGCATAAATCTCCATTTTTTCGGCCAGGTATTTATAAAAAATAAAACCCAGAATATAATCCCGGAATTCGTCGGCATTCATTTTGCCCCTGAGGGTATTGGCAATATTCCAGAGCTGCTGCTCCAGTTGTTTCTTTTGGTCTTCGCTCATGTATCTCCGGTAAAATTATGTACTTTTCAAACTTAGGGGATTGGAGGGAGATTTGGGAGTGGAATTTTTTGGGGGGGGGATTTAATTTTTATACTTTCCATGACAAGGATCATAATTATTTCAGGATAGTTATATCCTGAGATTTGATTTTGAAGATTTGTTTGAAAAATACTCGAAAATTTGGTTACCAGTTATGAAAAAAATAGATTTGTTTTGGAATTGGGATTTTCAAGACTATTTATCATATTTGTAAAAAACAAGCTTTGTTGGTATTTCAATCCTTCCTTAAACCCTTTTGATTCTATTATTAATGAAAGACAAATTAAATGATTAGCGACAAATACGAAATTGGAAGACAAACCCTTGAAGAATTAATTCAAGATTTTAAGGAAATTGATAAAGAAAAGTTTAATGAAGCAGACACAAGATTTCGTTTCATAGATAAAATATTATGTGAGTGTTTAAATTGGGAGCCAAAAGACATCAATAATGAAGAAGTAAAAGACAAT
>CAYHCF010000006.1:0-105693 GCA_964355075.1 uncultured Chitinophaga sp.
AGCGCATACTTGGAACCATTTGATGGAGGGGTAAGGGGCGGGTGAACACCTGAAGTGCGGCGGAGTCTTTACATCCGTTTAAATCGGAAATAACAACCTTATAATTACTGGTAACATTTGGTGTTGGAGGATTAATTGCTAAGGTTGAATCCACACTTAACATCCGGATAATTGTTGTTGAATTCATTGCTCCAGAGTAATAAGTATAGCGATATCCATTTCCAAAGGGTACTCCGTCTCTGCCATGTGCGGTAACCGTAACCGGCACCCCAAAGCAATTGAAGGTATCCCGTATGCTTACCTTTACAGGATAAGGCATGAAAACAGAGTCGATAATATTATTATTCGGGCATCCACTTGGGTTAGGTGGAGGTATGGTTGACAGGCGGAGTTTTATCCGATACCAGCCCCCAAGTAAAAATTTATGATTGATCACACTACTACCATTAAATGTTGCGTAGGTATTACTATTGGGAGCCACTTCAACCTGAAACTGCGTATAGGTGGGGTCAATGGTTACCTGGCTTGGGTTTGTTAATGTATAAGTGAAATCGTAATATCCGCAATTTTTATTTATTTTATTGATATTGGCCAGAGGAATTCTTCGCACATAAATGGCAAAGGAGTGGGCTGCACGGGCTGGAATCGGGCAAGCACGGTCTTTGGCCGTTACCACAAAATACCAGGGCAGGTTTTGGGCCATGTTGGCCGGCGGTGTCCAGCAGAATTTCATGCTGTCTTTTTTCGGGCCCACTACCGGTCTGTTTGCCACAATATATGATTTAACAAAGGTGGCTCCATTACTCACCAGTGGCGAAGGAGAATTCCACGACAAATCTGTGGTATCCCATCCTGATGTTTCATCCCAGGCGGTAATGAATAAACACAATTGCTGGCCGGCACAAATATAATAAGTGTATAAGGGTTGCGGAGAGGAGGAAACCCCAAAGGCATCGTAAGTTCGGAGAATAGGCGGATTATTGGGTGGGCAAAACTGGCTGTAAAACTGAATATCCCTTCGCGTTATACCCATCAGCGTATAAACACCCCCGATGAGTTTCCATTGTTTTACTTCAATTACCAGCATGGAAACGAAATTTCCGGCTGGGCGGAAACGAATATCACCTGAGGACGGGTCAATATAAATTCCAAGAGGCGGCAGGGCCGGCGGACTTTGTAAAGGTGCGCCTAAATAGGGGAATGGAACGCTTGGGCTATAAGGTGAAACATAAGGTGCAGAAGTTCCCGGACCCGTTAAAGATTGTCCGAAAGCATAGCTCAGTGAATCTCCGTCAGGGTCGACGGCACCGAGGTTATAGGTAAAATCCTGACCGGCACAAACAACGGCAACAGGGTCATTGGTAAAAACAGGGGAGGAATTACAAGGTGTGGCGCATCGGTTAATTGTAGCCTGTGTAAAAAAGCTTAAACCTGTTGGTCCCGCAAGGGTAGTAATGGCAGCATTCCGGCAGCAGGTTAAAAAGCCAACATTCACCAAACAGCAACTTGCAGGAAGCGCATTTAAGTTAATATTTCCCTGAAAGGTATAAACTTCAATTCCGGGAGAAAAGGTACCCGGCGTACGGGTTCCGCAATTGGAACAGATAGAGGTGGCAGCCGCACATAATTGAATCACATCAAAACCACTCACCGCAACTATTACCAAAATACTTTGCGAGCCAAAACTGGTGCCCAAACAGGAACCTCCGGCTCCCACTATACTAATAGGAAGGGCACAGGATGGGCTTAAGGCAGTTGGGCAGTTGCCGCACAATTGAATTCCTGCACAATCCCGGTATATTTTCATGGTTACCTGATAAACTCCGGCAGTTGCTGTACATTGGTAATTTACATCGGAACCCACCGTATGGTCCGCCAAAACAGGTTGAGTCCAAAATGAAAACAGAAATAAGGAAATCAGTAAGAACTTTCTTCTTAATGGATCAAGCAAAAAACAAATTGCACGCATGTAAATAATATAATATCTGTCTGTGACTTCAAATATAAAGTCAATGTTACTAAAAATTTCTATAAGTATTCATAATTTCCTCAACAAGTTAATTTATTAGTATAAAATTAAGAAAATAATACGGGTGCACTATTCAAATAACATAAGAAGAGGTGTAAAACTTACGCAAGAAACGAATGCAGAGGCATTTGCTAAGTTATTTTATCTGTCCTGAGAATTCTGCCACTCACACAGGTTGCTCAAAACAATTAAAATTGCCTGCAATAAATATCAGCCTTCGGCAATGGATTACGTTAAAATTTTAAAAGTTGTCCGAAATATAATTGATCTGGTAAGATCCTTCTAAAACATTTGGCAGTAGCAGCAAAATGCCAATTTTATTCGGGATATTTGCCCTTTAGGCAACCCATAAGCTTTTGATCTTGACTATAAAGTTAGAAAACCCATGATCTGGAATGAAACCGACATCATTAATGGCTGTTTGGACGGCGTAAGGGCAAGCCAGAAGCAATTGTATGAGCATTTTGCCGGAAAAATGCTGGGGGTTTGTATGCGTTATGCCAAAGATAGAGCCGAGGCAGAAGACATGCTACAGGAAGGGTTTCTTAAAGTTTTTCAGGGATTGAGCAAGTTTAAAGGCGCCGGTAGTTTTGAAGGGTGGGTAAGACGAATAATGGTTTATAATGCCATTAATTACTTTAAACACCGAAGCCGAAAATTTAAAGAAGACCTGGATAGAGAAAATTATGACGCAGTTTATCACGACCAAATTATAGAAAAAATTTCAGCCAAAGAAATCATTGCATTGATACAGCATTTACCGCAAGGGTATCGGGTTATTTTTAACCTGTACGCCATAGAGGGGTATTCTCACAAAGAGATTGCCGAAAAATTAGAGATTGCCATTGGTACCAGCAAATCGCAATACTCACGTGCTAAACAGTTTATGCAAGGTTTGTTGGCTAAACATTACCATATATTGAATGAACCCTTTGAAGAAGCAAGATAAGTTTGAAGAACGATTGAAAGAGAAGTTGAGCGAGCTGGAAGTTAAGCCTTCCAACACGTTATGGGATCGTATTGAAAAAAATTTGGACAGTGATGGTTTTGAGCCGTCTATCCAAAATATGCTGGAATCGTATACGCTTGAACCGAATGCGAATGTTTGGACCGATATTGAAAGTCAATTACCCGAAACCAGAAAACGCTATGGTATGCTTTGGATTTCGTTGATTACCTTTATTTTGGGAGTTGGATTCGGAACAACTTATTGGTTCAAACCGAATGCGCCTGAATCAATTGAAAATAAAATAGTCCTTTCTGAACCCATCGCAGCTAAATCTGTAGAAAACCTGATAAGCGAAAAAACCCTTGTTGAAAAGAAGAAATACCTGGCATCAAAAAGTCAATTTAACAAAAAAGCGAGCCATAAACGAGCTGTCGCCGAACCGAAAAATTTAAGCGGCATGCCCACCCTTAATAAAGAAGCACGCTCTGCTAACGTCAGAAATAAAACGCCAAAAACTTTTTCTATTTTCAGGAAGAAAGAGTTAGTTATTTCTTCGGCTGAGATAAATGGAAAGCTTGTTTCTTCAGCAACGATTTCTGAAAATACTGTATCTGATATTCCTAATGTTCATCACCCAGAAAATAAGGATCAAGCTGTTCTAAAACCTGCTATTAAGTTAGCTACTCCGATTCTAAATGTCGATAGCAAAGAAAGCGTATTGATTAAATCACTGGATCAATCTTTATCAGATAGTTCGATGATTGATCAAAAGGTAAGAGCCAAAGATTACGGTCCTTCTCCGGATGAGTTAGGCAAAGTTTCCATTACAGCAACCGTTGGTATTCAAATGTGTTATTTGAAACTCAATATGCCTTCCCATTCGAGTTATAGTTTACAACAATCATATGCTTTGCGTCAAGAGATGGAGACCCCGGCTATGGATTATAACGGTGGATTTTTGATCAATTATCATATTAATCAGAAATTTTTTGTTTCGGCAGGTATTCAGATAAGCAACTTTAAACAATCCATTAATTTCTCATTGATTGCACCTATTGACACTAATACAATCCTTCTTCGATCAAAAAATTTGTATTTACATCCCAACGATTCTCTGATTCAGGGAAATGCGAATGTTTTAGAAAACAAATACAGTTTTACTGAAATTCCTTTGTATCTCAACTTCAATGTGTATCATGGAGAAGCGCTGGATTTTGATCTTCAGGCGGGAGTAAGTTATGCAATGTTAAATTTAGTTGCCGCCTATATGCCAGATCCGGGTCTGGTGGGCCTTTTACAAATAAACGGAAAAGATGATTTTCCAAAATTGAAAAACACATTTTTCGCAAGTTTTTCTCCATCAATTAGTTACAAGATTAATAATGCGTTGGCAATAGGTGCTATACCAAGTGTGAAAGTTGCCATAAGTAGTATAATTAACAACCCCGAATGGATACAGGAGCACCCCTGGTTTATTGGTATGAACCTGTTTATCAGAAAGAGATTTTAACAAAAAAAACGCACCCATCGTGGGAGCGTTCTTTTATTAATGGGAATATTATTTGGCAGGTTGTTCAGCTGGTTTTTCCTGAGTGTTGGCAGCCTGTCCGGCTTGTGGAGCCTGAGGAGCCATTGGAACAGTTGTTTGTTCAATATTATCCTTGATCCGCGATTCGTTTACACTTTCAGTGCTGGAACCATCCGGACGAAAGAAATTTGTAAGTAAAGACAATGAAATTAGGGCAAATGCCAAACCCCAGGTGGCTTTTTCAACTACATCGGTGCTGCGTTTAACCCCCATTATTTGGCTAGGGGCGATAAAGTTTGCAGCAATTCCTCCTTTAGGATTTTGAATTAAAACCAAGAGGATCAGCAATAAACAGGCAATAATGATTAATACAAAAATGAAAGTTAACATAAGTTATTCGATATTATGATCTGATTTTATTTGATGAATAAGGCCTGCAAAATAAGACAATTTATTGGGATAAAGCAAACCTAATTTTTCATACATTTCTATTGCCTTATGAAATAGGCACTGATTTGTATAAATTTTAGCCAGTGTTTCGCTTAGCATTTCATTGTTTTCTTCGGCACTCTGTTTTGCCATATTTAAGGGGCTGTAAAATTCACTTTTGGGTCTGGCAATACTGGGATTTTCTCTGATAAATTTGTTTAAAATGAATTCTGTATTATCGGGTTCGCGATTTATTTTTGGAGCTTGAATATTAGCGAATTTGGGTTCATATATGGGTTCAGTAGATTCAGTCGGTATTTTTCGTTCAATAATATCCTTTGTTTCCAAAAAAATGGGATCAATTTCCCCTTTCAAACTAACAAAGGGCAGATTTTCAGTATTTGGTTCCGGCTGAGAGGCCTCGCTATCTGTTTTGGAAACAAATATTTTTCTAAAACTGCCTTCAAAAATCTGATCATTGTATTTAACCAGAATATAAAGCGGAGCCAGAAACTCATTGATTTCAAAATCAGCCAGACTTTTTAAAAGAAAAGGTTCTGAAGGACCAGGAATTATTTCATCTTTTCCAGGTTCAGCAGGTAATTTTTCTAAGATACTGTTTTCATCTAAATGGGTAAGTTGTTTTTGATCTTCAACAGGGATTTCAATCTGCTGATGAACCGAAATTTCTGCTTTTAACAGGTTTTCATTCTGCTCGCTGATTTTACTTTGAAAATGTTGAACAAAAACTGTGTCCTCTTCTTCCACCGGTAGTTTAGGTTCATCCGCTGGTGTAATTAATTCAGTTTGTATTATTTCAATATTTTCAATAAGAGGAGTCTCACGATTCGTTGATTCTGAATTTTCTTCACTTACACTGGTTTCGGGAATTTGTTTTTGACTTAACCATTTCGCAAAGTCATCCTCATCCGCATTCTCAATAATGGAGATATCTGAAAGTTCATTAATGATTTCCTCAAATGGCTCAACAGGAGTCTCAATTGGTTTACTGGTTTCAGTTACAGTTGCGACGGGTTCTGGGATTGAAACTTCTATTTCATTCGAGGTTTCTATTTTATTTTCAAAATCCTGCTTTTCAAATTCAAGTACACTGCCCGATAAATCAATTGCATCTAACCCGTATGCTTCTTTAGTATATTCAGATTCAACTCCTGCTGCAATATCTTCGGTTATATTATTTTCGGTAGCCGGGTAATCATCTGAACTGTCAGCATCAACAATTTCGGTTTCCTGTTGGATGGGTTCAATGATTTTATTTATGAGAGAGGAATCTTTAAAGTTTTCATTCAGGTAGGTTTCATCTTCCAAAATATTTTTTCCGGGTATGATAGCATCCTGTTCAGAAAGGCTAATATCTTCTAAGCTTGAAACATCAAAATCTTGCAGGATCATTTCATCATGCTCAATATTCTTAGAAATGATTGATTCATTAGAATTGGGTGCTTGTGCAGAAACAAATTTTATAAATTTTCCTGTGCTTTCAACCAATTTTTCCGCTTCCACAATTTCACCTGATTCTGTTTTTTTATCTAAATCAAAGAAATCAGGTTCTGTTTCAGGGATAACTAAACGAGTTGGTTCATTATTATCAATAAAGACTTCAATTGGGGGTTCATCATTAATTTCTGTTTCAGAAGTGACATCCACATACTGCTGTGTATTTAAGACCGTACTCGATTCATTTTCTTCAAACTTTTCATCATATTCAATAAATTCGGGCAGGATTATTTCAGGTAAAGGATTATCATCTTTTTGCTCCGTGAACTCAGGTTCTATCTCATAATCATTATTTACATCGTTTTCAATGATAGGATCAGCTACAACAGAAGTTTCCACTTCGGTAGAAATAATTTCAGTTATATCGCTTATTGATTCCTGTTTTTCAGGAACAGGGATTGTTTTTAAGCTATCAATGACCCCATTTAACATCCCGATACTTTCGGTTTCAGCGGGTAAATCATGCACCAGGTTGTACAAAACCGAACGATCTCCTGCCTGAAGAGCTGCTTGTTTCAAAAACTTCTCGTACTCGTAATGCTTTGTGTCATGCAAGGCTTTCACGAGGAGGTTCTGACCCAGAGCAAAGTAAGGGAACTCTGCTACAAGCATTTTAAGTGAATCAATTTCCTGAGTCCCTAACTTTTTTTGGGATTTAACCAAATTTGTAAAATCGTATTTATTCAAATGGCAGAATTTTGAGGCAATATAAAAAAAAAATATTAGCTCACCAATTTACCAGTTAATAAAGGCTTTATTAAAAACATCCTGAACCAAAGCATCACAAATACCGGCGATCAGACCGGCTTCAATAGCAGCGAAATCTTGTTGAGAATTAAAATCCTTGAAATTGCTAAAAGTTTGCGTAAAATTTTTGGTTTCATCTTTCTTGTCTTCATAAGTGATCTCAACCACAACGGTTAACCGGCTGATTGCGTTCTGCTGGTCTCCCTGAATTCCTGCAGGTGCAGTAGTATAATTAGTTATCTTACCGCTAAAATGCAGGTCAGCATCACCGGTAGTTAATTTTAAAGGAGTTTCATTGGTAAATTTCGTTTTCAATTTCTCCGTTAACAACTGACTCAGGGTTGGAGAAACAATACTTGCATTATTAACGATATAAGAAACAGAGAAGGTTCTTGCATCAGCGGGTATTGACGCTCCACTCTGACTATAAATTCCACAGCCTCCACAGCTCATACCAATAAAACAAAATAGGATAAACTTTAACATATTCATAAAACGAATATACTATTTAAACTAAAAACGCAGGCTATACCTGCGTTTTTAGTTTTTTATTTATGCCGAGGCTTTTTTCTTTGCCAGGGTATTTTTTAACCATTCGAAGGTTACCGATTTAGGCCTTTCAATAGGTAAGCCCAAAGCTCTGTCCCAAAGTAGTGATGCCATTACCCCCAAAGCTCTTGAAACCCCAAACATTACGGTATAAAAATCATATTCATTTAGTCCGTAATGTAAAAGTAAAGCTCCCGAGTGGGCGTCGACATTAGGCCAGGGGTTTTTAATTTTCCCAAGACTTTCCAAAATCGGAGGAGCAACCTCATATACGTTCCAAACTATATTTACCAATTCATCATTTGGCATATACGTTTTTGCAAATTCCATCTGAGCCAGGAACCGTGGATCTGTTTTTCTCAAAACTGCATGCCCATATCCCGGAACAACTTTTCCTTCAGAAATAGTTTTGTGAATATACTTGGTAATATCTTCCTTACTTGGCGAATGACCAATTTCGTCGCGCATTACAAATATCCATCTGATAACTTCCTGATTGGCTAATCCGTGTAAAGGTCCGGCCAATCCATTCATGGCTGCAGAAAAAGCTAAATAAGGATCACTTAAAGCTGAACTTACCAAATGGGTGGTATGTGCAGATACATTTCCTCCTTCATGGTCGGCATGGATGGTAAGATATAAACGCATCAGCTTATAAAATTCGTTCTCATCATAACCGAGCATATGAGCAAAGTTTGCTGCCCAATCTAATTGTGGATTTGACTCAATATGCACATTGTCTTTGTAAGTCCTTCTGTAAATATAGGCTGCAATTCGAGGTAAGCGTGCCAATAAATTACTTACATCTTCAAAGGTATAATCCCAGTAATCTTTCTTGTTGATCCCATCATGATAGGCCTTTGCAAAAACAGATTCGGTTTGCATGGCCATAATCCCAATACTGAACTGGGTCATAGGGTGTGTATCGATAGGTAATGAGTCAAGGGTCTTAAAAACGTGTTCAGGTACATCCGATCTTTCTCTCCAATCCTTCTGAATTGCTAATACATCATCATAAGTAGGCATTTCACCCAATAACATGAGGTAAAATAATCCTTCAGGCAGGGGTTCGGTTCCACCCGGCACTTTTGGAAGTTTTTCTCTCAATTCTGGTATTGTATACCCCCGGAATCTAATTCCTTCATTTGCATCCAATAATGAAGTTTCGGTTAGTAAGCCTGTTATTCCCTTTTGGCCAGAGTAAATGTCATCTACTGTAAAATTACCTAAAACGGTATCTCCATTTTCTTTTACAAATTGCTTAATCTCTGCTGATAACGGCAAAGCTTTTTCTATAAATTTTTTCTTTAACTGGTCCATAAAAATAATTTTATTTAGTTTAATTATATTGCCCTGCTAAAATAGTAATAGTTTAAGTAGTAAAAAAAAATGTTTCTTAAATTAAAATTAGTATTATTATTACAATAAAGATATACCCATGAGAAGATGGACGTGCCCACTGTTTATGATTTTTATCAATCTATTCTTTTTTAAGGTTTTTGCGCAAAATTTGACCTTAAAAGGGATAATTTTAGATGCTGTTTTATTCAAACCTATTGGTTCAACATCTATAACTTTAGATAAATTACAGCAAACAATTTCCGATTCAAATGGTGTTTTTCAATTCTCAATGGTTCCGGGAAAACACAAAATAAAAATTAGCAGAATTGGTTACCGTACGTATGAAACAAATTTTGAAGAGCAATTAGAAGGGAAACGGGAAATTCAGATACTTCTCGAACCTTTTGTAAATCAGTTGGGGCAGGTTGTGGTTGCCGGTTCCCGAAATGCAAAGGAAATTGCCCGGGAAGTAGTTAGCGTAAACATCATACAGCCCTATTTAATCAGTAATACCAATTCTACGGATCTTTCTGAAATTTTAAATAAAATTCCGGGGGTTAATGTTGTGGATGGTCAGCCTACCATTCGGGCAGGGGTAGGTTTCTCCTTTAATACCGGAACCCGGGTTGCCATGCTTCTGGATGATATGCCATTATTAGGTGCTGATTTGGGTGATATTCGCTGGAATTTTTTGCCCATTGAAGCTGCCGAACAAATTGAAGTGATTAAAGGATCAGCCTCTGTTTTATATGGTTCCAGTGCTTTAAATGGAACCGTAAATGTTCGTACAGGTTGGGGATCAAACAAACCACAAACAAAAATTCAGTTTTATGAGGGCATCACCGGCAACCCAAAAAGAAAGGAAACAATTTGGTGGCCTGCCACACATCATCCATTTAATACCGGAGCCTTTTTTACCCACAGTCAAAGCTTTGGTAAATTTGATATGCTTTGGTGCGGGAATTTGAATTTTGTGAGCAGTCATATTGAGGGAGGAGATAGTTACCGGGGCAGAACCTATATAAAGACAAGGTACCGGATCAATAAAAATCTGAGCTTTGGCTTGAATCTGAATCTGATGTTTGAACATTCAGCTTCCTTTTTTCTCTGGCAAAATGCCGATTCAGGCTCCTTAAAACCACTGGATAATTATACCGTTGATAACAAATACAGGATTTTTTCTTTTGATCCTCATGTCGATTGGATTTATGGGAAAAGCACGCATGCCTTTAAAGCTCGAATCTATCAAATCAAAAAGTATGTTGATGTTAGTCTGGGAAATGATGCTATTGCCAATATGTATGCTTTTGATTATAATTTTAAACGAAAATTAGGGAGAGATTTTTTTGTTACGGCTGGAAATTACTCTACGGTATATTGGGCTGTGGGAAATGTATATAAAGGTGAATTTGCCGGATACAGTACTGCAGTATATTCGCAATTTGAATACCGTAAAAATAGATGGAATGCCTTAATTGGCGGACGATATGAAGTGAATGCATTGGCTTCTATATCACAACCAACCGGTTTATTAAAAAGATTCGGACTGAATTACCAAATTACTTCAAAAACATTTATCAGGGCTAATTATTCAGAAGGGTTCCGGTTTCCTACTATTGCCGAAAAATATGTTGAAGACAAGGCCGCCGGGCTCAAGATTTTTCCGAATCCTAATATTGTTTCTGAGAAAGGTTGGACGGCAGAAATCGGCGTTCAGCAAGGATTTAAAATTGGAAATTTTAACGGGGCATTTGATTTTTGTGTTTTTGATCAGGAATTTGACAGCATGATTGAATTTCATTTCGGCCAATGGGTCTCAGCTCTTGAAAAACCTCCTTTAGGCGACATTGGGTTCAAATCTGTTAATGTGGGTAAAACGCGTACTGCCGGTTACGAAATTTCTTTAACGGGAGAGGGCAGAATAGGAGATGTTTTGATAAGAACAATTGGAGGATATACCTACGCAATGCCGGTTAATCTCAGCACCAATCCTGAAATGGCTAATATTAAAACTTATTCAAAGGCTTTTTTCAATTCAATGGGAACTTTAGATTCCTCTAAATATTATCAGGCCTTATTACTATACAGGAACCGAAAAATGGCGAAATGGGATATTGAAGGAACTTATCAAAAATTTAGTTTAGGCTATACATTAAATTATTACAGTATATATGAGAAGGTTGATGAATTTGTGATGTTACTGCCGGGTGTAAAGAAGTTTTTTGAAAGAGCCGGAGATGGTGATTATATACATAATGTGAGGGCTTCTTACCAAATAAATCAGCAGACCCGTGTTTCATTTTTATTAAATAATTTCACAAATCGTGAATATGCCACACGCCCGGGTAAAATTGATCCTCCCCGCAATTTCAATATCCAGTTAAGGGTTATGTTCTAAGAATGAGTAGATTTGGAACCAAAATCAAATATTTTCAAAATGAATGCGTGCATTTTCCATATAGAATTATTGCATGATCAAATTAGATCAATGAAAAATGAATAAAAAAACCATCATAAGAACATTTATTATACTGATCGTATTAGCTGCACTCCTATTACCAAGATTCTTTTGTATGCCACCTAAAGGCGGACCTCCTGGTGCAAAACAGGGCGCAAAAATACCGGTGAATGTTGGCGTTTTTGTGGTTCAAAAACAAGCGTTCTCCAACTTTTTTAATGTTAGTGGTAATGTGTTGGCCAACGAGCAGGTTGATTTGAAATGTGAAACTTCAGGCCTCATAATCAAACTGTATATGACTGAAGGGAGTTTGGTGCAAAAAGGACAATTGTTGCTGAAAATAAATGATGCTGATTTGCAGGCTCAGCTCAAAAAAGCAAATGCCACAAAAAGGCTGAAGGAAGACACCGAAAAGCGAAACCGTGCACTTTTAGACAAAGAAGCAATCAGTCAGCAGGATTTTGATTTGGCCACAACAGAACTTAGTGGAATCAATGCAGACATTGATTTGCTGAAGGAACAAATACGGAAAACCGAGTTGCGGGCACCTTTTACCGGCTATATCGGATTAAGATCAATTAGCGAAGGAGCCTATGTTACGCCCATAACACCCATTGCTTCTTTGCAGGATATTCAATCCATAAAACTTGAATTTTCAGTACCTGAAAAGTTCGCGTCTCTGGTTCAAAGGGGAGACGAAGTTAGCTTTACCGTTAACTCAGAAAATAATAGATTTAAAGCAAAAGTTTATGCACTTGAGCCTAAAATTGCCGAACAGACCCGTACGGTGTTCATGCGTGGAATTTGCAGTAATTCGGATAAGCGTTTATTACCCGGATCATTTGCCAATGTTACCATTCAGCTTCCTTCCGATCCAAACTCATTCCTGATTCCTACTCAGGCTCTGGTGCCGATATTAAAGGGACAGAAAGTTTTTAAAATACAAGGAGATTCCGCAATCGAATGCATGATAAAAACAGGTTTCAGAAATGAAGATAAAATTGAAGTAACGGATGGTTTACAAGTGGGTGATTCCATAATCGTTGAAGGAATTATGTACATAAAAAATGGTAGCAAAGTAATGTTGAACCGCAAGAAGTGATTAAGAAATGAGTTTATCAAGCACCAGTATCAATAGACCGGTTTTAGCCATGGTGATGTCGATCATGATTATGCTTTTCGGTGCGATTTCTTTTAATTTTCTTGGAATACGTGAGTTTCCAAGTATCGATCCTCCGGTAATAACGGTACGCACTAGTTATACCGGCGCCAATCCCGATATTATTGAATCTCAGATTACGGAGCCTTTAGAAAAAGCCATTAATGGTATAGCGGGTATTCGTACCATATCTTCATCAAGCAATCAGGGTAGCAGCAGTATTACGGTGGAGTTTAACCTGGGTGAAAATCTGGAAGCGGCAGCAAATGATGTTCGGGATAAGGTTTCTCAGGCGGTACGCCAATTGCCACAGGATATTGATGCACCTCCGGTTATCAGTAAAGCGGATGCGAACGCCGATGCAATTGTTTCGCTGACGGTTCAAAGCGATACACGTTCAAAATTAGAGTTAAATGATTTTGCTGAGAATGTATTGTTAGAAAGACTTCAAACAATCCCGGGAGTGAGTTCAATTCAAATCTGGGGTCAGAAAAAATATGCCATGCGCTTGTGGCTTGATCCGGTAAAACTTACATCATTTGGCCTCACTCCACTTGATGTAAAAACTGCTCTGGATAGAGAAAATGTTGAATTGCCCGGCGGTAAAATTTCGGGAGATAATACCGAGTTATCCATCAAAACAGTAGGGCGTTATAAAACAGAAGAGGAGTTTAACAATATCATAATTCAAAACAAGGGAACACAAACCGTTTTGATTTCGGATATTGGTCGGGCAATTTTGGGCGCAGAGAATGAAGAAACCATTCTAAAATCATCAGGAGCGCCAATGATTGGATTGGGATTGGTTCCACAACCCGGAGCTAACTATATAGAAATTGCAGATGAATTTTATAAAAGATATGAGCAAATTAAAAAAGATGTTCCGGCTGATATCAATTTAAATCTTGCATTGGATAATACCAAATTCGTAAGGACTTCCATTAATGAAGTGGTTGAAACTTTATTAATCGCTTTCCTGTTGGTTGTGATCATCATTTTCCTGTTTTTCAGAGATTGGCTGATTGCATTCAGGCCATTGATTGATATTCCTGTTTCGTTAATCGGTTCCTTTTTTATCATGTATCTGGCAGGTTTTTCTATTAATATTTTAACCTTATTAGCAATTGTTCTGGCTACAGGTTTGGTGGTGGATGATGGTATTGTGGTGACCGAAAATATTTTCAAAAAAATTGAAGATGGAATGAGTCCCCGTGAAGCTGCCATCAAAGGATCCAATGAAATATTTTTTGCGGTTATTTCAACTTCTATAACCCTGGCTGTCGTATTTTTGCCTATTATTTTTATTGAAGGATTTGTGGGAAGGTTATTCAGGGAGTTTGGTGTGGTGGTGGCCGGAGCGGTACTCATTTCTGCCTTTGTATCTCTTACCTTAACGCCGGTATTAAATGTTTACTTACAGCGGAAATCAAATAAACATACAAAATTTTATTTGAAAACAGAGCCCTTCTTTGAATCGTTAAATAAGGCATACAGAAATTCACTGGAGCGATTTTTTAGCAGACCCTGGCAGGCAATTGTTGCCATAGCGGTATCTGTTGTTCTCATCGTATTAATAGGAAATAATTTGCAGTCTGAACTATCTCCATTAGACGACCGCGGTGTGATGCGAATTAGTGTAACAGCTCCTGAAGGTGCTTCTTATGAGTACACCGACCGGTGCATGGAACAGCTTTCTAATTTGGTGGATGATTCGATTCCTGAAAAAAGATTGACTTTAATCGTAACTGCACCCGGATTTACAGGAAGTGGTGCGGTAAATACGGGTTTTGTCAGGATTATGCTTGTTGACCCCGATAAGAGGAGAAGATCACAACAACAAATTGCGCAATCTCTTACCAAAAATGTGATGCAGCTAACAGGAGCCCGCTCATTTGTTATACAGGATCAAACGATAAGTGGATCGGGAGGCTCACGCGCAGGATTACCGGTTCAGTTCATACTCCAAAATCAGGATTTTAATAAAATTCAAACCTATCTGCCAAAATTTTTGGAGGAGGCCAATAAAAGCCCAATATTTCAGGGAGTGGATGTCAATCTAAAATTTAACCGTCCCGAGTTAGTAGTTACTTTTGATCGTGCCAAAGCTAAAAATCTTGGCGTTTCGGTTCAGACCGTTGCTCAGACTTTGCAGTTTGCTTATGGGGGAGTCAGGTATGGTTATTTTACCAAACAAGGAAAGCAATATCAGATTATTGGTCAGGTTGACCGACAAAATCGTGACGAGCCTTTGGATTTGAAATCATTATATGTTAGAAATGACAAGGGTATTCTAATTCAGTTAGATAATATTGTAAATGTAGTGGAACAAAGCAGCCCGCCACAGCTCTACCATTATAACCGCTATAAGGCCGCTACCGTTTCTGCCGGACTGGCTCCCGGGAATACCATTGGTGACGGTATTAAGGAAATGCAAAAAATCGGCAAAAAAGTTTTAGATGATTCCTTTTCAACAGGATTAAGTGGTCCCTCGCGTGACTTTTCCGAAAGCTCCTCCAATACCTTATTTGCTTTTATATTTGCCATGATATTAATCTATTTGGTTCTTGCAGCTCAATTTGAAAGTTTTATTGATCCGGTCATTATTATGTTTACCGTACCTTTAGCGATGGCAGGTGCTTTGGTTTCTTTATGGTATTTCGACCAAACTTTGAATATTTTCAGTCAGATTGGTATCATTGTTTTATTGGGCCTGGTAACCAAAAATGGAATTCTGATCGTTGAATTCGCGAACCAAAAACGAGCGCAGGGCCTACCCAAATTACTGGCAGTAAAAGAAGCCGCTGTTTCGCGTTTAAGACCCATTATGATGACAAGCATTGCAACCATGCTGGGCGCATTACCGATTGCCATGTCAATAGGAGCAGGTTCCAAAAGTCGTGTTTCAATGGGTATTGTAATCATTGGCGGTTTGTTGTTTTCAAGTTTCCTCACCCTGTATGTAATTCCGGTTGTTTACAGTTTTTTGTCGCGAAACAAAGGGACGGAGAGGTAGAGAGCTAGAGATGGGAAATGAGAGATGGGAAATGAGAAATGGGAGATGAGAAATGGGAGATGAGAAATGGGCGATGAGATACTTTGTTTGCCGTAACGAACTTGATGGTAGGAGAAACGAGATGCGAGACAACTCAATAGGGCACCTGAAGCTAATTTTTGGAGGCAAATTGGAATTAACCCTGTCATGGTGAAATATTTCATAGCCCCTGGCTTCAGCCTGGGGTAAATGGATGCACCAGGATTCGAAGCGGCGAGCAGGATTTTGGTAGAAATGAAATTAATTAGCCGCGCCAAAACGAAAAATAGGTAAGAAAATGAATAAATATCTGTTGGCATTATTGATTCTTTTGATTCAGCCTAATCTGAAAGCGCAATCTGTTTTAAAATTGCAGGATGTCTTTGAAATAGCCCTGCAAAATAATTTCTCGATCAGGGTGGCAAAAAATGATGCTGAAACCAATAAGAATAATAAGCAGATCGGAAATGCAGGAATGCTCCCATCTGTTTTAGGAACAGTTAATCAGGATAACCAGGTAGTTGATAGCCGGCAAAAGTTTTTAAGTGGCACAGAGAACAATCGAAAAGGAGCAAAAAGTAATAGCCTGAATGCAAATGTTGAATTGGGCTGGACGCTGTTTAACGGTATGAAAATGTTTGCGACAAGAAACCGCTTAATCGAATTAGAGAACATAGGTAACCTTCGCCTGAAGTTACAAATTGAAAACACCTTGTCGCGGGTGGCAAAGGCTTATTATGATGTGGTATTGAATAAACAGCTCATTCAATCATCAAATACCTTTATTCAGATCAGCCAAAAAAGATTAGAAGTGGCCGAAGCAAAATTGGCCGCCGGTAAAAGTTCGAAATCAGAAGTATTATTGGCTCTGGTAAATTTAAACAGCGATCGTTCCCAGTTAATCAGGTTACAAACGCAATATAAAAACAGCAAATTAAGCCTGAACCAATTGATGGCAAAAGAGCTTAGTTTTGATTTTGAAACAGAAGATTCAATCAAGCCTGAAGCTGATATAAAATTGGAAGATATCAGACCAAAAGCAATGGAAATGAATACCGGTTTACAAATAAGCAAATCAAACCAAAAAGCAAATTACCTCGCCTATAATGAAATCAGGGCTGAACGCATGCCGGTTGTACAGCTGAAAACGGGATACAATTTTTCGAATCAGACTTCGCAGGCTGGTTTTCTTCAATCTTCGAATAGTTCGGGTTTTCATTACGGTGCCGGTTTAAGTATGAACTTGTTCAATGGATTTGATGTAAACCGCCGAATAAACAATGCAAAGTTGTTGATGAACAGCAGTGAACTGCAGTATAAAGATTCACTGAGTAAATTAGAGGTTGCCATCACTCAGGCTTATAATACCTATTCAACCAATTTAGAGTTGTGGAAGTTTGAACAAAACAACCTGGAGGTAGCCCGGCAAAATTTTAACATTGCAATGGATCAGCACAATCAGGGCATTATCAGCAGCAACGATTTAAGAATAGCACAGGTAAACCTGGTTCAAAACATCAATCGCATGCTAAGTTCCGCCTACGATGCCAAACTGAGCGAAATAGAGCTGCAAAGGTTGAGTGGCGGGTTAATTAAGTGAAGCCGGTAATCGGTGGAAGAACTTATTGGTACAAATTAAATTAATAAAAATGGATAGAATAGGTAAATTTTTATTTCAGAAGCTTATCCCTAAATTTATTAGGAAACCATTTAGTGATCACCATATCAAAAAAACGATACTTAACTATTATAAGGGTTTGACCAAAACGTCAATCAATGAAGAAGAGGAAGTTGCACTTGAATACCTTAAGAATAATAAATTGTGTGTTTTTCCTTATCCATTTCAACACAATTATAAGCGAAAAGATATTACAGTATATAAGGATGATAAATTGAAACTAAAATATATATTATTTGATGGGAAACGATTATATTTTAAAAGGAAGTCATCAACCCGTGGAATTAAAAGAAATTATAATTTTCTTTTAATTGAGCAAGATATAAACTCTCCGCATCGTTATTTAACAGATGGTTTCGATATTGGAATGAATGACATACTTGTAGATGTAGGTGCAGCCGAAGGTAATTTGGCATTATCGGTAATAGAAAAAGTTAAAAAGGTTTATTTATTTGAAACCGATGCAAATTGGATTGAAGCACTAAATGCTACTTTTTCACCCTGGAAGGACAAAGTGGAAATTATCAATAAGTTTGTCTCGAATAAAAATGATGCAACTAACATTTCGCTTGATCAATTCTTTTCAGAGAAAGATGTATTTAATTTTCTAAAAATTGATGCAGAAGGTGCCGAAGCTGAGATTCTGAATGGCTGCGATACAGTGCTATCCTCTCATCGACAGATAAAATTAGCGTTATGTTGTTATCACAAACCCAATGACGAAAAAGAATTCAATGATTTTTTAGTAAAAAGGGATTTTTCTGTCTTTTTTTCTCAAGGATATATGATTTTTGATGAGCCTAAAACTTTTTCCCCTCCATATTTAAGAAGAGGTATTATTCGAGCTACGAAATAAAGTATAAAAACATACAGTAAAAATGTTCCGCAAAAGATTAGAATAATGTCTATACCAGAAAAAAAAATGATATTGAACTACAAAACAGGCAAACTTCCACCCAATTTTATTTATTTGGGAATAATGTTGCTCGGTGTTAGTTTATGGAGAATAATACTTTTAGATTGGAAAGGAATATTGTTTTTTGTCATATCACTGCTTTGTCTTTTCATAAAATCTGGGATCATAATAGATACAGAGAATAAAAGATTAAAAAAGTACACTGGTTTTTTTGCAATTAGAATCGGAGAATGGGAAAATATCAAGTCTGTAGTTTATCTTCAAATAATTAAAACAATTGAAACACAAAGCATGAATGTTGTTTCAATAAGCAGAACTGAAACGTATGATGTATATAAACTTATCCTGGTTTTACCTGATAGAAACATAGAACTAATGTCGGGAGAAAATGATTTCATAATCAAAACCGCAAATGAAATAGCGCAGGAACTAAAAACATCGGTATTAACCCACTAAAAAAGGGGAAACTGGTTTATCGTTCTGCTTGATTTAATGGTTACTCTATCCGTCGGAATGGAATATTTACCGATAGATTAAGGCGTTTCATCGAAAACCTTCAAATTCAAATTAATATTGCCAGAATATTGTTCCGCAATGAACAATGGGTTCAGGCAATTAAAATAAAATAAAAACGATGCATGGTAGCGGTCCATTTTTCCCGGTTATAATTATTTTTCTTCTGATTTTTGTGATGAACTGGTACTCCTTCATGGGGTTAAAAGTTTTATTTGATACCATTCAAAATCTTCCTTTAAGGAATTTCTTCAAGTTTATGTATTGGGCACTTCCTTATATAAGCTTTTTTCTTACTCTCTATGGTTTAATGAATATGCATAAAAACCATGGCCTTGGGTTTTGGGGAGCCATTGGGTTAAATGCATTGATTACTCTTTTTTTTACTCAGCTGACAATCATTCTGGTAATTTTTGGTGGCGACATTTACAGGTCGGTTGCAGGTTTGGTGGCCTGGGCTCAAAGCATAGGAAGTAAAACAAGCGAATCGCATAACTATATGCCTGAACGCAAAAAGTTCATTGCGCAATTGGCAATCTTGGTTGCAGCTATACCTTTTACTTCCTTTATTTATGGAATTGCAAAGGGTAAGTATAATTATAAATTACATAAACATATTCTCACTTTCCCCGATTTACCTGAGGCGTTTCATGGTTTTACCATCACACAGATTTCAGATATTCATGCAGGTAGTCTCGACGATAAAGAGGCGGTATCGTTAGGTATTGATTTAATCAATGAACAAAAATCGGATTTGTTTTTGTTTACCGGCGATCTGGTAAATAATGAAGCAGTAGAGTTTGAAGCCTGGAAAGAACTTTTTGGGAAAATCAAAGCCCCATTTGGGCAATTTTCGATTCTCGGAAACCACGATTATGGGGATTATATTAATTGGGAAAGTGCCGAAGCAAAAAGAAAAAATCATCTGGATATTATTGATCAACATGCCGGTGCAGGGTTCAGATTATTGCGCGATGAGCATCTGGAAATTGAAAGAAATGGCGAAAAAATTTCATTAATCGGTGTTCAAAACTGGGGTCATGATTTCAAAAAAGTGGGGGATTTGGATAAAGCATTGAGTGGTGTTGACAAAGATTCCTTTAAAATTTTGATGTCGCATGATCCTACGCATTTTGAGCATAAGGTAAAAAATCATCCCACCCATATTCATTTAACTTTATCAGGTCATACCCATGGCATGCAAATGGGCGTAGAATTTCCCTGGTTAAAATGGAGTCCGGTAAAATACCGCTACCCTCGTTGGGCAGGCATGTACGAAGAAAATGGCAAATATGTGCATATCAACAGAGGCTTTGGGTTTATCGGTTTTGGTGGTAGGGTGGGTATCTGGCCTGAAGTTACAGTGATACAGCTGAGAAGAGCTTAATACCGTAGTTCGACAGGCTCATAATGACAGTAAAATTTGCCATCCTGAGCTTAGCTTGCCCTGAGCTTGCCTATGGGAAGGGAAAGGAAGGGACCGATTACCGATCCTGCAGTTTACTCCGCGTTACTCTCCGTATCCTCTGCGATACTCAGCGAAAAGGGGTAAAATACTTTGTTAAACAAAAATCCTTCCTTTCTCGCAGATTTTCGGAGATTGAAGTACACAGATTTTCCGCAGATGTTATTTTTCAACTTCCAATCACCACTTACTTCTTCCGGATATAGATATGTTTGATATTGTTCTTACCAGAATCGCGCTCGTCTATCTCGAATTTGTGCATGCTTTTTATTAAGGGAAGCATCTTGGGATACCCATAATTTCTCGGGTCAAAATCCGGTTTTTTCTTAAGCAATAAGTTTCCTAAATCACCTAAAAATGTCCAGCCATTTTCATCAGCCAGATCGCCTATACTTACTGTAAACAGTTTTATGATGGCCGGATCGATTTTATTTAAGGGTTCATTTATGGGTTTAACAATATTTTTTGAATATTTTTTGTTCCCTTTTTCCGGCTGAACCATTATTTCCGGCTTCAGAATTTCAAGATAGATAAATTTATCACAAGCGGTAATAAACGGGTTAAGTGTTTTCTTTTCACCAATGCCAATTACCTTCATTCCTGCTTCTCTCAAACGGGTAGCTAACCTTGTAAAATCGCTGTCGCTTGAAACAATACAAAAGCCATCCACTTTTCCGGTATATAAAATATCCATTGCATCAATGATGAGCGCGCTATCAGAGGCATTTTTTCCTGTCGAATAACTGTATTGCTGGATAGGGGTTATTGCATTTTCCAAAAGAACATTTTTCCAGCCCGAAACGGTTGGTTTGGTCCAGTCGGCATAGATTCTTTTGAAAGTTGGTGTTCCGTACTTTGCTATTTCTTCAAACATTTCCCTGACGTTTGCATAGGGTACATTATCCGCATCAATTAAAACGGCAAGTTTGAGTTCTTTATGAGTTTCCATATAAGTGGATTTTTTATTGCAATGGCAGTTAATAAAGGAACTTCATTAATACCAAAATTTTTATTAAGTATATAATTAATTAGCAGCAAAGATAGGTTATTTTTGGAATTATTACTCCAATGGTCTGAATCACTGATAGCTCTGATCTGAATAGCAGAAGCAAACGACATCTAATGCAGCCATAAACAGAACTATAATTGCAGTAGGGATAACCAAATATTTTAGATAGGTTAAGAATGTTCTGCCGGGTTCAAGGACTCGAACTTTGTATGTGTTTTTTGGTAATGAATATTTCTTTCTTTTAAATAATTCAAAATATAATGAAAGCAGGTTTCGCTTTTCCCTATTCGCTCGGGCGGGATGATTCCTTTTTCAGTAAACAATCCTTCTAAAATCATATTGGCAACGGCAGTGGCGGTATAACCAGTGGTTCTTGCCATCGAAGAGGTTTGAGTTTCCCGGCAATATTTATCAAATAAATTATAAACGATTTCCTCTATTTCGCCTTTTTTATTTTCGCCTTTAAGATTGACCCTCATAAAGGTCATTTCTTCTTCGTTTTCGCTAAGTTTCCATTCATCAAAAAGTATTTTACTCGTAAAATCAAGTGGCGAAATCTCCAATCCGTTTACCGTTACCTTTTCTTTATTAAAGAAACCACTTTCTTTTAGAACGCTTATGTACTCAACATGGCCGGGATATCTGAGTGTTTTCTCCTTCATGTTTTTTATATGAGGCATCGTATCAATTATAGACCTTAAACCATCCGAATTAAAAGCCTCCAGAGTTCCAACCTGATCAAATTCTAAAAATTCACAGTCTGTTAAAGGTTCGCGAACAATTAGTTTTCCGTTTTCAACATACCTGGCAGGGCGGGTGTATTCTTCAATTACATCCACAGGAGAGAAAGGAGCTTTATAGCAAAAAGGCCATTTTTTTATTATGGGTAAGCCACCAACATAACACTCAAAATCCGTTAGTTTTAATTTTTCATTGTGATAACCCAAGAGGATATTGTCCATACCCGGAGCAACACCACAATCAACAACTGCGGTTACTCCTTTTGCTTTTGCAAGTGAATCCAGATCAAGTGCGTTTTCTGGTGAAAACGAGATATCCACAACATTTTTCCCGGCTTCAATAACTTGCTTAAGGGTTTCAAAACCAAGAAATCCGGGTACTGCACAAATAACCAGGTCAAAATCAAGAATTACAGAATGAAGACTGGTTTTATCACGCACATCTAATGGTAAAATGGTAATTGTTGCGCATTGTTCTTTTATGCGTATTAATCTATTATTATTCAAATCTGTTAATGTGACTTCATGTTTCCCGGCAAGGTCAATTGCCATGGCACGGCCAACCATACCTGCTCCTAAAATGATAATTTTGCTCATATCTTAACTCAATATTTTAGATTTATTCAATTTGCCCTTAATTTTGGAAAACAAAAAAAGCGTTGCCGGAAGGTAACGCTTTTTTTGTTTGATAATAACAAAGGATTTATACCAATCCCTGAGCCATCATTGCATCGGCAATTTTTACGAAACCACCAATATTAGCACCTTTCACGTAGTTAATATAGTCACCTTCCTTACCGTATTTTACACAGGTCTTGTGAATATTGATCATAATTTCATGTAACTTTTTGTCAACTTCTTCTCTGGTCCAGTTTAACCTCATGGAGTTCTGGCTCATTTCGAGTCCTGAGGTAGCAACACCACCTGCATTAGCAGCTTTTCCAGGTCCATAAAGAATCTTGGCTTCAAGAAATACCTCAACAGCTTCAGGAGTTGAAGGCATGTTTGCTCCTTCCGAAACGCAAATACACTTGTTCGCAATAAGAACTTTGGCATCGTCGCCATTAAGTTCGTTTTGAGTAGCACTTGGTAATGCTATATCACATTTAATTCCCCATGGGGTTTTTCCTGCATGATATTCGCAACCGTATTTTTTTGCGTACTCTTCAATTCTACCCCTTTTCACATTCTTTAATTCCATTACATAAGCAAGTTTATCGACATCAATACCATCCTTGTCATAAATGAAACCATTTGAATCGGACATGGTAACCACTTTACCTCCAAATTCAGTAGCTTTTTGAACGGCGTATTGTGCAACATTACCAGAACCGGATACTACAATTGTTTTACCTTTAATGGAATCATTCCGGGTAGCCAGCATTTCCTTGGCAAAATACACCTGTCCATAACCTGTTGCTTCCGGACGGATAAGACTACCACCCCATTCAAGACCTTTTCCGGTTAATACACCCGTAAACTCATTGCGAACTCTTTTATATTGTCCAAACAAGAATCCTATTTCACGTCCGCCAACACCGATATCTCCGGCAGGCACGTCTGTGTCGGGGCCAATATGACGACTCAATTCCGTCATCAGACTTTGGCAGAAACGCATCACTTCATTATCTGATTTTCCTTTAGGATCAAAGTCTGATCCGCCTTTTCCACCGCCCATTGGTAGTGAGGTTAAGCCGTTTTTGAATACCTGTTCAAAAGCCAAAAACTTCAAAACGCCAAGATTTACAGTTGGATGAAAACGCAATCCCCCTTTATAAGGTCCGATAGCGCTATTCATTTGAATTCTGAAACCTCTGTTGATTTGAAATTCGCCTTTGTCATCTATCCAGGGGATCCTGAACATGAAAACTCTTTCTGGTTCCACGATTCTTTCAAGAATCTTGGAGTTATTGTACTCTGGGTGTTCATCAATGAAAGGAATTAATACTTCTACAACTTCCAATACGGCCTGATGAAACTCTTTTTCGCTGGGGTTTTTAGCAACCACCTTGTCCATGAACTGTTTTACTTTTGGATTCATTTGATTATGTTTTTAATAAAAGACTTGTTGAAATTTTTAACTGTTTTAAAATTGGGCACGAAAGTATTACTATTTTTTTTATTTGAACAAATTAAATTATATGATTTATATTTCCCTGAAGTATAGTTAATCATTGATATTCAACCCCTGCTTATTTATTAACTTCACTGGTTCCTATACCTGATTCTTGTCTCGGCTTTCTCAATAAATCGCTCCAGTATTAATTGCGTAATTTTCGGAGCAATTTCGGCCGGATTTTGGGTTGCAAAGACCTGTTTTACTTTTTTCTCATTCACATCAATCCGATATAATATATTCCAGAGTTTTGGCAAGTCATTCATTAACAGGTAAATTACCTGTTCGAGAAGTTGTTGGTTCAGAGATTCAATGGAGCTGATTTCGCCAAAATCAAAATCTTTACAAACCAATTCTCTGGTAATATTTTCTATCTCGTTCAATTTCTAAACATTATAATTTTGCAAATATCATATAATTAGCATGTCTTTCTACGTCAAATTCTGTTAATTTGCGGCAGTTTATCAGGAAAATGAATTCTTCCTGTTTTGGTTCAACATAGCTTACCTTATTATAAGAAGTATGGGTAACGAATTAATTGATTTAATATGGTTTTTGATTTAGAAATGATTAAAAATGTCTACTCCCAAATGGGGGATAGAATTTCTGCAGCCCGCAAAGTGGTTAAAAGGCCACTAACCTTAGCCGAAAAGATTTTGTACAGCCACCTCACCGAAGGCAATGCCGGCAAACCTTATGAGCGTGGAAACAGCTATGTGGATTTTGGTCCGGATAGAGTTGCCATGCAGGATGCTACAGCTCAAATGGCATTATTGCAATTCATGCAAGCCGGTCGTTCAAAAGTGGCCGTTCCTTCAACCGTTCATTGCGATCATTTGATCACCGCCAAAGTGGGAGCCAAAGATGACTTAGACTATGCAAAAAAAGATAGCAAGGAGGTTTATGATTTTTTGGCTTCTGTTTCCAATAAATATGGTATCGGTTTCTGGAAACCGGGTGCGGGAATCATTCATCAGGTAGTACTCGAAAATTATGCGTTTCCTGGAGGAATGATGATTGGTACGGATTCTCATACCGTTAATGCCGGCGGTTTAGGAATGTTAGCCATTGGTGTAGGTGGCGCCGATGCATGTGATGTGATGGCAGGCTTGCCATGGGAACTAAAATTCCCGAAACTAATCGGGATTAAATTAACAGGTAAATTAAATGGATGGACAGCCCCTAAAGATGTAATCTTAAAAGTTGCAGGTCTGCTCACCGTAAAAGGTGGAACCGGTGCCATTGTGGAATATTTTGGTGAAGGTGCCACCGGTATGAGCTGTACGGGTAAGGGTACCATTTGCAATATGGGTGCCGAGATTGGAGCAACCACTTCAACATTTGGTTACGACGAAAGTATGGAACGCTATTTGCGTTCAACCGGACGCTCTCAGGTAGCTGATTTGGCTAACGAAATTAAAGAACATTTAACAGGAGATCCTGAAGTGTATGAAACACCCGAAGATTTTTTCGACCAGGTATACACCATTGATTTATCAACGCTTGAACCACATTTAAATGGCCCGTTTACTCCCGATTTAGCAACACCTGTTTCGCAAATGAAATCGGAAGCCCTTAAAAATAACTGGCCGTTAAAAGTAGAATGGGGTTTGATTGGCTCCTGTACAAATTCTTCCTATGAAGATCTTTCGCGCGCTGCTTCCATTGCAAAACAGGCAGTTGAAAAAGGGCTGATAACCAAGGCGGAGTTTGGTATTAACCCGGGCTCTGAGCAGGTTCGATTTACCGCTGAAAGAGATGGATTGTTAAAAACATTTACAGATTTAAATGCAAGTATCTTTACAAATGCCTGCGGACCTTGTATAGGAATGTGGGATCGGGTAGGAGCTGAGAAGGCCGAAAAAAATACCATTGTTCATTCGTTTAACCGCAACTTTGCCAAACGTGCCGATGGGAATCCGAATACTTATGCGTTTGTTGCATCACCCGAAATGGTGGCAGCAATTGCCATTGCAGGTGATTTGTCATTTAACCCAATAACAGATACCCTGATTAATATCAAAGGGGAAGCCGTAAAATTAGATCCTCCTCATGGAGATGAATTGCCCCTAAAGGGTTTTTCGGTTGATGATCCCGGGTTTTTAGCGCCGGCCGCCGATGGCTCACAGGTGCAAATTGCCGTTTCTCCAAACTCGGACCGTTTACAGCTTTTGGATCCATTTTCTGCCTGGGAAGGAACTGATTTATTAGGCCTAAATTTACTGATAAAAGCAAAAGGGAAATGCACGACCGATCATATTTCAATGGCTGGACCCTGGCTAAAATACCGCGGTCACTTGGATAATATTTCAAATAATATGTTAATCGGTGCGGTAAACTTTTTTAATGAAAAAACCGATTCAGTAAAAAATAGTCTCACCGGTGAATATCAACCGGTTCCGAAGGTTCAAAGGGACTACAAAGCTCATGGAATGGGTTCTGTGGTGGTTGGCGACGAAAACTATGGGGAGGGTTCAAGCCGAGAACATGCAGCGATGGAACCCCGTCATTTAGGAGTAAGGGTGGTTTTGGTAAAATCATTTGCACGCATTCACGAAACCAATTTGAAAAAGCAAGGCATGTTGGGCTTAACCTTTGCCGATAAAAACGATTATGATAAAATAAAGGAAGACGATAAAATTGATGTTATAGGCTTAAGCTCATTTTCACCGGGTAAACCTTTAACCTTGGTTTTGCATCACATAGATGGAACCTCGGAAAATATTTTGGCAAATCATACCTATAACCAACAGCAAATTGAATGGTTTAAAGCGGGTGGTGCGCTTAATATTATCAGGAAGCAAATTGGTTCTTAAAATAAACCGACTGTTATTCTTTATCAGGGTAGAAAGTTTGAATCTATTTATCAAAACCCTATCTACTTAATCTTAAAATTCTTTGAAATATTGAACCATGAACAAAACTTTTATTTTTAGCCTTTTCATTTGTTTAGTAATGTTTCAGTATGCCTGTCAGTGCGGGGATTGCCCTGGAGATCGAATATATGTTGGATTTTATATTGCCCCTTCAGATACCTCATCTATTCCGCTAAAAGATCTGGATAGCTTGCGTATTTACCGCTATAATAAAGGAGGTGCATTTTATCCTATAAACAGGTTAGATACTTTAATGGTATTCTATCCAAATTTATATTACGGAGAAGCCGATACTTCTCTTAAAGGACCTGAAATTTGTTTTGTGATGGATTATAAAATTACTCCGTCGTATGATCCAAAAGATTTTGAAAAATTCGATTATATGCTGGCAAATCCACAAAAAAATGTTGAGATCAGGTTAACCCAAATCAAAACAAACATTGAAGTTACCAAGGGAAAATGTCCCTGCAATAATTTTGTAATTGAAAACTGTATGATTAATGATACCTTTAATTATAATGTAAGGTCATTCTATCGTTTAAGGTAATACCACCAATCCTTTGGCAACTTTTTCGGCTAGTACCAGGGCTTCATAAGCATTTATGATGGCTCCTGTATTACACAACTCTTTTAATCTTGTTTTTTTATGTGTTCCCGGAATAAATACTTTTCGTTCATATTTTATCGCCGACATTAATAGTATCTGTTTGGTTTGATTGGCCGTTAAATGGGGAAAATTTTGTCTGACCAACGCAGCAATTCCCGCCACAACCGGAGCGGCCATGCTGGTTCCGCTATAGCTATCATATTTATTTCCCGGCACACTCGAGTAAATGTCTTCTCCGGGAGCAAATACATCCACTTTTGTTTTGCCGTAATTGCTAAATGTTGCAACAATTTTTTTCCCTTTCTTCCAACTGCTGGCCCCAACTTCTATCCAGTTTGGAGCCGTAAAATCAGTCTCCTCAAATTTAGCTGAGGGATAGTTGGGTACCGTATCAATATTTTTTGCATCATTTCCGGCTGCATGAACAATCAAAACATCTTTTCCGCAGGCATACTTTACCGCCTTATCAACTGCGGATTTCTGAGGAGACAGGGTTTTCCCGAAACTCATGTTTATTACTCGTGCCCCGTTATTTACAGCATATATGATAGCATTGGCAACATCTTTATCTCTTTCATCTCCGTCGGGCACCACCCTTAATACCATAATTTTTGATTCCTGGCAAATGCCCATCATTCCTTTTCCATTTTCGCGATCCCCACTGATGATGCCTGCAACATGGGTTCCGTGTTCGGCATGCGGGCCGATAATCTGACTATTCCCATACCTCCATTCGTACACATCAGAATAATTGTCGCCCACAATTTCCCTTGGGTTAAACCTGATGTTGAGGTTATAATTGGCCATGGTATTCAATTGTTTTTGCGCATCATTAAACTGTTTCATGATAGGACTGTTTACGATACCTCCTGTTTTCGCGATCATCACCAGCAACTTTTTTGCAAAGCCTTCCATGCTATTTGCGGTCGTTAACTTTTTGATGTCATCAACTGCAGGATCCTCTTTACCCGTTTTTTTTATAAGGTTAAACATCACCATATAGAAGGCATCAAAATCATTTTTTTGTTTAAAAATATCTGGAGCTTTTTGATTATATTCAATTTTAGCTGCCTGGTAATCCCTTGCCTGCTTACTTTTTGGATTTGGGAAATGGGGCTCGAAATTATCGGGATCTCCTTCCTTTAAATAGGAACCGATTATTCGGGTATATTCATAGGTATCCTCAGAAACAACGCTATTTGCTCCTCCAATAAAATCCCATCCGTTTACATCATCAACATATCCATTACTATCATCATCCATTGAATTTTTAGGAACTTCCAATGCGTTTACCCATAATTTGCCCTTCAATTCTTCATGGGTAATGTCGGTTCCACCGTCAATTACAGCAACAATAATTTTAACAGGGTAGGTGCCCAATTTCAGCTCATTATAGGCTTTTTCTGTGCTTATTCCCCTAATATTATCCGTTTTATAATCCAGGTTAAACCAGTTTACAGGTGCTGTTTTCTGAGCCCATACGGCAACCGGAACAAAGGCAAGAAAGATTAATATTTTTAATAATTTCATTGTAATTATTGTTTCAGTCAATAAACCTGTTTGATCTGTTAAGTTTGAAAAATGAGCTCTAGAATAATAGTTATTTTGGTTTTGCAATTTAAGCTTGAAATAAACCAACTTGTTGCATAGGAACTAAATATTCCCCATCCATGATGGGAATGATATCAATTAAATTCTGCTGAAGGCAAAACTTAACATCATCTGTTTCAATTTTTAACAGCGTGAATCTTTTTGCATGGGAGGATTGCCTTACCAGTGCTTCCGGATTATTTTCATGTTGTTTAAATAAATATAATGAAGCCAATGCGGCATCATCTTCTATGTTGAATGCTGATCCAATTTGATTGATGACAGCTCCTGCAAATAAAGTGTCTTCCAGATTATATTTATCTTTCCATCCGGCACATAACAAAACAATATTTTTCTCTTGTTTCAATAACCAGTCACATAAAAAGTTAAGATTTAAAAACGAACCGATAACAATAGCACCGGCATTCATTGACTTCGCCTGCTTAATAGCTTTTGTTCCATTGGTTGTTGTAAATGCGATGTTTTTGCCTTCCAAAACCGGATTCTCATATTCAAAGGGAGAATTGCCTAAATCAAACCCTTCCACTCTTTCGGCATTGCGTTCAGCAGCTATCAGAAAATCAAAATCCTTAAATAGTTGACATTCTTCCGGACTTGCTACCGGCAATATTTTTTTTACACCTGTTTTAAAGGCAACACATATAGAAGAAGTAGCGCGCAAAATATCAATTACAACAACTATCTTTCCTTCAACCTCGTATAGGGGGAGCAAGGCGGGAGTATAAACTACTTCAACGGTTTTTAACATCATTTCAATTTAGCAAAACGGGAATTCAAGCCTCTTGAGTAATTAGGATACGACCTACAAAAATGGAATTTTAACCACCTTCGCTTTAATTGCCTTATCTCTGATTTCAATAAAAATTTCGCTGCCAACTTTGCTGTTTGCGGTGCTAACATACCCTAGGCCAATTCCTTTATTCAACGAGGGCGATTGGGTACCTGATGTTACTTCTCCAATCAGATTTCCTGTTATATCTTTTATCGGGTAATGCTGGCGTGGAATGCCTCTGTCAATCATTTCAAATCCAACTAATTTTTTGCTCACCCCATTATCTTTTAAACCTTTATGGTATTCGCTGTTGATGAAATTTTTGTTAAATTTTGTGATCCAGCCTAATCCGGCTTCAATGGGAGAGGTATCATCATTAATATCATGCCCGTATAAACAAAATCCTTTTTCCAAACGTAAAGTATCGCGTGCTCCAAGTCCGGTGGGTATGATGTTAAATTCAGCTCCCGCCTCAAAAATGGCATCCCATAATTTACGCACATCCCCATTCATACAATACAATTCAAATCCTCCCGCTCCTGTATATCCGGTACTTGATATGATGACGTCTTTTATTCCAGCTACGGTGCCCATGGTAAAAGTGTAATATTCCATTGCCGATAAATTTGTGTCTGTTAATTTTTGAAGCGTTAGAATAGCCTTTGGACCCTGAACAGCAAGTAAACTCATTGCATCACTCATATTTTCCATTTCAACTCCCATGGTGTTGTGTTTGGATATCCAGTTCCAGTCTTTCTCAATATTACTTGCATTCACAACAAGGTAATACTCATTTTCTGAATAGCGATATACTAAAAGATCATCAACAATACCTCCCTGATCATTAGGTAAACAACTATATTGAACTTTTCCGTCACTTAACTTCGATGCGTCATTGGAAGTAACCCTTTGAATTAAGTCCAGCGCTTTTTCACCTTTTAACATAAATTCTCCCATATGGCTCACATCAAAAACCCCAACGCCATTGCGGATAGCCAAATGTTCCTGTATCAAATTGGTATATAATACCGGCATATTGTATCCGGCAAATTCAATCATTTTTGCTCCTAAGGAAGCATGCAGGTCGTTTAATTCAACGTATTTCATAATAATTATTTGTCTTATATTAAGTAAGTTTTTTGGGCTGCAAATAAAGCGATTTTTCCACAATATTTTTCTGAATTATTAATTTCTCTTGTCGAACCAATCTTTTCGTTTAGTTGTTTTCAGGTCTTGTAAAACAGTTGATTTAACATTGATATTGAAAATAAAATATTGATAATCATATGCGGATAATGGAGTCCAGGCAAAAGTAAATTGCCAGCAATGTATATCTCTCCTCAAATCAATTCCAAGATGAGATATTTTTTTTAACCGGAAGTCATAACCCGAATTAAAATTAACAAACCAGTTTGGGGAAGGAGTAATGCTTCCATTAAAACCCAGTGTTTGAATCAACTGTTGATTTGCCGGGTTTATTTTGCTTAAATAATCATAACTAACGGTATAGCTCAAACTTAATGTCCAGGGCAACTTAAACTCACTGAACCCCATCTTTTTCATCTCGTTTTTCAGGGCATCTGCTTTCGTACGGTCTTTTCTCTTAAACATTTCCGGGTTTAAAGATGCACTAAAGCCGGCATTTGCACGGGTAATTATTCCCAACTTAAGCTGCTCATCTAAATAAAATTTATTGATACGGATATAACTTTTTGAACCTGTTACCAGGTCAGTAATCAAAATATTCTTATAGGGGTCCAGCGTCGCTCCTGCTGATACTGAAATTACCTTCAGTAAAGTAGTATGACCCGATAAGTTTATCATACTCAGTTTCATGGAATCTGCATATATATTATAATACCCCGAAGCATTTAAGCTTTCAAATATTTTCATTTTTTCAATTCTTTCAGCCGTGTCTTTTCCCTTTTTCCATTTTATTTCAAGGTTATTATCAATTGAGAAATTTATGTTTCCCTGCCTTCCCCTGCTGGGACCCCCAAACATAGATTTTTCATTTATCGAATACTCCATCATATTACCTTGAACATCTTTTTGAACCTTCGTATAAAAACCATAAGAAGGCTTGCTGAAATCAGGGACATAGGTAAATCCTGCATTGGGATTAATCACATGGCGGATGGCTTTTAATCGGCCTCTTTTGAAGTTGAGCATCCCATAAAATCGGGTTGAAACACCTCCGCTAAAAGAATATTGATAGGTTCTTCCAAACTCGCTCACATTGTGTTCGGTAATTATCTTTTGTGCGGTATCCCATTCTTTCCGGATCGTCTTAAAAGCCCAGTTTTCACTGTAATCTGCCCGTACGTAGACCGTATAAAATTTAAATAAATTAAACGAATTGTTAATAGAAGTGGAATGTCTTGCCCCGTTTCTCATCACCGAATCGAGGTAAGATTTTAAATCTTTACTACTTCTGCTTTTAAATAGAAGGGTGTCTTTGGTATTTATTAAATTTTGAAATTGACCGGTATAGTTCATGGTTATTTTTTCATACCATTTTTCAGCAGTAGGTTTATACTTAGGTTTCAAAGGTTGAAAGGAGGCTACCGTTAAAGTTAAATCAGGAAGGGTAAAAGAGGCATCCCGGGTATGCGTGTTTTGTGAGGCCCTGGCATTAAGGGATAAGTTGACCTTTCCTTTTCTGAAACCCCTGCCATATGAAATACTTGAATTAATGTTATTGTTAAAGGCCGTGTTATTATTTACATAGGTATTTTGTGCCAGGTATTGATTTCCAACCAGATTTACATCCGCCCTGAACGTGGATCCAGGTTTTGCCTTGGGATCCCGGTAATGACTCCATACAATATTAAAGGTTGTGGTTTTACTGAAGTTTTTGTCTTCCGGCAACCCGTTTTTATTTAAAGCATAATTGGCCGAAAAATATCCGGCATACCGATACCGGTAGGAGTAATTTGATTTTCCGCCTAATTGCCAACTCAAATTTGCAAAAATATCTCCCAGAACAGCAATGTCCAGATGCTCCCCCAGACCCAAATAATAACCGCCTTGCCGTAAAAAATACCCTCTTCCCGGTGCGTTTCCATATGCCGGAATGATGAGGCCTGATTGTTGCCCGGTTTTAAGCGGAAAAATTCCAAACGGCACAATCAATGGCGTTCTAATATCGGCAATAAACAAATTTGCGGGTCCGGTAATCACCCTTTTTCCGGGAATAAATTTTAATTTTGATGAGAATATATAAAAATGTGGATTTTCTTCACTGCAGGTTGAATAGGTTGCGTCACGTATGTAAAAACTATTATTCTCATCACGCTTTACCTTTTCTCCTTTAATATAACCTTCCCCTTCCTGCGTTTTAAACTCTTTCATGATCCCTCTTTTTGTCTCGTAATTAAAGGTGGCTTCTTCTATATTGTATTCAGATGAACCCTGCTTGAAATTCGGCGTATTTATCTTTTTACCGCTGCTGTCTAATTCCCCGATTGCATTTACCGAATTATTCGCCAGATTGATGATAATTCTGGCCGATTTAATATTCAGGTCCTCATATTCAATCTTTGCATTACTGTACAGAGAGGCAGTTTTTTGGCGGGTAGAGTAAACAATCGAATCCTTGGCGAAGTACTTTACTTTTGTTTTAATGGCTGATGGACCACGAGGTAAAAAGTTACTGTCAATTATTAATGAATCATTTTCTGGCGTTTTAATCTTTTTAATGGAATCGTCAAAAATGTAATTGCTTGAAAATAAGGAATTTCTATTTACGGATTTTATATAGTTTGCAGAAATACCTGCAAAACCGTTTACTTTTGCATAACAATTGCTTGTTTCAAAAAAAAACGGTTCCACAGCCATAAGTATAAAAAAAGTGATTATACAAATGATAAATTGCGTTCGTGGTAACTTTAACAATTGATATGAAAATATATTTTTCAAGTTTGCAGGCAAAGCTAAACAAAGTACTGAATTTACCGAAACGCGAAATAATCGTGCCATTTGTGTGCTTTTTGGTACTTTTTGCCTCCGCTTCTCACCCAAACGAAAAAAAAACTTTTAAGAAAACAATTTCAACCATTGTAATTGATGCCGGTCATGGGGGTGGCGATCCGGGATGCATAAGTGCCGGGATTAAAGAAAAGACGGTTGCACTTACCATGGCATTGGCTTTAGGTGTCAAAATCAGGGAACAAATGCCGGATGTAAAAATTATATATACACGCTCAACCGATAAATTTGTGGAGCTTTGGGAGCGGGCTGAAATTGCAAATAAGAACAATGCTGATATTTTCATTTCCTTACATTGCAACTCAACTAAGAACATTGCAGTTTCTGGAACCGAGACTTTTGTAATGGGTCTGCATAAAGCTCAGGATAATCTTGAAGTGGCTGAACGGGAAAACGAGGTAGTGTTATTGGAAGACAATTATAGTCAGAGATATGAGGGATTTGACCCCAATTCACCCGAATCACATATCTATCTCTCCATGTTTCAAAATGCTTTTATGGATCAAAGCATTAAAATTGCCGCTAAAATTGAAAATCAGATTTCATTAGCCAATAAAAGATTGAGCAGAGGCGTTAAACAAGCTGGTTTTGTGGTGTTATGGAAAACAAAAATGCCAAGCATATTGATTGAAATTGGCTTTTTAAGTAATAAAAAAGATCGTGATTATTTAACCAGTTCAAAGGGCGTTGAGGATATCTCTTCTTCTATTGCCAATGCCATCGCCGATTATAAGAAATCTTACGAATCTTCTTCAGGGATTAAGATTAATTAGTTTTAAAAGAGGCAAATTCCTTATTTTTGACGTGATTATACAAGAAACGGTGTAAATTTATACATTCCGCTTAAGGTATTCAGTAATCGGTAGAAGAAAAGTAATTGGTATAGTTATTACCGATTACCGTAGTTCGACAGGCTCACTATGACGGCAAAATTTGTCATTCTGAACTTGAAGGGACCGAATACCGAATACCGAATACCTTTTCAGGTAAATGGCCGAATTTATCCCGTTTTCAGTATTATTAGTTTGGAATTTGGACAAGACTATCAAACCGCCCTTATAGTGGGTAGTTTTGGTTTTAGCTATTCAATAAATGTTGAGCCCTATATCTAAATGATGAAAATATCAAAAGAATTAAAAATCGGATTATTTGCCGCCATAGCTTTGGCATTTTTGTATTTTGGTTACAACTTTTTAAGGGGAAAAAGGCTTTTTGGTAATTCAAAAACCTACTATGTTGTTTATGGAAACATAAGCGGTGTTGTAAAATCAACTCCTATCTATTACAAAGGATTGAAGGTGGGAATGATTGATAAACTGGAACTTATAAAGCTTCGGGACGAAAATAAAATTCTTGCTACCTTAGTGATTGACGACGAAATCATCATATCAAAAAGTAGTGAAGCTAAAATTATCAGCCAGGATTTATTAGGTGGAAAATCCATTTCAATGATTGTCCCCGATTTGAAGGAGCCTTTAGCTGAAGGAGATACTGTTTTGGGAACCGACGAAACAAGTTTAACCGCCTCCATTTCTGAACTGATGACTCCTATAAAAGAGAAAACAGAAAATGTGATGGTATCCTTAAATAATGTACTGATTGAAATTCATAAGGTAATGAAAAACAAGGGCACCGATAATTTATCGGCTGGTATCGGTGATTTATCTGAAACACTCAAGAATCTAAATTCGGCCTCCACCACCCTTAACAATATGCTCAAATCAGAAAGTGTAAAAATCAGTAAAGTTCTTGCCAATTTCGAATCTATTTCTTCCAATATCAATGCGAATAACAGTAATATCAATTCAAGTTTGGGCAATATTAAAAAACTCACGGATTCCTTATCGCAAGCTCCTTTAAAATCAACCATTGAACAATTGAACCGAACCTCTCAGCAACTTGCCATCATCACACAGAAGTTAAATTCAGGAGAGGGAAGCGCCGGAAAATTGATTAATGATAAACAGCTTTACGATAATTTGAACCAGTCAACATTTGAATTGCAGGCCCTCTTAAAAGACATGCGCGAATACCCGGGTCGTTATGTAAATGTTTCCGTATTTGGAGGTGGAGCAAAAAGTGCAGACAAAAAGCGTGAAGCCGACCTGAAGAAACAATCAAAAATGAGTAAATAACTTTATGAGCAAAAACAATAAAAGCTTACTAACATTTATTCTTGGAGCCGCAATCGGTTCAGCCCTAACCTACTTGTTTACCAGCCAAAAAGGAAAAGCTATTTTAAGTGACGCCAAAGAAAAGAGCCGCGATATGAAGAATACCATGAAGAATGAAATGGTGAAAGGGAGATTTTTGTTTGAAACTTTAAAGAACTGGTTGAATCGAAATGCATCCAATACTTGAGCGTTTTCCTACCGCAGAAAATTTAATCTAATAGTAAGGGAATCCATCTTGTGGCGGAACATACTGACAGCACAACTATCTTTCCTTTTGTTCCAACAACCATTTCCAAACAGGTTTAATGATAATTCGGCGGCCTTCCGCAGTTGTTTCGTATTCTTCATCCTCGGTAAGTATGGTTCCTTCATTCAACCCATATGTATCAAGGGCTTCCTTTAATCCTTCCAGTTCCCGCTTTTTGGTCTCTTCATCCTGCAAGGCACGGCATACTTGTATAGCTTGGCTGATGTTTAGTCCATCTTTTATTACGAAGTCACATTCCTTTTTCCCCTGATGGAAATATACCTCATTCCCCTTTCGCAACAATTCAATAAAAACAAGATTTTCAAGATACCGTCCATAGTCTTCCGAAATCCTAAAGGAGGTATTGGTAAGTATTCCATTGTCGATGCAGTAAACTTTGCGGCGATTGGCAAATTGCCTGTTCAGTGAGTGGTTGTATTGAAATACTTCGAACAACAGAAAAGTATCTTTCAGGTATTCGAAATACTTATCGGCCAGATCGTATGAAAGTGTGAGTGATACTCTTACTTTATTCAGGTTAAATGGTTTGGCTATGTTGGATAATAAATAAAGTGCTACTTTTTTAACGCTGTCGTAGTTTTTGAGGTTGTAGCGGGCTACTATATCTTTCAGGATAATGGTTTCGTAATACATGATGATTTCCTGCCGCCTCAAATTCTCGTCAAGAGAACATGCTTTCGGGAAACCGCCCCCTTTGAGGTACTCATAGAGGGCTATTTTATAAACTAATTTCTGTGTGATCAGTGAAATTTTGTCTGGTGTAGGCTGATCCTTAAACAGAAGGTACTCCCTGAAACTTAGTGGAAAAACATTGATAGCAAGAAACCTGCCGCTTAGGGCTGTGCCAAATTCGCGACTAAGAAGTTTTGAAGATGAACCAGTTACATAAAATTGCGCCCTTTTTAGTTCATAACCTGTAAGTACCCATTTTTCCCATTGCGCTACATGCTGCACTTCGTCCAGAAAAATATGTGGCTTTGTTTCGTTGTTGACAAACTCTTTGTAAACCTCAAAAATCTGTTCCAGCAATTCGCTGTTCAGCTCACCGTCGAAACGTGGGTCTTCAAAATTAACGAATAGCACCTCCTTTTTATTCACCCTCATGCCGGCCAGGTGCCGGATATGGTTGATCAATAATGTTGATTTCCCTGATCTGCGGATTCCTTTCAGCACGATAATTTCCCCGGTTGACAGGTAATTATTTATTTTTTCCTGGTATTCGTCCCTTGTAAAAAACTCCGGAATTGGTTTATCCCAGTAGTTCCAGTCGTTAAGTATGCCGAATAATTTATTCTTGTCCATGGGGTTTGCATTTGCAAGTTCAAAGATATAAATATTTCTGTTAACTGAAACAATAACATATAAAAATTTTCATTATACAGAATTTTTGTTGAGTAAATAGCTCCAAATTATCAAACATTAATAGTTTGTATGTTAAATATATTCTTGTAAAATTGAAGTGGGAATTGGAGCCTATGCTTGTTTAACCTGGCATCCGGATTTCCGTGCCCGGGTTGTGGAATGGGTCGTGCTACGCTTGCCATATTAAATGGCGATATCCCACTATCATTTTCTTATAATATTCTATGTATTCCATTTACTTTTACAATAATTATTTCACTCTGCTGGGCTGCATTTGATCTTTTTACCGTACAAAAAACTTTCTTAAAATTTATTAAACAAGACCTGAAATTAAAACATAAATTCTTATTATTTGGACTCATTCTGACTGACTGGACACTAAATATAATCCGACTTTAACTTATATACTTTCCTGCTTTCCTATTTCCTATTTTCTACTTTCAATTTTTCATTTCCCATTTCCCATTTCCCATTTTCCATTTTCCATTTTCAATTTCCCGTTTTCAATTTCAAACCTACCTCAGTATAATCCTTTTAAATAGCTTATCTGCTTTTATTTTGATGGTTCCTACGGCAAAATTTCTTTCATTCAGTTTGTTGATTTTTCCATCAATTACATATTCATTGCAATCGAATGGCATGCCATGAAATACTACTTTATAGTTCTTGTAGCTCGATTCATAATTGCCATCTTCCAGGATATGTGAAATAATCAGGTTTTTAGTGTTTCCACTCACATAAAAACGGTGTTGATTGCAGATTCCGGCCTTGTAACCATAGTTATCCCCTGCATCTTCGTATAACATGCTCAGCACCTCGCTGTCTTTCGTATAATATACATGAAGGGTTAATTCGGTCACTTCGATTTCTCCCACGTATTGCATTTTTGGGAAGTAAGGGATAACAGCACCGGCCCGGATAAAAACAGGAATCCTGTCAATCGGACAAGTAATATTGTATTCCTTATTACCTTTATAACTGTGATCATTCCATAAGTGATACCAGAAACCCTTCGGTAAAAAAACAGTCCTTTCGTTTGTACTTGGATGCAAAACCGGGCAAACTAAAATATGGTCGCCAAAACCGAATTCGTCCATACGGTTCAGGGTATCCAGATTCTCTTGTTCCAAATAGGCCAAAGGCCTGATTATGGGTGTTCCATAAGTGGTATGTTGCCAGAATGAAGTGTAAATATAGGGTAGTAATTGGTATCGTAGATGAAGAAATTTTTTGACAATAAACTCATACTTACTTCCGAAGCTCCAGGGTTCCTGATTAAATTGAGTCTCATTTCCTGCACTGTGTGTCCTGAAAAAGGTATGGAAAGTAGCTAATTGAATCCAACGGGTATATAGTTCTCCATCAGGTTCCCCGATAAAACCGCCCACATCGCTGCCGGCAAATGATATTCCAGAAACTGCCAATCTTTGACATTGTACATTCGCGATCCAGAGATGTTCCCAGGTGGCGGTATTATCTCCTGTCCACACACTGGAATAACGTTGCAAACCACTATATCCCGAACGGGTAATTACAAAGGGTCTGTTAGGCATCAAAAATTTTCTTAACCCATGGTAGGTCGCCCTTGCCATTTGCATTCCGTAAATATTATGCGCCTTCCTGTGGCTGCAATGATTCCCGTCATAATTATGTCTGACATCCTCCGGGAAGGATCCGATTTCAAAAACTGCCGGTTCATTCATATCATTCCAAACTCCTCTAACGCCAACGTCAATTAGCCCTTTAAATAAACCGCTCCACCATTCACGTACCAGTGGATTGGTGAAATCGGGAAAGTGGCATTTACCAGGCCAAACATCTCCTTCCATCAGCGTACCATCTGCCCGTTTACAAAAATAATCTTTCAAAATACCCTGCTGCCAGATATCGTAATTTTTATCAATTTTAATACCCGGATCAATAATTACTACGGTTTTAAAACCTATATCTGCCAATTCTCTCAATAGTTTTTTCGGTTCAGGAAAATGTTCCGGACTCCAGGTAAAACAACGAAATTCATCCATGTAATCGATATCCAGATAAATTACATCACAGGGGATTTTACGATATCTAAACTCTTCGGCAATTTCTTTGACTTTGGTATCCGGGAAATAACTCCACTTACATTGATGATAACCTAAAGCCCATAATGGAGGGAGCTCATGAGTGCCGGTTAACAGTGCATATTGCTCAACTACATTTATTAAATCAGGGCCATATATAAAATAGTAATTCATTTCGCCGCCGCGCGCCCAAAAACTTAATATTTCATTTTGCTCTTTGCCAAAATCAAAAATCGTTCGGAAGGTGTTGTCAAAAAATATCCCGTATCCTTGTTTTCCTTCACTGTGTAATCCGGTGTAAAATGGAATGTTTTTATATAAAGGATCCTGATCTTTTTCAAAGCCGTAAACGTCCTGTCCGTAATTTTCAAAATATTTTCCCCGGATATTAAACTCAGTGGGTTTATCACCCATACCATAAAATACCTCATCAGATCTTATTTTTTTACTGCAATAGTTGATTTTTCCACCTTTTTGAAGATAATGTTGCCAGTGAAATCCCATCTCATCTTCAAGTATGATCTCGCGGTTCTTATCCATTAAGGTAATGGCCAGATTTTTTTTATTGATCTTACAAATTACCCGGGTAGTTTCTATTTCATAATAACCCTTGTGTTCACTGAAGTTTACCGATATTATCTGTTCTTTAAAAGATATATTTATAGCATAAGAAAAATCTTTTTGAAAAAAACCATCGGCTGCATACCTGAACCTGAAAATTTTGTCCGTTTCAAGTTTTATTTCTAAAATTGTTTCCTGTGTATAAAAATAATAGAAGTTTCCCTCTTTCCGGTATGATAAAACCTGACCGGGATAATATTTTTCAGAATACTTAGATTTTGCCTGCATAAGTTACTTTTCGGATTGAAATTTTTTAAATAGGAAACTAGTCGTATTTTGCCCGTGCAATCTAATCATAGTTTCTGAAAAGTTAAATATTGAACTTTTGAACAAAAAAAGAATTAAGACCTTAATGTTTGGATGGGAATTTCCACCAGTGATTTCGGGTGGATTAGGAGTTGCGACCCTCGGCTTGTGCAAAGCATTAGCACCATTAGCCGATGTAAAAATGATCATCCCCAAGAGTATTCCTGATTTTAATATTCCTAATATTGAATTGATTGGACTTAACAGTATAACTGGCAGACAATTGAAAGATCTTTTTCAAAAAGAATCTTACTATACCTTTCAGGAAAGCAAATACAATAACGGTTTTGGTTTTGGCCCATATACACGAATACCTGAAAATGAATTCATTAATCAAAAATTTTATGATGTTTTTCATGAGGATATTAAGCCTTTTGAAATTGACGATTTATATGGGGGTGATGTCATAAAAAATGTGATTGAATTTGCCAGGATATCTGTACAATTATGCTTAAGGAAGAAATTTGATATCATTCATGCACATGACTGGATGACTTTTTTGCCTGCAATGGAGTTGAAAATTCGTACAGGTAAACCCCTGGTATTACATATTCATTCAACCGAATACGACCGATCGGGCGAAGACAGTATCAATTGGGTATATGATCTGGAAAAAAGAGCCATGGAATTGGCCGATCGGGTAATAACGGTCAGCCATTATACCGGCGAAATTTGCACCAGACATTATGGAGTTGATCCTAAAAAGATTATGCCGGTTCACAATGGGATTGAAACGATCATGCATACGGTTAAGAAAAGTCCTATTGATGAAAAATTGGTTATATTTTTTGGAAGGGTAACCATGCAAAAAGGTCCTGATTTTTTTGTGGAAGCCGCAAAGTTGGTTTTACAAAAACATGAAAACGTGAAATTTGTGATGGCAGGAAGCGGTAACTTATTGAATTCTATTATTGAAAAATCGGCTGCTTATGGTTTAGGAGATAAGTTCTTTTTTACAGGATTTTTGAACAAAAAGATGCTCAACGAACTATTGGCAATTGCCGATGTTTATTGTATGCCAAGTGTGAGTGAGCCTTTCGGTTTAAGTGCGGTAGAAGCCGTTCAGTATGGAATTCCTACTTTAATTTCAAAAACCTCGGGAGTGGCAGAAGCTTTAGGTGGTGCCTTAAAGTTTGATTATTGGGATGTCCATAAGTTTGCACAATACATAATTGCCTCACTGGATTATAAGGGTTTAAAAAAAAGTGTTGTAAATGCAAATAACGAGAGCCTCAAATCTATTACCTGGGAAATTTGTGCCGAGCAGGTTATGCATGTTTATCAATCCATTTTTGACGAATTTCCCGAAAAATGATTTCCATAAATTAATTATAATATGCCGTCAATTTGTTTTTATTTTCAGGTTCATCAGCCATACCGTTTAAAGCCATATACCTTTTTCGATATTGGGTCGAACCATTATTATTTTGATGATGAAAAAAACAGGGATGTATTAAACAAAGTTGCTGATAAATGTTATTTGCCGGCAAACAGATTGATGCTGGAACTGATTGAGAAATTCCAGGGTAAATTTAAAATCTCCTACTCAATTAGTGGTGTGGCGCTTGAACAGTTTGAAGCCTGGCGGCCGGATGTTTTGCAAACTTTTATTGAATTGGCAAATACGGGTTGTGTCGAATTTATTTCCGAAACCTATTACCATTCGCTGGCGTATGTTTTTTCTAGGAATGAATTTAAGAAGCAAATAGACCAGCATCGGCTTTTAATAAAAAAATATTTTAAACAGGAACCTAAAGTTTTCAGAAATACGGAACTTCAATACGATAATGAACTTGCTAAAGTGATTGAAGATATGGGTTATGAGGGCATCATTTGTGAAGGTGTTGACCGGATTCTTAATGGCCGGTCGCCAAATCATTTATATATAGCTCCAAATGCCAACAAGATAAAATCCTTGCTTAAAAATTACAGATTAAGTGATGATATAGCCTTCAGATTCAGTGACAGAACCTGGAGTGAGTGGCCACTTACTGCCGAAAAATTTGCTGATTGGATTCATGCGGTTGCCAAAACAGGCGAAACCATTAATTTGTTTATGGATTATGAAACTTTTGGCGAACACCAATGGGCAGAAAGCGGCATTTTTGAATTCATGCGGTATATGCCTGGTTATGTATTAAAGCATCCTGATTTCTCCTTTAAAACTGTTTCCGAAACGGTAGCTTCCTATCCGGTAAGGGATACCTACGATGCTCATATACTCACCAGTTGGGCTGATTCTGAACGTGATTTATCAGCCTGGTTGGGTAACCCATTGCAGGATGAATCCATCGGTAAAATTTATCAGATTGAAGAAGAAGTTTATCAAAGCGGAGATAAACTACTGATAGATACCTGGAAAAAAATGTTAACCAGCGATCACTTTTATTATATGTCAACAAAATACTGGAATGACGGGGATGTTCACAAATACTTCAGCCCATACGATTCGCCTTATGATGCGTATATATATTATATGAATGCATTGAGTGATTTCAGATCGCTAATAAAAAAAAAGTTCCAACCAAAATTAAAAAGTAAACATTAAATCCGGATAGAACCGGATTAAATATTTTTTCGATAATTTTGGAAATAATTAAAGATTAAATTTAATGCCTGTATTTATCTGACGGAAACCACCTGGCATAATACCGGATGAAACCCTGTGTAAACGGGATGCTTTATACACTTCATCGCTTATGTTTTTTGCTGCAATAAAAATGCTTAATCCGTTTAAATATTTATTTTTATGTTTTTCAAATGAATAGGCAATATTTGCATCTATCGTTTTAAAGGCCGGTAAACTTCCTATTGCACCTTCTGATGTTTCATTGTTAAAATTTAAATAATCGGTAAACTGTTTTGCAACATAATTTATGTTAACATAAATGCTTAAACCCTGGTACGTATAAGTGAATCCAATGTTTAAAATATAAGGAGGTAAATAAGGTACGGTATTGTTTGAAATTCCATCCTTGCCAAAAACAAAATCCAGTCGTTTTATTTTACCGAAATCAGCAAGTTGTAATTCTGTTGTTACCAAACTATCCTGCCCGGCTGCTCCCGAATAATAAACATCAAACCCTTCTCTTTCTGCATTGATTTTATTAATCAATTCAGATAAAGTGGCATTTGTATGTTTTGCTTTTAACAGGTCAGAGTCTTTAAGCAAACCACTTAGAATTTTTCCAGTCATCAGAGTCCCTGTTAAGTTTAGAACAATCTGATGTTTTTCACTATTTAACAATTTGTGTAAATTAAGATTGAAGGCAGTCTCAATTCCATTAATGTTTACTGAACCTAAAGTTTGAAAGGCCTCATTTCTTCCAGCAGAGTAATAATTTATTATATTATTATTAAAATATACCACCTGAATATTGGCAAATTGATTCATTACATCACCTCTGATTCCTGCTTCATAATTAAAACTGAGTTCAGGTTCACGATTGATAGGTTTTTCTGATGTTGGGTTTGAAACAATACCCTCTTCGACATTTAAAAAAGCATAATCAGCGATTGGAGCAGTATAGCCTTTATATAAACCCCCGAATACATTTAGTTTGTTGGAGTGGTTGTTTATTATTGTATAGGCCAAAGCAGCACCCGGAATAAAACAGGAGTACATATTTTTTTGACTTCCAAAATATTTGTTTCCGGTATTACTGCTCATTTTTGAAATGGATAATTTATCAAAACCTGACATTTCAACCCATTCATACCTAAAAGAAGGTGTGATTGCAATGTTACCATAGATGAATTTGCTTTTTATAAATCCCGAATAGGCACCCAATTCATAAAATTGGTCCTTATCAATGATACCACTTCTTGCAAAACGTGATGAATCATTTTTTATCTCAACATTCGCAAACGTTTCCCAATGACCTTTTACTGTGGCTTCAAAATGAACAGCCAACTTTCCTTTTTCAATCGTATATTTTAAAGATTCTTGAATGCCTGCAACTGTGAACAAACGATTACGGGCTCTGGTACTTTCTTTGCCGGCAGCAACTTTACCTACTCTGATATAATCATCATACCCAAAACTTTTCCCGTTCAAATAAGAATATCTGTCGGTGTAAAAGTCATTACCTAAATAGGTTTTTGCAGTTGAAGCTTTTATTAGGGTGTTTTCCTGGCGCCACCAGTCACGTTGAAACTGGGAGCCATATACTTTTGAGGACAAAACGATGTTTTTACTTATTTTGAAATTAAATATTACATCAACTCCATACCTTTTTGTGTTCAGATCATCTGCATCAAAGGGATTTTGACGCGGGTCAACAGCAAATGTATAAGGAGTTAATGCACTGTAACTTGCTTTTGATTGCTCCTGGTGATAGTTTAATTTTACATATAGGGATGTACGGGAATTTAATTCAGTGTATAATTTTGCTGTGGTATTGAATATTGCTGATTGAGAATTTTCCTGAAATCCACCGAATTGCTTGTTTAGCACCTGTAGTTCGGCTCCTATTTTATCCCAGGTTCCACCATAGGTTATGTACTGAGAATGATAACCTTGATTACCACCGGTATAATTTATGCCCAGAGTGGGTTTGATGGGTGGTTTTTTGGTAATATAATTAATTGCCCCGTAAATGGTATTGCTCCCGTAAGCTAATATATCTGATCCTTTTAATATTTCAATTCCGTCGAGCCGGTCACTGGGTGGATTATAATAAGCTTCGGGTGCCAGGTAGGGTGCAGGTGCAATGGGTGTTCCATCTTCCATTAATAAAATATTGCAGGATCTTCGGGGATAGGAACCTCTGATACCTACATTCAAACGATTTGATATTCCCATGTCTCCGGAAACGTTTACGCCAGACACCTTTTTTAAAATTTCTTCGGAACCAATGGGTTTGCTAAGCATTATTTCCTTTGATGAAATAATAAAATTGGAACCTTCATACTTGTATGAATAATTCGCAGGACTGACAGAAATAATTACTTCATTCATTTGAATCGCATTTTTTTTCAGCTTTACTACCGGGATTTCAACAATTTCGTTATCGTGAACGATATTTACGATCAATTCAATTTTTTCAAATCCTAAAAATCCAAATGTGAGATTATGTACCCCAATTGAAATGTCAGAAAACAGAAAGTTTCCTTTAGAATCTGTATTTTTATTTAAGATTCCATCTATTATAACCGAAACGTTTGACATGGTTCTGCCTTCATCTTCCGTTTTAACAACCCCCTTTAAAACCGCATGTTGTGCAAAAGTTGAAATAACCAATAGCGCTAACCCAACTGACATTATATATTTTTTCATAAAATTTTACTTGTTTAATGAAACATTCTTACTTTTAAATAGTTCCATATTGTGGGTTCAAAATTAAGCTATTTATATTTAGTCTAAATAAAAATAGAATGATATTTATCAGGTTTTGAAGCAAAAAAAACTGGCCATATAATTGAACAGGCTTTCCTGAAATTAGTAACTTAAGGAGGAATCAGGGGCATTATATTGGAGTATGAATAAACCAAATGAAAAGATGGCACTGCATGTGGATTAATGACAGCAAAGAGCTCAAAGCAAATCGGCCAACTGCCAGACTAATGGATTAAATTGCCAAACCCTTAGTTAAATCTGCTTGGATCATATTTTCGCATCATTTCAAATAGGATGTCAAAAATCTCCTCTGCATTGGGCTTGCTAAAATAATCGCCATCGGTACCATATGGCGGGCGATGAGCCTTTGAAGTAATGGTTATTGGTTTATCATCGAGATGTATATAAGCACCTTGTTTTTCCAAAATTTGCTGAAGAATATATGCACTGGCACCACCGGGTACATCTTCATCAACAATAACTAACTTATTGGTTCTTTTTACACTTTCTAAAATCGAATGATGAATATCAAAAGGTAATAAAGTCTGGACATCAATTAATTCCACACTTATTCCGACCTCTTTTAATAAAATGGTAGCTTCCATCGCAATCCTTACGGTTGATCCATAGGTAACAAGCGTCAGGTCATTTCCTTTTTCTAAAATTTCGGGAACGCCAAGGGGAACCGTGTAAACGCCAACATTATCAGGCATTTTTTCCTTCAAACGATATCCATTCAAGCATTCAATAATCAATGCGGGTTCATCTCCCATCATGAGCGTTTGATACATACCCGCTGCCTGAGTCATGTTTCTGGGGGTAAGCATATACATTCCTCTTATCGCATTTAATATCATGCCTATAGGTGAGCCGGAATGCCAGATTCCTTCCAACCGATGTCCCCTTGTTCTAACTATTAAAGGTGCCTTTTGTCCTCCTTTTGTACGGTATTGAAGGGTTGATAAATCATCACTTAAAGGTTGAAGTCCGTATAACAAATAGTCAAGGTATTGGATTTCGGCAATGGGACGAAGTCCTCTTAATGCGGCTCCAATTCCATGACCGATAATGGTTAATTCTCTGATTCCTGTATCAAAAACGCGGCTTTCTCCATATTTGTCCTGCAATTCTGAAAAGCCCTGATTTACATCTCCTATTTTTCCGAGATCCTCTCCAAATGCCAATACCCTGGGATCTTTATCAATTAGCTGATCAAAAAATGCAACCAGTATTTCTCTTCCGTCAACTACCTTACTGTTTTCAGAAAAGGTAGGTTTTATTTCCCGGGTTAGGAGTGTGTTCTGGTTGGATTGACTATGCAGAAAAGAACTATACCTTTCATAATTCTGAATCAAAAAATCTTTTTTCCATTGAACCAATATTTCCCTTTGCTCCATTTTTTCGCGTAAGGTTAATCGCATCACTTTATTCGCAGCAATACTAATGTCCTTTCTGATTGGATCAGCAATGGAAGATAATGCCTCTTTTATTTCAATGATTTTTGAACCCTGACTGCTGGAAGTCGCTATTTGTTCAAAAATGCCACATACCGTATTTAACTCAGTTTTTATAGGATTTAAGTATGCTTCCCATGCATTTTTCTTCGAAATATTTACCAGAATTTTCGATTCATGCTCTATATCATCTAATTCTTTTTCTGAAGCTATTTTATTACTGATAATCCATTCTTTAAATCGCTTGATACAATCATTTTCTATCTCCCAGTCTAAACGTTCTTTATTCTTATAACGTCCATGCGAACCTGAGGTTGAATGTCCTTGTGGCTGGGTTAGTTCAGTTACATGAATGAAACAGGGAATATGTTTTTCGCGTGCCAGTTTTCCGGCCTCCTCATAGGCATTTATTAATGCAACATAATCCCAGCCTTTCACAACATAAATCTGATATCCTTCACCTTTTTCGTCTCTTTGAAACCCTTTTAATATTTCCGAAATACTTTCTTTGGTTGTTTGATATTTGGCCGGAACCGATATCCCATAATTATCATCCCAAACCGAAACGATCATAGGAATCTGTAAAACGCCACCTGCATTGATAGCTTCAAAAAAATGACCTTCACTGGTGCTTGCGTTGCCAATTGTTCCCCAGGCTACTTCATTTCCATTATTAGAAAATTTATTGGGTCCGATCAATTTGGCATTTTGTCGGTAATATTTAGATGCATGCGCCAATCCAACCAATCTTAACATTTGAGCGGCAGTTGGAGAAATATCAGATGAAGAGTTTTTCAGGTCTTTTAAATCTTTCCATTCTCCGTTTTCATCCAGGGTACGGGTTCCAAAGTGACCGTTCATCATTCTTCCTGCACTTGCCGGCTCAGCATCTACATCAGCATGGGCATATAATTGAGCAAAAAATTCCTGAACCGAAAGTAAACCGGAAGCCATCATAAAGGTCTGATCCCTGTAATAGCCACTTCTAAAATCCCCGTTCCTGAATGCTTTGGCCATGGCAATTTGAGGCAATTCCTTGCCATCACCAAATATTCCAAATTTTGCTTTTCCGGTTAAAACCTCTTTTCGTCCCAGCAAACTGCTTAAACGACTTTGAATAACGATCCTGTAATCTTCAAGAACGATTGCTTTATATTTATTATCAGATTGAGTAGTATTAGTAACCATATTCATAGTTTCATTCCTTTACCGTCCAAACGTAAAGTTTTTTATGCATTCTTCAAAATGACCATTTCGCAGGGATTAAGTCATTTTAACTTTTTTTTAAGTTATGAATTTTGTTATTGCATGTATTGTTCTTATTTTTGGAACGGTAATTGTTGATGAAATATAATTGTAATTTGAAATTTTTAAAAATGAAAAAAATAATTTTAACCACCCTTATCGCCTTTGGCGGTATGATTGCTGCACAAGCTCAAACACCTGATGTACAACCTGCTGCTGCTGAAAATCCAAATCAGGCAGAAGTTAAATTTGTAAAAGAAACGCATGATTTCGGGCCAATCCCTCAAGGAACGCCAGCCTCTTATTCTTTTGAATTTAAGAACACTGGAAAATCTCCCTTGATTATTACAACAGCTTCTGCCAGTTGTGGTTGTACTACCCCTGAATGGACTAAAGATCCGATTGCACCCGGTAAAAAAGGATTTGTGAAGGCTACTTTTAATGCCGCAGCTCCTGGTCCTTTCACAAAAAGCGTAACCGTAATGAGCAATGCAAAAAACTCTACAGTTATTCTTTACTTAAAAGGTGACGTAAAAGCAGCTGAAGTAAAACCTGTTGAGACAAAACCAGCTGAAGTAAAGTAATTGTTTAAAAATTAACCTGCACATAAATCTGTATGGATTTGTGCAGGTTTTTTTATTTTTACACCATGAAAAAATTAATTGTTAGCGTTTTCGTTTCGCTGTTTGTTGGCGTAATTTCTGCTCAAACTACTGATGAAAAGAAGGATAGTGAAAGCAAAACAGTAATTGAATTTGAAAAAACAATTCATGATTTTGGGAAAATCTTTGAAGGCAGATCTGCTGAATGTGAATTTGTTTTCGTTAATAAAGGCAAAGTGCCGCTATTATTAACCAATGTTCAGCCGGGTTGTGGGTGTACCACTCCCGAGTGGCCAAGGGAACCCATTATGCCGGGTCAAAAGTCAAAAATTAAAGCTATTTATAACCCGGGTTCTTTTAAAGGGCAATTTGGAAAGGGGATAACCGTCTATTCAAATTCAACCAATTCTCCAACCCAGCTAACTATAAAAGGAGTTGTGGAAGAAATACCAAAACAGCCGCAATCTCCTGTAAAAATTGATGTGGGCGGAGGGTTTTAACGTAAATCAATCACCTCAACTCCCGGGTATTTTATCGGATCAAATGCAAATTGATTATCGTCGTATTTAATATTGGCAACCTGATTGGTAACGCTATAAGTATGTATGGTCCCGCTTTTCTCAAAAACTTGTGTGCTGATGAGTGTTTGATTTGTTTTATCAATTAACAGTTTAATCTTAAAAAACTTCTTTTTCTTGTCTTTTGGAGTGAGTTCGACAGAGACCATTTCCTTATTATCTTCTTTTTTTGATTCAATTGTTTTATACAGGTAACCTCTCCCATACATGGTAAAAATATCATCTAATTTAATGGCTCCATCTTGTGGTGAATATTTATTTACCTGTACCTCGTTCACTTCACGGGTATAAGTCCAGATTGTTTTGTTATCACAAATTATCAATTGATTGGCTATGTCTAACCTGAATTTATTGCCCTTAATTTTGATGGTTCCTTTTTGCTTTTCCTGGCTTTTTTCCTGCTTATTTTCAAGTATATAAGTGAAATCGGCTTTCATGCTCTTAAAGGCCTTATACCTTTTGGATACCCGATTGACTAATTTTTCAGCATCATTCGGTTTGATAATTTGACCCTTTACTATTCCAATAGTTATCAGGCAAATAAATAAGATTGTAATTTTTTTCACTATGCAAATATTCACATTTTTTTCAGGATTTCATCTAATTCCGCCTCTGTATGAATCAAAACTTCACGGGCTTTACTTCCTTTAAAGGGGCCAACAATTCCTGCTTTCTCCAATTGATCAATTAATCTTCCTGCACGATTATACCCAAGGTTGAGCCTTCTTTGTAATAAAGAAGTTGAACCCTGTTGATGAACAACAATAATTCTGGCAGCATTTTCAAATAGTTCGTCTTTGTTATCATTATCAAATCCTTCCCCATCGCCAACATCTTCATTTTCTGTTTGAATGAGTGGTAGCAAATAAGGCTCCCGGCCTTGCTGACTGCCAATAAACTCTGTTATTTTTTCTACCTCAGGTGTATCTACAAAGGCACATTGAAGGCGAATCAGGTCATTGCCATTGCTAAACAACATGTCTCCCTTACCTATTAACTGGTCGGCTCCATTGGCATCTAAAATGGTTCGGGAATCAATTTTTTGGGAAACCCTAAAAGCTATCCGGGCTGGGAAATTGGCTTTAATGGTTCCGGTAATAATGTTTACACTGGGTCTTTGTGTAGCTAATATTAAATGGATTCCTATGGCACGTGCAAGTTGAGCCAATCGGGTAATTGGGTATTCAACTTCTTTGCCCGCTGTCATCATCAAATCAGCTAACTCATCAATAATCACTACAATATATGGTAGATAACGATGTTGGATTTTGTCGGTGGGCGGAAGACGCCTGCTTACAAATTTGACATTGTATTCTTTCAGATTCCTTACCTGTGCGTCTTTCAGTAAATCATACCGTTCGTCCATTTCTACACATAATGAGTTTAAAGTATGGATGACCAATTTTGTATCCGTAAGGATGGCATCCTGATCACCCGGAATTTTGGCGAGAAAATGACGTTCAATGGTTTTATAAATATTCAACTCTACCTTTTTAGGGTCAACCAAAACAAATTTTATTTGTGAAGGATGTTTTTTATATAATAAGGAAGCTAAAACTGCATTTAATCCTACCGACTTACCTTGTCCGGTTGCCCCCGCCATAAGTAAGTGAGGCATTTTGGCAAGGTCGGCGACAAATATTTCATTTGAAATCGTTTTGCCAAACGCTACCGGTAAATCCATTTCCGCATTAACAAACTTTGGAGAAGATAAAACGGAACGCATCGAAACAATTGCCGGAGTGAGGTTAGGAACCTCAATGCCAACAGTTCCCCTGCCCGGAATTGGGGCAATAATCCGGATACCCAAAGCGGCTAAACTGAGTGCAATATCGTCTTCCAGATTTTTAATTTTTGCAATCCTGACTCCATCCATCGGAATAATTTCATATAAAGTAACGGTTGGTCCGATAGTCGCCGTTATGCGTTTGATTCCTATCCCGTAATTTTTGAGGGTATCCTCAATCATTCTGGTTTTTTCGCTTAATTCGGCTGTTTCAACCTTAGCCTTATTATCGCCATAATCTTTTAATAAGTCAATACCCGGATATTGATAATTACTAAAATCGAGGGTAGGATCAAAGGGCTCATCAATGCCATAATGTGATTTTCTTTCTACCTTTTCAGGTATTTCCTCTTCAGCTGCTTCCTGAACCTCCAGAACCAAGCCACTAACCGTTGTGAGTTTGGCTGCGGGCTCTTGTGTGGGTTCAATAATAGGTTCTTCCTCCATCTCAGATTCAATTTCTTCCGGATCTTTTTCGGGATTCATTTCATTACCGGTCTCCAAAATATTAGAAGGAATTGCTTTATCAATTAGAATAAAATCATCCGAATTTATGGGGAATTCTTCGGGTGTTACCTCATTGATATCAAAAGGCTTATCCAATCCAACCAGATCACCCGCTAAATTTTTAGCTAAGGGTTCCTTAGGTTCAAAGAAATTGATATTAAAAATTGCAATTAAAAAGATCAATAAATAAGCAACTAATGCCAATCCGGTTCCCAACGAGCCCAATAATCCTTTCAGGAACAGAAATCCATAATAGCCAAAAGATCCGGCCAAAACCGGGAGCGTGTCACCGAAAACGAAGCCCATTGTGAGTGATAACCAAATTCCGGCAAAAAAACTATAACGCAGGGTTTTAGAAATTGGAATGGGTTCTTGTTTTGTAAGCAGCAAAACACCAATTGAAAAGAAAATGACCACAAAGGCAAATGCCGAAATTCCAAATCCTTTGTAAACAAATATATAGCTGAGCCAGGCACCGGCTAACCCCAGAATATTATCAGCTAAATCTGGAGTAATTTCGGATAAAACACCCCAACTTATTGATTTTACAAGGCTTTGGTCACTTTGCCAGCTGGCAAAAAAAGATAAGCAGGAAATAAAAAGAAACAAAGAAGACAAAATAAAAAAAACGCCCAAAGATTTTACAAAACGTTCATCCGTTAGAAATTTCAGAATTTTCCGGTCATTAACTCCTTTGGTTTCTTTTTTTGTAGGTTTTTTCTCCTCATCAAGGGAATCCTTTTTCGGGAATTCCTTTACGTCGTCGAAGATTAATTTGTTTTCCTTTGCCATTATTAATAACTACGAATTTACTTATTCTTTGAGGAATTTGAATTTTATTTCTGAACTATTCACAGTGAAAGGACTCCCTATCTACTTTAAAAAACATTTGTTTCGCATTGGAAAATGGTTTTAAGTTTTTATTTTTCATAAATATATGTCCACCAAACGAATGTCTCAATTTAGGCAATTTCATAATATCAAATTGGATTAGGTGCATTGCAAACAATTCCTTTATTTTGATCCAAAATTAATAATATCATGAATGAAATTGCTTTTCTGTTTTTGGAAATTACCAAGTACCTGATTCCCGCCTTGATTGTTTTCATCATTACTTACTATCAATTTAAAATATTTTTTGATACCGAATACCAAAAAAGAATGATTGACTTAAAATCAGAGCTAGGCAAAACCATGCAACCACTGCGTCTTCAGGCATATGAAAGGTGCGTGTTGTTAATGGAGCGAATGAGTCCTGAAAGTCTTGTGATGCGCACACATAAACCCGGAATCAGTGCTTCACAATTAAAAATGGAATTGATTGTAGCAATTAACTCCGAATTTAACCACAATCTTTCCCAGCAATTGTATATTTCATCGCAGGCATGGCAGGTTCTGAGAGTTGTAAAAGAAGAAATGATAAACCTTATCAATACTGCATATGCCGATTTAGGACCGAATGCAGTTGGACTTGATTTAAGTAAGGCGATTTTTGAAGAGTTAATTAAAATTGATATCGTTCCTACCCATAAAGCCCTAGTGTTTTTGAAAAAGGAATTTGATCTGGTTTTTGGATAAACCAACAAGTGAAAGGCAAATTTATAATACAGGAATTTGGTAAATAGGAATCAATTGTCAGTTCGAGCGGAGTCGAGAACGGTATTCGGTAAGTAGTAATCGGTATTCGGTAATCGGTATTCGGTATTCAGTAATCGGTAAGTAGTAATCGGTAAGTAGTAATCGGTAAACAGTAATCGGTAAGTAGTAATCGGTAAACAGTAATCAGTTGGCAGCAGGCTGGAATCAATTGTCAGTTCGAGCGGAGTCGAGAACGGCATTCAGTAATCAATAATCGGCAATTTCTAATTTTCTAATCTTCTAATTTTCTAATCTTCTAATTTTTAATCAGCATTCGATAACATGAACGAAAAAAAATTCATCACCGATTCAGGGATTGAAATTAAACAATTATATACCGGCGAAGATCATTTGGGCTTGCCGGGTGAATGGCCTTATACAAGAGGAATACAGGCCGATATGTACCGTGGCAAACTTTGGACGATGCGTCAGTATGCCGGGTTCAGCACTGCCGAAGAAAGTAATAAAAGATATAAATATTTGCTGGCAAACGGAACCATGGGTTTAAGTGTGGCCTTTGATTTGCCTACTCAAATTGGTTACGACAGCGATCATGCCATGAGCGAAGGTGAAGTTGGAAAGGTGGGAGTCGCCATTGATTCCCTGCGCGATATAGAGACCTTATTTGACGGAATATCCCTGGAGAAAATAACTACCTCCATGACCATCAATGCAACTGCATCAACTTTATTGGCTTTTTATATTGCATTGGCCAAAAAGCAAGGTGCCGATATCAAAAAAATATCCGGTACAGTTCAAAATGATATTTTAAAAGAATATATCGCCCGTGGAACCTATATCTATCCACCAAAGCCTAGTATGCGAATCATTACTGATATTTTTGAATATTGCAGTAAGGAAGTGCCAAAATGGAATACCATTTCTATTTCCGGGTATCATATTCGAGAAGCAGGGTCAACAGCGGTTCAGGAAATTGCATTTACACTTGCAAATGCAAAGGCCTACTTAAAAGCTGCCATTGAGAAAGGTTTGGATATGGACGTATTCGGACAGAGACTTTCCTTTTTCTTTAATGCCCACAATAATTTTTTTGAAGAAATAGCCAAATACAGAGCTGCCAGAAGAATGTGGGCCAAAATCGCCAAAGACATGGGTGCCACAAATCCCAAAGCAATGATGTTACGTTTTCATACCCAAACCGGAGGCGCAACTCTGCAGGCACAACAACCCGAAAACAATATTGTACGCGTTACCTTGCAGGCTATGGCAGCTGTGATGGGCGGCACGCAAAGTTTACATACCAACGGCTTTGATGAAGCATTTAGTTTGCCAACGGAAGCCGCAGCCAGAACGGCTATACGGACCCAGCAGATTATTGCATACGAGAGTGGGGTAGTGGATACGGTTGATCCGATGGGGGGAAGTTATTTTGTGGAGGAACTTACTGATGAAATCGAAAAAGCTGCCTGGAAATACATTGAGAAAATTGATGCCATGGGAGGTTCGGTAAATGCAATCGAGCAAGGATACATGCAAAAAGAAATTGCTGATTCAAGTTACCGGTATCAAATGGATATTGAGAAGCAGGATAAAGTGATTGTAGGTTTAAATAAATTTAATTTGGAAGATAATGTGTCTCCTCCTTTATTCAGAGTGGATGACAATATTAGATTGCAGCAAATTGAAAAAATAAAACAAATAAAAGCTGAACGCAATTCTGATAAAGTAACAGACGGCCTGAACCTATTAAAACAGTCGGCCACCGATAATAGCAATGTGATGCCATATCTCATTGATGCCGTTGAGCATTATGCTACGCTTGGTGAAATTGCAGATATTTTCAGAGGTGTTTTTGGAGAGTATCGAGTCTAAAGATCCGGGATTGATAGAATCGGGAAACGAGACAAGTGGTCTATTGAAGTTTACCAATTGTATGCTATTGAAAATTATGAACCAAATGAAAAAAAAGCATAAATTATTTTTATTTATCCTTTTAATGTGCCTGGCCTCCTGCCATTCCCAACTACAGGTTCAAAAAACGCAAAACCAAAATATAAAAATGATTTCTGACTCTTTTCCCATTTGGGATCAGAAAGCCATAGAAATGATAAAACCTTATAAGATTAAACTGGATAGTTCAATGAATGTGGTGATTAACGAGGCACCTGTTGAATTAAAAAAGGAATTGCCGGAAGGAAGTTTGGGTAATATGGTTTGCGATATGCTGATGGATTATGCTTTAGCCCATGGACAGAAGCCTGATTTTTGTGTAATGAACCAGGGAGGGCTGCGTATTCCAACTATTTATAAAGGTCCTGTGTATGTAAGAACCATTTATGAATTGTTACCATTCGAAAATCAATTGGTATTGTTAAAAGTTAGTGGCAAAAATTGCAGACTATTATTTAATTTAATTGTCCAAATTGGGGGCACTCCTGAATCCGGGTTTCAAATGACCATCAAGGGAGATACCCTTTCAGGATTGCAAATAAATCATATTGATTTTGATGAAGCGAAAGATTATTTGGTTTTAACCAGTGATTATCTGGCAAATGGTGGCGATAATGTTGTACCCTTAAAGAATCCCTTGCAAATGATTGACCTGAATATAAAAATACGCGATGCGCTGTTCATTCAGATAAAAAGGATGAATTCAGCCGGAAAACAATTATTCTACAAAAAGGATGGAAGAATCATTAAAAACTAATCGCAAAAATTTTATTAAGCAAACCCTTTACCTGGTTGGATTTGGGGTAATGGCGAATTCGCCGCTTCGTGTGTTCGCTCATACGGGGGGAAAAAATCTGACTGTTTTGCATACTAATGACTGGCACAGTAGAATAGACCCGTTTCCGGCCATTGATAAAAACTATGGAGGTATGGGTGGTGCCGCGCTTAGAGCAGCTGTTATTAATGGTATCCGTAACGAGGTGGGAGAACTGCTATTATTAGATGCAGGTGATATTTTTCAGGGTACGCCTTATTTTAATTTTTATGGAGGTGAACTGGAATTTAAACTCATGAGCCAAATGGGATATGATTGTGCTACGATGGGCAATCATGATTTTGACAATGGAATTGAGGGATTTATGAAACAATTGCCTTTGGCTAATTTCCCTTTTGTAAGTGCCAATTATGATTTTTCAAAAACTTCGCTTAATGGCAAAATTCAATCTTATAGAATTTTCAGAAAAAAAGGGTTGAAAATTGGCGTGTTTGGATTAGGAATTGAGTTAAATGGATTGGTTCCGGATAAGCTTTATGGAAATACCCTTTATTTTGAACCAATTAGTATTGCCAATCGGATAGCAGCGCATTTAAAGCATCAGAAAAATTGCGATCTGGTGATCTGTTTATCACATTTAGGTTATAAGTATACCAATAATAAGGTAAGTGACGAAATTCTTGCCCAAAAAACACAAAATATTGATTTGATAATAGGAGGGCATACACATACTTTTTTGCCGGAACCGGTAACTTACAAAAATCTTGCTGACAAAAATGTCCTGGTAAATCAAGTTGGCTGGGCAGGGCTGCAACTGGGACGAATAGATTTCTCCTTTGAAATTTTTGACAAAAACTATTCAACAACACAATATAGCCTCATACAATTAGTAAACATTCAGAATTTATAATTTAGTATAAAATTGATTTCCTTGCTGAGGTAATATTCCAGAGGACTTGAAAGCATTTATATCTTTTAATATTTTTTTTTAAATACAATCTTTGAATCAATAAAAAAATTTTTTTTTCAATTTTTTTATTGATTTATTTTTTTTGTGGTATAAATCAGCACAAAAATTTTTTTATACCCATTTTTATAAACTATTTGTTGAAAACGTTTTGTGGTATGAAATATTTTATTGACTTTTACCTACGAAATGAAGGAGATGATTATGACCGAAAAAACCTGCGAAAGTGTTTGGAATAACATTTTGAAATTAATCCAAGACAATGTACCTACTCAAAGCTTCAAAACCTGGTTTGAACCCATTAAGCCAATTAAGCTGGATAATAAGGTTTTAACTATACAGGTTCCAAGTCAGTTTTTTTATGAATGGCTTGAAGAACACTATGTGAGTTTGTTGAAAAAAACATTGAAACAGGAATTGGGTTTAGGTGCCCGGTTAGAATATAATATTATCGTTGAGAATGGAACCAACACTTCCAGTCCTTATGTTGTTAATATACCTGGTAGCAGTAGCTCCAAAGCTGATTTACAACAAATCAGTGCAGGTATTAACCTTAATCCTTATATCAAAAATCCATTTGTTATTCCCGGTATCAAAAAGATAAATATTGAAAGCAACCTGAACCCAAATTTAACATTTGATAATTTTGTAGAGGGTGATTGTAATCGTTTGGCAAGAAGTGCAGGCATCGCTGTTGCTAATAAACCTGGAGGAACCTCCTTTAATCCACTCATGATTTTCAGTGAAACCGGTCTTGGTAAAACTCACCTGGTTCATGCAATCGGAAACATGATCAAACAAAACAGTAAAAACAAAATAGTTTTATATGTACCGGTAGAAAAATTTATCAACCAGTTTGTTGACGCAATTCGTAATAATTCCAATCAGGATTTTATGAATTACTACCAACAGGTGGATATATTAATAGTGGATGATGTTCAGTTTTTGGAAAACAAGCAAAAAACCCAGGAAATCTTCTTTACCATATTTAACCATCTGCATCAATTAGGGAAACAGGTCATTTTAACCAGCGACCGTGCACCAAAGGATTTGAAGGGAATGGATGAGCGTTTATTGAGCCGTTTCAAATGGGGCTTATCTGCTGATTTACAAACACCTGATTTTGAAACTCGTTTAGCCATTCTTGAACACATGATGTATAACGATGGAATTACCCTTCAGCGTGAGGTGGTTGAATATGTATCGCATAATATCAATACCAATGTTCGTGAATTACAGGGTGCCCTTGTAAGTTTACTGGCTCAGGCAAGCCTTAACCGTAAAGAAGTTAACTTAGATTTAGCAAAACAAATACTCAAAAACTTTGTGAAAAATAATACACGTGAAATCTCCATTGAATACATCCAGAAATTGGTTTGTGATTACTTTACGATTCCGGTTGAACAGGTTAAATCAAAAACGCGCAAACGCGAAATTGTGCAAGCCCGCCAAATATCTATGTTCTATGCAAAAGATTTAACCAAATCGTCTCTTAAAACTATAGGAATGCATTTTGGAGGCCGCGATCACTCTACGGTAATTCATGCCTGCCAAACCGTTAATGATTTAATGGAAACCGATAAGAAATTTAAAGCCGATATTGATGAGATCGGAAAGCGGATAAAAATGAACTTAGCCTGATAACAAAATCCTCTCAAACAACCTGAGAGGATTTTTTTTGCCAATACCGGTTGAAAATCCCGGAAATTGATCCAATAAAACGAAATCTTCTTATATTTGATTTATGAATTTACCTCCTCAACTTTTTTGGGATACCGATTATGAAAAAATTGATTGGGATAAAAAATCCGAATATGTGATTTCCAGGGTATTGGATAGAGGGAGTTTAAAGGATTGGTTTGAAATAAAACGTTATTATGGAATTGAAAAAATCGTTGACGTTGTTAAAAATGCCCGATATCTATCAAAAAAAACAGTTTATTTTATGAGTAATGTTTTCGATATTCCTTTAGAAGAAATAAGATGCTACAAATTAATGCAGTCCCAACCCGAACAATGGATATTTTGAAGCTACTTGCTTCTCAACCCTGTTTAGAGTCCTTTTATTTAGTTGGAGGAACCGCACTTTCTCTTCAAATTGGCCATCGGCTGAGTTATGATTTGGACTTTTTTAGTTCGGGGAAAAATGATTTGGAAATGATACAAAATGAATTATTACAATTAGATCATATTAGGTTAAAAACTCGTTCAGATTATGCCTTATTTATGGAGTATGAAAGCATAAAAATTGATATATTAAATTATGGGTATCGATTCATTTATCCACCTGTTTCATATGGAAATATAAAACTTGCTAATTTAAAGGATATTGCTGCAATGAAATTAAAAACAATAATGAACAGAGGTGCCAAGAGAGACTTTTATGATATTTACTTTTTACTTGAGGTGTTTTCGTTGGAATATATGCTTGAACTTTTTAGAATAAAATATGAGAATATTGAGCCAATAGCTATTTATAAAAGTTTATGTTATTTCGAAGATGCTGAGGGGCAGGAAGACCCAATTCTTCTTGTTAATACTGCCCTGACCTGGGAAAGGGTAAAAAATCGAATGATTCAGGAAACAAAAAATTTGTTGTAATCCTTACACATTCGTTCACCCTTTTAGATATTAGAACAAATTCATTCTGCTAAAAATCTAACTTGTAATAAAACAGGGGTAAGAATCCCAGCTGATAATTGTTGCCAATGATAATTCCATTTGCATTTTTCGGGTCAGGTCCGTATGCCAAAGAAAGGATATTCCTGGTGTCGAACAGGTTAACAAGGTCAAATGCGATTTCATGCGTAAAATGGCTTGTATTTATCTTATAATATAACCTTAAATCAAACCTGAAATAGGGTTTAAATTGTAATGAATTTCTTTGGGCATCAACCTGTACTATTTTACTTTGTTTTAAAGTGGCTGCTGTATCTACCGGACCATACAACTGACCCCCGGCATAAGTTATTTTTGATCCTATACCAAATACATTTTTGTCTTTAATTTTAAATTCTTTTCCAATCATACCATTGAGTACATAATTTCCATTAAAACTTGTATTTCTCCAAATATGATCGCTTCCCTGATATTTTGATTGATATAATGAAACGGTAGCCATATAAAAATAGCCGTCGCTAAAAAATTTCTCTAAAGTAAATTCTACGCCATAATTATAGGCGATCCCTTTGTTCACCATTGAATCAGCATACAAAATCCCATTGCTTAATCCGGTATTAAGAATGGAAAACGAGGATGATTTTAATTCGACAGGTACCTTATTTAAATATTGGTAATAGGTTTCAACTTTAATGCGGGCATTTTTTGCAAATGACCAGTCATAACCCAAAACAAGGTGGTGACTGTTATACATTCCCACATTTTTGTTGATGGAAGCTGTGGATCCGTCTGACATTTTATTCTGCCCAAAATATAAATAGACGGGCATCATTTGACTATGCATACCATAACCAAAACTGATAGATGTTTTGTCGTTGATATGGTATCGTAAACCTAAACGTGGGTTAATCGCCTTTGTATTTGAATTGATAGTGGAATAAAAAAAGTTCAGACCCGCATTCAACGTTAATTTTTCTGTGAATTTGAACTTTAGCTGGGCATAAGGCATAAAAGTTGCATAAGTTTCTTGACCCTTTAAATTAATCGTATAGCCATTTGTAATTTTATTATAGGTGCTGTCAATTGAATAAATGCTATGCTGGTTCATAATTATTCCCGATTTCAGGGATGTTCTGACATTAACTTTATAATTGACAAACCAATGAACAGAGGTACGGTTTTCTTGATAACTATTATTAGCCTCTTTCGTTGAATCTATCTTTGAGAATAAACCCGGATTCCTGAATAAAAGGTAATCATTATTGCTGTTTCCATTTGCACTCTGGCAAATAATTATTTTAGTATATGATTTTGAATTCAGGGATTTTGAATAGGATGCTCCCAGTAGCCCCATTGCAAATTTAACCGTTTGATCATAATTTGTATTCAGGTACAAATCCGTTCCCGGCTTATCTAAGGTACTCATTATTACTTTAATATCAGATAAACCTCCCATTGCAAAAAAACTCAGATTGGAATTGTTTTTCAGAGGGAAATTTAATTTAAAGGATAGGTCCTGATAATGTGGTATAGCTGCTGTTCCAATTTTAATATGGAGGGATTCAAATAACTGTAAGCTTGAGTAGCGATAGGTAAATAAATAGGAGGATTTTGCTTTTTTATGGATCGGGCCTTCTCCGCTTATTTCGGTACCAACAAAACCAAGTTGTGCCGTAAATTCATTTTTTTCGTTATTGCCATTTCTAAATCGAACATCAAATACACCTGCGGTACCATTTCCATATTCCGCTGGGAATGCACCCGTAAAAAAATCAGAATTCCCAATCATTTTTGCATTTAATATACTTACCGGACCACCGGTTGAGCCCGTGTTTCCAAAGTGGCTGGGACTGGGGATATCAATTCCCTCCAGACGCCATAAAACACCCATTGGTGAATTACCCCGAACCACGATATCACTTCTCGAATCATTAGATCCCTGAACACCGGCAAAATTACTCGCCATTCTGGCTGGCTCACTCCTGCTTCCGGCATACCTTCCTGCTTCCTCCACGTTAAATGTTCGGGCGCTTACCGTTGCCATTTCATTATTGGTTTTAATTTTATCCATTGCAGTAATCACTACTTCATTAACTTTTACTGAAATTTCCTCCATTTCAATATTTAATATTAACTCCTTTGCAGAGGTTACCTCCATATTGGGCAATACCACCCGGTCATATCCGATCATCGTGATATTTATATTAATTCTGCCCAATGGAATATGCGCTATTCTGAAATTTCCTTCTTCATCGGCACTCCCACCACTCACTAAATTTGAGTCCTTAAAAATTCTGATAACGGCTCCTGCTATCGGGAGTTTCGATTCCTTTTCTATTATATTTCCTCTGACAATTTGCTTAATTTGTGCTTGGGCTGATAGAATAATTAGAAAGGTTACAAGGGTAATAATGATTTTTTTCATAACTGAAGATTCGCTTTTTCCGGTTCAATATTAAGGAGAAAGCGATGGGGTTAAAAATTGATTGATAGGTATTGAAACTTTTTTATGGGTTCAAAATACTATTTCCTGTGGATTTGTAATGAATTCTACACTTTTTTTGTATATTTTGACAATGTGAGTACACGATCTTGCATTTTATGCTTTATTTTGGAAGGAAAATTATTGAATTGGTTCATACCTACTCTTTATTTAATTTGCATTTTTGAAGGATCCGTCCATTAAATATATTTATTAATGAAAATTTCTATCATAGTGGCTGCCGATGAAAACTTCGGAATTGGGAAAAACAATCACTTGCTATGTCACCTTTCCGCAGATTTAAAATATTTCAAACAAATTACGAATGGTCACCACATATTAATGGGAAGAAAAACATTTCAATCCATTGGGAAACCACTGCCAAATCGTATCAATCTGGTTATTTCAAAATCCAATATTTATTTTGAAGGTTGTCAGGTTTTTAATACGATTGAGGCTGGAATTAGCTTTAGTAAGCAAAAGGGGGAGCAAGAAATATTTATTATTGGCGGTGATAGCATATATAAACAGAGTATTCATTTGGCAGATACCATTTACCTTACCCGAATCCATCATCTGTTCGATGCAGACGCCTTTTTCCCAGCTTTACTTACCTCAGAATGGAAATTAATCAGTCAAACCCATCGTGCAGCCGATGAGAAAAATAGCTATTCCTTTACCTTAGAAACCTATACCAGAATTACGCAGAAATTCGTATTTTGATTGTATATTCGTAATTGTGATTAACACAATATGTCTGTTATTTAATTAATCATCAAATTGTTATAATAAGTATATAAAAGTCAAAATGAATATTTTAGTTATTGGTTCAGGAGGAAGGGAGCATGCCTTTTCTGTTCAATTATCGAAAAGCAGTTTGTGTTCAAACCTTTTTATTTTGCCGGGTAATGCCGGCACTGCCCAATGTGGTACAAATATTAATATCCCGGTGAATGACTTTAAATCTATCGGTAATTTCTGCCTCGAAAACGATATTCAAATGCTTATTGTGGGTCCTGAAGATCCATTGGTAAATGGCATAAAAAACTATTTTGAAAACATAGATTCTTTACAGAAAATACTTCTTGTAGGTCCGGATAAAAAGGGTGCCCAAATGGAGGGAAGTAAAGACTGGAGTAAGGCATTCATGTCCAAATATGGTATTCCAACCGCTCAATACAAAACTTTCCAAAACGATACCCTTGAAGCGGGAATAGAATATGTCAAAAATCATTCCCTCCCTGTTGTATTAAAAGCCGATGGTCTGGCCGCCGGAAAAGGTGTTTTGATCTGCGAAAATCAGGATGAAGCCATTCATGAAATCCATCAAATGATTCAGGAAAAGAAATTTGGTGAGGCCAGTTCGAAAGTAGTTGTAGAAGAATTTTTGAAAGGTATCGAATTGTCGGTTTTTGTCTTAACTGATGGCAAGAATTATAAAATACTTCCATCAGCAAAAGACTATAAACGAATAGGAGAGGGGGATACCGGTCTCAACACAGGTGGAATGGGAGCCGTAAGCCCGGTTCCTTTTGCGGATGCCGCCTTTATAAAAAAAGTGGAAGAACGGATCATTATTCCTACCATCAGAGGACTTCAACAGGAAAATATTCATTATGCGGGTTTTATTTTTATTGGTTTGATGAATGTTCATGGCGATCCAGTCGTAATTGAATATAATTGCCGAATGGGCGATCCTGAATCAGAAGTTGTTTTACCTCTGATCCAAAATGATTTTGTTGAACTCATGCTGGCAACTGTTAATGGAACTTTAAATCGGGTAGAATTAAGAATTGATACAGCCAGTGCAGCCACCATTATGCTTGTTTCTAAAGGTTATCCGGGGGATTACGAAAAGGGAAAAGTGATGACCGGTTTCGATCAGGTAAAGGATTCTATCTTGTTTCATAGTGGAACCATTCAGAATGAAAAGGGTGAAATTTTAAGCAATGGAGGAAGAGTGCTGGCCATTACTTCATTGGGTAATAATTTGAAAGAAGCGGTTCTAAAGAGTTTAAGAAGTGCAGAATTGATCCACTTCGAAAACAAAAATTATCGCCGGGATATTGGTTTTGAATTTATATAAGATAGAATAAATGGCTGGGAAAAAGACGGCTGCAATGGGTTTCATTTTTGTGACCCTGTTGTTGGATATAATTGGATTAGGAATTATTGTACCGGTAATTCCAAAATTAATAGCTGAATTAATACATGGTGACATGAGCGACGCATCTTTATACGGTGGCTGGCTTATGTTTTCGTATGCCATTTTTCAGTTTATGTTTTCTCCTGTTTTGGGGAATTTAAGCGATCGTTATGGTCGTAGGCCCGTATTGTTGTTTTCCTTAATTGGTTTCGGTATCAATTATATAGTTTTGGCGTTTGCTCCAAATATTATCTGGCTTTTTATCGGGCGAATCTTAGCCGGGATTACTGGAGCAAGTATGACAACAGCAACTGCCTATATCGCTGATATTAGCAGTCCCGAAAAACGTGCTCAGAATTTCGGAATGATCGGAATGGCTTTTGGGTTGGGTTTCATCATCGGTCCGGTTCTGGGGGGTGTACTGGGTCATTATGGATCACGTATTCCATTTTTTGCAGCTGCCGGTGTTTCATTTTTGAATTTTGCTTATGGATATTTTGTTTTACCCGAATCCTTATCAAAAGAAAACCGAAGAAAATTTGATTGGAAAAGAGCAAATCCTTTGGGCACCCTCAAACACCTTAATAAATATCCGATCGTGAGTGGTTTGATCGGCTCTCTGTTTTGTGTTTATATGGCTTCGCACGCGGTACAAAGTACCTGGACTTATTTTACCATAGAAAAATTTAACTGGGACGCCAAAATGGTTGGCTATTCTTTAGGTGTAGTTGGTTTATTGGTTGCCATTGTTCAGGGAGGTTTAATCAGAGTGATTAATCCCAGAATTGGCCAGAAAAAATCTGTGATCGTTGGGATGCTATTATATATAATTGGCCTGGTATTATTTGCCTTTGCCAGCGAAAGCTGGATGATGTTTGTATTCCTGATTCCTTATTGTTTGGGAGGCATTGCAGGCCCTGCGCTTCAGGGTTTGATATCCAATCAGGTGCCGGCCAATGAGCAAGGAGAATTACAGGGCGGAATAACCAGCTTAGTGAGCGTAAGCTCCATTTTTGGCCCCTTGCTCATGACTCATTTATTCTCCTATTTTACCGGACATACTACCCCAATTTATTTTGCCGGAGCACCCTTTTTAATGGCCGCAATTTTTTGTATCCTGAGTGTGGTAATTGCTTACAAGTTTTTGAAATCAGTGAAGCTGTAGTTTTCAGTTTATCCTAATATACGTTGCAGAAAGAAATTCAATGAGCAGGGAACATTTAAAAAACATGAAACAGATTTTACAAACACCTGTAAATAAGGGTTTGGATGTCTGGATAGCGGATACAGCGCGCGTTTTTGGAAGGGTCACCCTTGGGAATAGGTGTTCAGTGTGGTTTGGTGCCGTGCTGCGTGGCGATACGGATAGCATTAACATTGGGCATGAAACCAATATACAGGAAAATGTGGTTATTCATGTTGATCCGGGCGATCCGGTAATAATTGGTGATGCCTGTATCATTGGTCACGGGGCAATCGTTCATGGAGCTAAATTAGGGAATCATGTTTTAGTAGGTATGCATGCCACTATTTTAAACAAGGCCATTATCGGCAACTTTTGCATCATCGGTGCCAATGCCTTGGTAACAGAAGGAATGCAAATTCCGGATTATTCTATAGTAATGGGATCACCCGGAAAAATCGTAAAACAGCTCAGCCCCGAACACATCGAAAAAGTAAAGCAAAACGCCCAAAATTATGTGGATTTAAGCAGGGAGTATTTGAAGTATTATAGTGCAGTGGATTAATGGGCTGTCCAAATCGTTTTGTTTTGAGAGTAAATTCAAAGCCCAATCTTTTTCCATACTTTCGCAGGCCAAAATTTTAAGAGTCTTGCAAAAACTGTTTTCAATTTATAAACCTTATTTTAAACATATAGCCAAGCTAAGCTATCCGATTATTATTGGTCAGCTTGGAATTGTTTTAATGGGTGTTGCCGATGTAATTATGATTGGCAAATTGGATGCAGTGAACCTCGCAGCCGCCTCCTTTGCAAATGCCATTTACTTTACCGTATGTATTCTGGGTATCGGAACCCTAACCGCCGTATCGCCTTTGGTGGCAAAATCAAAAGGTGCCGGGCACCCCAACCAGTGTGCCATTTTATTAAGGCAATCCGTCATCGCTGCATTGATTCTTTCCGTTTTTATCAGCATCATTTTGTTTCTTATTACTGAAAATCTGCAAATATTTCATCAAACAGAAAGAGTAAATGAGCTCACTAAGAACTTTCTGCATCTGCTCAATGCCGGGACCTTTCCTTTATTGATATTTTTAGCTATTAAACAATACAGCGATGGATTGTCTATTACAAAACCATCAGCCGTCATTACGATGATTGCCTTAGGAATTAATGTTTTCTTGAACTGGGTACTGATATATGGAAATCTGGGCTTCCATGCAATGGGTCTTTTAGGAGCAGGTTTTGCAACTTCTTTTGCCCGCCTGGCGATGGCTGTTATGATGTATTTGTACGTGAGGTTTAATGCTATTTACAAGCCCTATATGCGGTTAAAACAACATGAGCAGGACACAGTGTTCTTAAAAGAGATTTTTAAAATCGGATTGCCTTCCGGCTTTCAATATTTTTTTGAACTTGCCGCATTTGCTTTTGCCGCTGTCATGATTGGTTGGATCAGCGAATATGCACTGGCCGCACACCAGATAGCTATTAATATAGCGTCCACAACTTATATGATAGCCCTGGGTATTTCAGCCGGTGGTTCCATCGCAGTGGGGGATGCATACGGCAGACGAAATAAACTGGATTTAATCCGTTCAGGTAATGCCTCTCTTCTGATAGGTGCTATGTTTATGGGATGCTGTGCGGTCTTGCTTTTCTGCTTCAAAGAGCAAATTGTATTATTGTATATCACAGATAAAAATGTAACAGACATGGCCGTTCAACTCATATTGATAGCCGCTTTCTTTCAGTTAAGCGATGGAATCCAATGTGTTGGACTGGGTATCCTGAGAGGCATAGGTGATACCAAAATGCCAACCGCTTTTACCATTTTTGCCTATTGGGCGGTAGCCATTCCTGTTGGTTATTGGTTAGGCTTCGTTAAAAATTTTAGTTTGTATGGTATTTGGATCGGACTTTTGCTGGGTTTAACTATTTCTGCCATATTTTTAAGTTTGCGGTTTATAAAATTAAGCCGAAAAGTTATCGTAAGTTACCAAAGTCATTTGAAGGATATCGATTAAGTGAGCCAAAGATTAAAAGTACATATTGCTTTATTTATTGTTGCTTTGATTTACGGAGCTACTTTCACTCTGGCAAAGCTCGTAATGCCCTTGTACATTAAACCCTTTGCCTTTATTTTATTAAGGGTGGGCGTTGCATCTGTATGCATTTATTTGTTTCATCGTTATTATGTAAAAGGGAAAATTACGGATCGAAAAGATTTCTTTCCTTTATTCGTTTGTGCCGTATTTGGGATAGCAGGAAATATGCTTTTGTTTTTTCAGGGATTATCTATTACCTCCCCAATTAATGCCTCTGTTTTAATGTTGAATACCCCCGTTTTTGTATTGGTATTTGCAGTTATTATATTAAAAGAAAAGCTCACTTTTCAAATTGTCGGTGGTATTATTCTTGCAGCTTTCGGGGCTTTGTTCTTAATTGGGGGCGCCCGCTTTCAATTTGATTCCACAACAGCTTTGGGCGATTTATATATAACCATGAACGCCATTATTTACGCCTTTTACTTAGTTTATGCGAAACGTTTAATGGTAAAATATCACCCTTTAACCGTTACGCTTTATGCCTTTTTCTTTGGGTTTATCCTGGTATTGCCATTCGGTTTGAACCAAACGCTGGAAATAGATTTTTTACATCTTCCATTGTTTATTTGGGGATGCATTGCTTTTATTACCATAGGTGCAACTTTTCTTACTTATGTATTAAATGCTTATGCCCTAAGATATGCCAGTTCAAGTCTGGTTGGTACCTACATATACCTTCAACCGGTTCTTGCAACCCTTATTGCTGTTTCTACCGGAAAGGATGAGTTATCTGTACAAAAAATTATCAGTATGCTTATTGTTTTCGCCGGAGTTTATCTTGCATCTTATAAAAAAAGCTCAGGATAAACGCTCGTTTCTCGTTTCTCCTTCTCAAACCATTTCACAATACTCATCTCCCTTTTCCCCATAATTCCTTACCTTCGCCTTTTATAAATTGTTTGTATGTTAAGATCCATGACCGGCTTTGGCCTTGCTGAAATTGATACGGAAAAGTTTACTGTTAAACTTGAAATCAAATCTTTGAATTCTAAATTTCTGGAGATGAACATGCGTATGCCCCGCCAATGGCAACATAAGGAACTGGAATTACGAAAAGAGCTTACTAAATTAATTGAAAGGGGTACCGTTCAGGTTAATTTGAATATCTCATATAAATTGATCCAGGATAAAATAACCCCCATCAATCAGGAGGTAGTGTCCTATTACCTGGCCGAAGTAAAAAAAATGTCGGAGGCATCAGGTTGGCCCGCTGAACAATTATTAAACAATGTTTTTACCTTACCTAATATCATTCAGCCAAATGAAGAAACTCCTGCCGAAGAGGATTGGAAACAGATTATGAATGCAGCTCACCTGGCCTTTAAGCAGTTTGATGAATTTCGTTTACAGGAAGGCAATATGCTTGCTTCTGAACTGAGAAAAATGTGCCTGCTGATTCGAAATAAAATGGAAGAACTTACTCCTTTTGAAGAGGAACGCATTAATACGGTTAAAGAACGTATTCTGCGCGACCTTCAAACTTTAAATCAGGAACAATTAGATAAGAACCGCTTCGAACAGGAGTTGATCTATTATATCGAAAAGCTTGATATCAGCGAAGAGAAAACCAGGCTTGCCCAACATTGCGATTACTTCGCCGAAACCATAGAATCGGCTTCAACCGGGAAAAAATTAGGATTTATCGCTCAGGAAATGGGCAGAGAAATTAATACCATCGGATCTAAATCCAATCATCATATCATGCAGCGTCGGGTTGTTGAAATGAAAGATGAACTCGAAAAAATAAAAGAACAAATTAATAATGTTTTATAAGGCAAATTCATAAGTTGCAGGGATGAATAAAGTTGTCATATTTTGTGCGCCATCAGGTTCCGGAAAAACCACCATTGTAAAATATTTATTATCGGTGAATCCCCTCTTATCATTTTCCGTTTCTGCCTGTACACGAGAACCAAGGGAAGAGGAGATAGCCGGAAAAGATTATTATTTTTTGTCGCAGGAAGCGTTTAAACACAGAATAGCAAATAATGAATTCCTGGAATATGAAGAAGTTTACGATGGCAATTATTATGGAACACTAAAATCGGAAATTGAACGGATCTGGGCTTTGAATAAAGTGGTAGTATTTGATGTTGATGTGATTGGCGGACTCAATATTAAAAAATATTTTGGAGATAAGGCGCTGAGTGTTTTTGTGAAACCACCCGGCATTGAAGTGTTAAAACACCGACTCCGTTATCGTTCAACCGAAACAGAAGAAACTTTGAAGATTAGAATTGATAAAGCGGTTCAGGAATTACAGTTTGAAAGTAAATTTGAACATGTAATATTAAATGATCAATTAGATATAGCATTGGTTCAAGCCGAAGAGTTGGTAAATGATTTTTTAAGTAAATGATCGAATTTATTACTTTGCACATCTGTAAATTATAAATATGCATATCGGACTCTTTTTCGGATCTTTTAACCCCATTCATTGCGGACATTTAATTATTGCGAATTATATGGCTGATTATGCGTTTATGGATGAAATCTGGTTTGTAGTTTCTCCCCAAAATCCTTTAAAAGCCAGTGAAGAATTGCTGGATGAAAAGATACGGCTGCAATTATTACAATTAGCCATTCAAAATGATTCTCGTTTTAAAGTGAGCGATTTCGAATTCAGCCTGCCGCGTCCTTCTTATACCGAGCATACTTTATCGCGTTTGAGAGCAAGTTATTCCGAACACCAGTTTACGTTAATTATTGGAGGAGATAATTATCAGGAGTTTCATAAATGGAAAGATTACCAATCCATACTTGAACATCATAAAGTGAATGTTTATGCCCGTGCGGGAATCGCTGAGAAGCCATTAACGGCCAATCATCCGAAAATAAAATTATTTGAGGTTCCTTTGTTAAACATATCTTCAACTTATGTGAGAGAAACCATACAAGCCGGAAAATCTATCCGTTACCTGGTACCCGAATCTGTTCGATTAGAAATAATAAAGCAAGGCTATTATTTATAGGTAATTGATTTGAATGGCTACAAAGAAACGAAGAAACAAAAATAATTTTTTTATCCATCGCCACCTAAATTCTTAATCTTCGTTTCTTAGTTTCTTTGTAGCGAAAAAAGGCAAAATTACTAAGTTTCCACTAAAGCTTCTTCAACCAAACAGTTTTTACATTACAAAAAGCTTTCAAACCATATTCTCCGATTTCCCGGCCGTACCCCGATTTTTTTATGCCACCAAAAGGGAAACGAGAATCGCTTTTCACAATCTGATTAATCGATACCATACCGGATTCGATTTGATTCGCCATTTTTTTTGCGAGATCTAAATCCTTACTGAAAATACAGGCACCTAAACCAAAACGCGAATCGTTTGCCAGCTCAATAGCCTCTTCCATGGTTTCAAAAGAATACAAACTAACAACAGGGCCGAAAAGCTCTTCTCTGTATGCTCTTGAGTCTTTAGGAATATTGGATAGGATAGTGGGTGGAAAGAAAAATCCGGTAAGCGGTTTTTGTTTCGATTGATAGATCATTTTTGCCCCTGCCGCTACCGAATCATTTACCTGTTGAACTAATAATTGAACTAAATCAAAACGAGCCAGGGGTCCTATGTGCGTTTCCGGTAAAAGAGGGTTTCCCAAAACAAGCTTATCCATGGCTGTGATTAATTTTTGAATAAATTCTTCAGCAATTTCAGCCTGAACCAAAAAGCGTTTTGCCGCTACGCAACTTTGTCCATTGTTTTGAAAGCGGGCAAACACAATTTGTTCCATGAGTTCATCTAAAGGGGCATCTTTTAAAATAATGCAGGGATCACTTCCTCCCAATTCAAGCACATGAGGTTTAATATATTTGCCGGATTGAGCTGCAACCTTTGATCCGGCATCTTCACTTCCGGTAAGCGTGGTGCCTGCTATCCGGTCGTCCGAAATCAAATTAGCAACAAGCTCTTCATCGGCAAAAATGGTTTGAAAGGTTCCTTCCGGGAAGCCGCATTGGTCAATAATTTTTTGTAAAGCCAAACTAGTCTGAGGGACATTGGGCGCAGGTTTTACAAGGATAACATTGCCACTCATCAGGATGGGTGCGGCACTTCTTATAATTTGCCAAAAAGGGAAATTCCAGGGATAAATTCCTAATATAACACCTAATGGTTCGAAAGAAATTCTCAATTCTGTCTCTTCTTCAATTTGATGAATCTCAGGTTCTAATAATGGACCGCTATGGATAGCATAATACGCACATAAATTTGCCGATTTGATTATTTCAGATCTGGCCTGACTCACTATTTTACCCATTTCTTCTGAAGCTATCCTGGCTAATGAATCTGCATTTTCAATTAACAATTCAGAGAGTTTTATAATGGGTTTAGCTCTAGCATCAAAACTTTTTTTGCGCCATAATTGAAAAGAAATGATTGATTGGTTCAATAGTTGATTGGCCTCATCAAAATGGATAAAAGAATATTCCTGCAGTTTAGCTTCTGTAAAAGGATTAATGCTTGCATATTTTTTCATGGGGCAAAGGTAAAGGGCTGAAAGTATTATTTGGAAAATATAAGACACAAAAAAACCACATCGTTTTGGCAATGTGGCTTTTTATCCATATGATATAAGAAATTAATTTCCTCTGAAGTGAGCAGGGCGTTTTTCTAAAAAGGCTTTTGTGCCTTCAATGAAATCTTCAGAACCAAAGAAATTTCCAAATTCGTTTATCTCCACATTATTGCCATCGGCACGTTTTTCGTAATAGGCGTTTACACAACGGATAACACTGGCAATGGCCATGGGAGCTTTCCCTTTGATTTTATTCAGAATCTCTTCGCATTTCGGAATCAATTGGTCAGGAGTTACTATATGATTTACCAGGCCTAATTGCCAAGCTGTTTGTGCATCAATCATATCTCCGGTCATCAAAAATTCTAGGGCTCTTCCTTTTCCAATTAATTGTGCCAAACGTTGTGTACCTGCATATCCGGGGGTTATTCCCAGATTAACTTCCGGCTGGCCAAAACGTGCTCTCTCAACACAAACACGAATATGACAACTCATGGCCAGTTCATTTCCTCCACCCAGGGCAAATCCATTTACTGCGGCAATTACCGGTTTAGGGCAATGGTCAATAGCGCGTAGGGTAGCATGTCCTTCTTCGCTCATCCGCGTTCCTTCTTCAACATTAAAGTTTGCAAATTCGGCAATATCAGCTCCTGCTGCAAAGGCTTTACTGCCTGCACCTGTGATAATCACTCCTCTTATATTGGAATCATTATAAATGCTTAAAACTGCATTTTTTATATCAACCAAAGTCTGAATGTTTAAGGCATTCAATTTGTCTTCCCGGTTTATGGTAATGTAAAAGATTGCATCTTTTGTTTCTGCTAAGATATTTTGGTACATCATTGCTCTGCTTATTAATTAAAATTTTTATTGCCAAATTTATTTTTGGGCGTGCAACTATAAGGTTAATTTTAAAAAAACAAAATAACATTTGTCTTGTTTCCTTAAAAGAGGTGCCTGTGAGCACGTTTAATTAAAAATTCTATTGTTTTGAACCCATAAATTAATATAATCAACAATTTCATGTGTATTGGTTCCGGGAGTAAATAACTTTCCGATCCCCATTTCATTTAATTGTTCAATGTCTTCCTTAGGCAATATGCCTCCACCGGTCACTAAAATATCATTTATATTATTCTGTAATAGCAGCTCATTTAATCTTTTAAACACACTCAGGTGAGCTCCCGATAATATACTGACACCAATTACATCAACATCTTCCTGAATGGCAGCCTGAACCACCATCTCCGGGGTTTGGCGAAGGCCGGTATAAATTACTTCCATTCCGGCATCTCTTAAGGCGGTGGCAATAACTTTTGCTCCTCTGTCATGACCATCCAAGCCAATTTTGGCAACCAAAACTCTGATAGGTCGTATCATTTTTTCTTTGCTTTTTGAGTAGGTTTAATCTTTTTAAGCAATAAATAATCTTTGCCTTTTATTTCTCTTTCAAAATAATTTAAGAAAAGGTCATCATTCATTGTAAAATATTTTAACATGCTTTGACCGCCGGCATCCATCAAAGGAGGGGTAGGTGCAGTTCCCGGCATGGTCATTATAGGTTCCATGTTTACTGGCATTTCGCGTTCCGGTAAATAAGGTTGAATACGTGAAGGTTGATTTGGGTCAGGTTTATTTTCAGTTATGGCATACGCCTTAAACCCATTTGGAACCGGTTCAATTACGGTAATATTCCACACGGCTTTAAAATCAGGGTCTGATGTGCCAATCAAAAAATAATTATTTAGTTGATAGAGGTAATAATCAATGTTTATTCTACTTTCTTTAATGCCATCTTTGCTGATTTCTTTTATCGAATGATCATCAATAACAACTGAAAATGAATCTGTTTTTTTTCGGGTAAAAAACCCTTCCTGCACTTCAAAGGTTCCCTGAATTTCAGGAGAATTAGCTTCCTGTTTAACACCGGGTAAGCGGTCGAATTTGGCATAATTACAACTGGCAAGAATGCCAGTGAGTAGAATGAATCCGAACAAATTTAAATTACTTTTCATGGTTTAGATATATTTATTGCTTTTGTTAGTCTATGGTTTGTTTTTTCTTTTCCTAATAATTCTGCAATTTCAAATAAAGGCGGGCCACCGGCAACTCCGGTTAAACAAACACGGAACAATTGTAAGAAATCTTTACCGGAAATTTCGTTTCTGACAAGTGCATTTTGATAAGCGGCTTCTATGGCATCCCGTGTAAAAGATTCCAGATTCGAAAATAGTTCAATCAAATCTTTTAATACTTGTGGAGTTTTTTCGTTCCAGCGTTTCTTAATTACCTGTTCATCATAAACTATTGGATCAACAAAAAGGTATCTGCCATAATCCCAGGTCTCTGTGGTTAAGCTAATTTTTCCTTTTATCAGGTTGCAGGATTTCAAAATATAATTTTCGTCAAAAGAATCAATCAAATCATTTTCCTTCAATGCTTTTCTCAAATACGGTGCCAAAGCCGAATCCTCCATTTTGTGCATATATTGGTGATTGAACCATTTGGCTTTAACCGGATCAAACTTGGCTCCACCCTTATTGATACGTTCTAATGTAAAGGCCTGAACCAACTCTTCTTTACTGAATATCTCCTCATTGGTACCGGGATTCCAACCTAATAAAGCCAACAGGTTTATAACGGCTTCCGGTAAGTAACCACTTTCGCGGTATCCCACAGATTTTTCACCTGTAGTGGGATCTATCCAATTTAATGGGAATACCGGAAATCCCAAACGATCTCCATCGCGTTTACTCAATTTCCCGCTTCCTTCGGGTTTTAATAATAAGGGTAAATGAGCAAAAACCGGCATAAGGCCTTCCCAGCCCAAACAACGGTACAACAATACATGTAAAGGAGCCGATGATAACCATTCTTCACCGCGAATGACATGGGATATTTGCATTAAATAATCGTCAACCACATTTGCCAGATGATAAGTAGGCATTCCATCACTTTTATACAAAACTTTATCATCCATTTCATGGGTGTTAAAACTCACCCTGCCACGTATTTCATCGTGAAATTCAATTATTTCATTTTCGGGAAGTCTGAACCTTACCACGTAGGGATCACCGTTTTCCAGGCGATGTATTATTTCATCATCAGGCAGTGTTAATGAATTTTTCATGGAGGCACGCGTGATGGGATCATATTTTGCGTCTGTACCATTTGCCATCAGGCGCGCGCGCATGGCTTCCAGTTCCACAGCAGTATCAAAAGCGTAATAGGCGTGACCGGAATCAATCAATTGCATGGCATACTGTTTATATATCGGTTTGCGATCGCTCTGACGGTATGGGGCATGCTTTCCATCACCGAAACCAATTCCTTCATTGGCCTCAATGCCAAGCCATTTCAATGATTCAATAATATAATCCTCAGCGCCTGGTACTAAACGACTTTGGTCTGTATCTTCGATGCGGATAATAAAATCTCCACCATTCTTTTTTGCATATAAATAGTTGTAAAGGGCAGTTTTCACCCCTCCTATATGTAAGGCCCCCGTCGGACTCGGGGCAAAACGTACTCTGACTCTTCTCTCCATAATGAATGTAGGCAAAGATAAGGATAAGAAGCTGTCTAGAAATAATATTTTTAGAATTTTATGCGACTATTTTTTGATAGGCGAGGCGCATTTTGAAGCCAATAGCCTGCGACCTATAGGCAAAAAATGCAACGAAGCATATCGAAAAATAGGCCATTACAAAATGAAAAGATTATTTCTAGTCAGCTTCTAAGGAGCTTTTTAACCACCATGGCTGATTTTGTTTGTTAAATTTTTAAAATAAATTTCAAAAAATTACCATACTCGTAGTATTTTGCGCCTTCTGATAAAATAAATATTAATATTATGAGTGACCCAAGATTACAGCCCTTATTAGATTCATTGAAAAATCAGATGGATCATGCCATAGCTCATGCTGTCGCTGAGTTTGCTAAAATTCGTGCCGGAAAGGCTCATCCTTCCATGCTGGATTCTGTAAAAGTTGATTATTATGGCCAATTAGTACCAATCAGTCAAATTGCAAATATCAATACGCCCGATGCACGCTCATTGACGGTGCAGCCCTGGGAAAAAAACATGGTGCATGCAATTGAAAAAGGAATCATTAACTCAAATCTCGGCTTTGCACCATCAAATGACGGCACCCTGATTCGCATTTCATTACCCGTACTCACCGAAGAACGTAGGAAAGAGATCGTAAAAAAAGTTAAGATGGAAGCAGAAGTTGCAAAGATTTCGGTTCGTACCATTCGTAAAGAAATTAATGAGGCCATTAAAAAAGCTCAAAAAGAGGGAGTGCCTGAGGATGATGTGAAAGTTGCTGAAACCCAGGTACAAAAAACAACGGATGCTTTTATTAAAAAAATTGATGATTTAACTGCATCTAAAGAAGCTGATTTGATGCACGTATAAATACATAAAGTTCGTTAATGAAAAAAATTATACCTGGGATTCCGAAATATTTAACACTGGTTTTAAAAATTGCCAGTGTTTTTTTGTTATTAGGAATTGTTGGATATTTTTCATTACGCGGCTATTTTTTGAACAAAGCAATAGAGAAGATTCAGAATAAATTAGCCATAAAATACAATACCCGACTTTGGGTGAGAGAGGCTGGTTTCAAAGGATTTACTACCGTTTCCTTAAAAGGAATACAATTAATTCCAAATGGAAAAGATACGCTGCTTTCTGTTGATGAATTCTCATTAAGCATAAAATTTTGGTATGCGCTTCTGGCAGATATCCGGATAAATGAGGTCTCACTTAGCAATGGATATTTACAATTAGTAAAAAAAGGGAATGACAAGAACTTCGATCAGTTTTATAAACAAAAGGGTGATACGTCTTCGGTTCAATCCCAAATAAAAGAGCCACCGGATGAGGAGAAAGTAAATTATGCCAGGGTGATCTATAACCTGATTGTAAACGGGTTAAATAAAGTTCCAAATAAAGTCACCATTCATCATTTCACTTTAAAAGGAATTGATGATAACCATTTTTTGAATTTGGGAATTATTCAACTTAGTATGATTGATAAAAAATTGAGTTCTGTAATTCAGGTTCAATCCAGTGAAGTGAACCAGCAATGGCAATTCAGTGGCTTGGCAAACCCGGGTGAGAGACAAGCGGATATTACCTTTAGCCGTCTGGATCAGGGCAATATTGTTTTACCTTATTTGCTGGAGCGCTTCAATTTGAAAGTTGGGTTTAATTCCCTTCGTTTGCAATTGAATAATGTCAGCTTTGATGATGATGAGTTAAGAATTAATGGAAGTGCTTCTATTGACTCCTTTATGGTGAACCACGCAAAGATTTCAAAAAGAGACGTAATGATTCCTAAAGCTAAATTTGATTATGCCTATGTAATTGGAAGTAATTATATTTCATTGGATAGCTCTACTTCATTTGTTTTTAATGATTTCACAATACATCCTTTTATTAAATTTCAAAATGGCCCGGATACCATTTTTTATTTGAGTGTAAGGACAGAAAAAACAGAGGCGCAAAAGTTTATAAATGCCTTGCCGGAAGGATTGTTCTCACACGTGAAAGGCATGGAAGCAACAGGAAGCTTCAGCTACAGACTTGATTTTATTTACAATGAAAATCATCCGAATGATATGGTTTTTGAAAGTAAATTGGAAAAGGATAAATTAAAAATTACCCGGTATGGGGAAGCGAACCTCAGCAAACTCAACAATGAGTTCACTTATTTACCAACTGAAAACGGCAGATCGTTGCGACCTGTTTTTGTAGGCTTGGCGAATCCCTATTATACCCCTTTAGATCAGATTTCAACCCTACTTAAAAAAACAGTTCTAACTACAGAAGATCCTTCATTTTACTGGCATCATGGATTTGTTACCGAGGCTTTTCGTCAATCGATCGTGAAGAATATCCGTACCGGCAGATTTAAACGCGGAGCAAGTACCTTAAGTATGCAGTTGACGAAAAATGTTTTCCTGACCCGGGAAAAAACCATTTCACGTAAATTGGAGGAAATACTGCTGGTCTTTATTTTAGAAAATAACTATATCTGCACCAAAGACAGGATGTTTGAAGTTTATCTGAATATCATTGAATGGGGTCCTGATGTTTATGGAATAGGTGAGGCTTCTCAATTTTATTTTAATAAGAAACCCATTGATCTTACCCTGAGCGAAAGTTTATTTTTGGCGACCATTATCCCCGGCCCAAAACATTTTATGTGGCGCTTTGGAAAAGATGGAACGCCTAAACCATTTCTTGAAAGAACCTATAGATTTCTATCCAATTTAATGATTATCCGAAATTTGCTGATACCTGAGGATACCCTTGGATTAACGCATAAGGTCGTGATTACCGGACCGGCACGAAAATACATCATCAAAAATGATTCCCTGGTTAATGATACGTTAATCGAACAGGAGCTTGAACTGCTTCATAACCCGGGAGAACGTGAAGAAGATTGAAAAAATTCACTATCTGTATTTTGCATTTGTTGCAGAATTGCTTCTGATATTTTATTTGAGAAATGATATGGGTTTTATTTTGAGCCCGATATTAATCTTAACTGCCGGACTCTTTTTGTCTGTTTATCCGGTTTTTTTAATAAAAGGCATACCTGTATCGAATGAAGACCGAAAAAGTGTTATTCGAATAATCAGCAATAAAGACAAAACGCTGAACTGGATTGTATTTGCAGGTTTATCTCTTGTATTCATAGTTTGGTCGTATATATTGTTTCAGAATAATCCAATTAATATCAGGCAATCGGATATCATACCTTTTATCAAAGAAGTTTTGGTAAAGCGGTTTTTGGCAAATGAAAATGTATATGCCCCTGTACAATTTAATGATTATGGGGTTGTATTTACGCCAAATTATTTGCCATTTCAGTGGGGACCCTTTTCAATTGCGGCCATATTGAAAATTGATTTTCGCTGGATTTATGTTTTTGCATTTTTGGGTGCAGCAGCCTACCAGAATTTTCATTTTCAAAAAAGTAAAATTGCAAAATCAAAGTTGATGGGTCTGAGTGCTTTACCTTTTCTGATCGTATTTTCAATTTATTTAAAGCAACCTGTTGATGTAGCCCATTCAATAGAAATATTAACACTTTCTTATTATTTCTTCCTTGCCACAGCTTTATTCATTAAAAGAAATTCTGTAAAAGGTATAGCACTTACGCTTCCTTTGTTATCTCGTTATTCATTTCTGTTTTGGTTACCGGTCTATTTTTACGGTTTATGGAATGACAATCGTAAAAAATGCATCATTACCGGATTGTTTTTTCTGGCATTTATCAGCGTATTTTTTGTAATCCCGTTTGTAATTCCCAATCCAGATTTCCTAAAATCCTTTAATAATATTTATTTGCAGGGTGCCATAAGGGAGTGGAGTGGCCAATCCTGGCAACATCCAGGAGACAAACCTTTTCAGCTATTTCAGGGAATGGGATTTGCCAGTTGGTTTTATTGCTTTTACGAAGGCACCTTAGAAGAGAAGATTTTAGCGCTGAAATGGGTTTTGGTGGGAGTTTGTTTTTTGAGCATGCTTATTCCAATTCTATATCATCATAAAGTACGTAAAATTATTAGCTCTGAACTTTTTGCTTTGCTATCTCTGAAGTTTTGCCTGACCTTATTTTACGCATTTATTTTGGTACCTTACATATACCTATTCTGGATACCACTCATTGTAAGTGTAGTAATTATCAACAAAGTAAGTGTTGAACCTTAGGTTTAACTTTAGTCCTTTCTAAATCCTATTCTTTTTCTGATAAGATGAGTGGTTGGTTCTACTAATTGCAATTTGAAATTATAGCTTTAACTTGAGGTCGCATTTTGCGACTTCAAGTTAAGATTAATTTGTTATCTCACGGACTGTTACCGTTTGATAATTGCCAGAAACAACTACGAAGCTACAATATAAATGGACTGACTTACGGCTCTTAGCACAGGAATTCTTTCTAAAAGATCTCCAATAATAATGGAAGGCTTAACCAAACTTTCCGGAATGCCCGGAAGCAAGAAATCTCTATATGAGACCGAAATATCAGTGAAACCAGACTGTTTTAATTCTTTGCGGATAAATGATTTACTGAATGCCATTTCATCCGGTTCAAGGTGTGCTTTTTCTCTAAAATACGGGTAGGTGAAAATTAAATGAACATAGGGGTTATAAATATTGGGTTCCCAAAAAATGATCTTCCCATTGGGCTTCAATAATTTCTTTAAATTAACCAGGGCTGTATCCAAATGATGATACAGATGATGTAGGATGCCATTACCTACAATATAATCGAATTTCTTTTCTTTAAAGTCACCAATTTTGTTAAAATCAAGAAAATCATATTGTAATTTTGGATGAATAAAATTCTTTCTGGCTTCCTCAATAAAGGGAACGCATAAATCGGTGCCTAATACATGCATATTGCTTTTTTGTGCGAGCATAAATGCGATATCACCGGTACCACAACCAATCTCCAAAATAGTGCCATTCGGATCCATCTTCATGGTTTCTATCATGGCATCACATCTTCTCTCAGCCCTGATCTGCGTACTTTTACTATCTGCCCACCCCTGATTGTACCCCCTGTCGTCCTTTTTATTGTTATCGTTCATTGCAACTTATTTAACTAACTCAATATGTTTTCCTATATATATTTCTTCGGATAAATTTTGGTCTGCGTTTGGTTTCCTCAAGAATTTTGGCCTGGTATTCTCCAAGAACTGAAATACCCAGCATCTGCAAGCCACCGAAAAATAAAATCAAAACAATGATAGTGGTTACCCCATGCGGATTACCCGGAAACATAAAATAAAAGATGATTTGAAGGAGAATAGCCATAAAAGAAATGATGGTTAACGACCACCCCAGATAAGTCAGCAATTCTAAAGGTACATAACTAAAGCTGAAGATTGCTTTGCGCGCCCAGGCAATATTTTTTCGCCAGTTATTGGTGGTAACGCCAAACATTCTTTCCGGACGGATATAATCTACACCGGTTTGCCTGAAGCCAACCCAGGCTCTCAGACCTCTTAAAAACTGATCCGTTTCAGGTAGTTTAATAATTTCATTCACCACTTTTCTGTCCATCAGGGCAAAATCACCGGCATCTAATGGAATAGGTACATAACTCACACTTCTGAATAAACGATAGAATACCTTGTAAAAAAATACCAGACTTTGCTTGCCTTCTCTTCTCACCCGACGGCCAAAAATCACATCATAACCATTCAGGTATTCTTCATAAAAATTTTCTATTAATTCCGGTGGATCCTGCAAGTCGCCGTCAAGCAGGATAACTCCATCTCCTGTTGAGATTTCCATGCCCGATAAGAAGGCACTCTGTGAACCAAAATTCCGGGAATGTTCTATGGCAATTACATGGTCATCTTTATCTACAAGTTTTTGCAGAATCTCATTGGTATGATCGGGTGAGCAATCATTCACGAAAATAATTTCATAATCCACAATCAGTTTTTCAAAAACCTTTGTCAAACGATCATACATAAACGGAATCGCCTCGGCATCCTTATAACAGGCAATAACAGCCGATAATTTATGTTTGATTTTATCCTGTACCAATTTCTTTTCATACAGCGGAATAGCATAGTTTTTTTGCCAGATATACGTTTTGGAGAGTCCTTCTTTTAAGCTGGTTTCACTTTCCCAATCTATCATTTCTTTGGCTTGGGATGCATCGCCATACCACTCTTTCAAATCCCATTTTCGGTTGGGCATATCCCCCCAATGCGGATCAACTTTGAGATCAAACAAATTTTTGATTTCTGAAGCGATATCTCTAATAGTGGTTTTCTTGTTACTGGCAATATTGAGCGACCGTCCTTTGATTTTTTGAATTTGGTTTGCCGACAATAAGGTGGCCAAAATGGCATCATCAATATACACAAAGTCTCTTGAAATATCAGGCTGAACCAAAGGAGGATAGCTTCCTTTCATTCCTTCATCAATCAGTTTCGGAATAAGTCTGTCGGGTTCTTCATAGGGTCCATAGATCGAATAGTATCTAAGATTGGTGACCGGCATTTCCTTCAGCGTTCCATAATATTTAATCATATGAGCTGCACTCACTTTTGTTACAGCATAATGAGAGTTTGGCAAGAACGGATCATTTTCTTTTGGAGCAGATGCATTGAGTCCATATTCTGAAGAACTACCGGCATGTACAAACGCATGAATGGCATATTTGGATGAGATTTCAAGAACATTTAAAAAGCCCATCACATTGGTTTCATAAATCAATTCAACATCATTCTGCTTACTGTAAGCACCATAGGCTACCAAATCGAAAACGGTTCTGAATGAATGCGCATCAAATAATTTTCCTACCTGTTCTCTTTTTGTAATATTACAATGTAAAATGTATTGTGGATTTATATCATCCAGGCGCCAGGGAATAAATGGCTTGCTGGTCACTGCGAAAATATCTTGTCTGTAATTAAGAATAGTTCTTACAAGATTGGATCCCATAAAACCTCCGGCTCCAAACACCACAATAGGGCCCTGTAGCTTTAATACCTCGGTTTTTATTTTTTCGCTAGTCATACAAAAAAAATTAATATTTAAAAAATTGTTCTAAAGCCATTTTTAATGGTTCTCCCGCCAATTGATTTTCTTCCTGATGCCATTTCTGATCACCGTAATTACCCGAAGGATATCCATGTGCACATAAGGAATGAACCTGCAAATTATCCGGATCAATACATGGATTTTTTAATAGTTGTAAGGCCAATAATTCCCCGATTCCACCTGCTTCATAATGTTCTTCTATGGTAAGAATCTTATGAGTTTGATTGATATCATTAATCAATTCCTCAGGGAACCCTACGAGAGGAATCTGTCCAATTGCCCAGATAGAAAGATTCAAATTCAATGTTTCATTTAGTTGATATGCATTTATAATAACCGGCCCAATTCCAATGAGCACTCCTTTTGTTCCCTTTGTCAATTGTCGGAATGGCGCAAATGGCATAGCGGATTCAGCGCGTTTGATACTGTTATTTAATCGCAGATAATTGGGTCTTTTATCTAGCACCATTTGTTGTACTGCTTCGGCCACATCTTCATTAAAAACCGGGGCATAGATCTGCATATTTTGAACGGAACGCATGAGGGCAATATCTTCTAAGCAATGGTGGGTTGATCCCATAATTCCATATCCATAGCCACCCCCGTTACCAATAATTTTTACAGGCAGATTATGAAGCCCCAACTCATTTCTAATTTGTTCAAAGGGCCTGTTTACTACAAATGGAGCAATGCTATAAACAAAAGGCATAAAACCATCATAGGCTAAAGATGCGGCCACTGAGATCATATTTTGCTCTGAGATGCCCATATTTACAAAGCGTTCTCCCATAACCCCTTCAAGTTCTTCAAATGCCATAAACCCTAAATCTCCTGTTAAAAAAACAAAAGACGGATGGGTTTCAGCCAGATTAAGAAGCGATTCTGATAATTCTTTTCTCATGAATTCCTATTGGCGGTTTAGTTCGACCTGTAATAAATCATAATCATCCTGATTGATGGGTAAATAATGGCAGCCCAATTTCCCTTCCATATTCTTCCAACCATTTCCCTTAATCGTATTGGCTATGATAACCAGGGGTTTTACAGCCTTTTCAAATAAGTTTTTGAGTTCAGTCAATTCTTTTATTTCATGACCATTAACGACGTAAACATCAAATCCAAAACTTCTCAGTTTTTCATCTAAGGGTTCTATCCGCATCACCTCTTCCGTTTTACCAAAGCCTTGTAAAAAGTTTCTGTCTATGATCCAAATAACATTATTTAGCTGGTGTTGATGAATAAACAGAGCGGCCTCCCAGGTACTACCTTCATTTAATTCTCCATCAGAAGTAATACAAAAGGTCTTTCTGTCGGATTTCTTTAATTTGGAAGCAAATCCAAAACCTGCTGCAATAGATAAACCATGTCCCAGACTACCTGTTGCAAATGGAATAGCGCTGTATTTATTTACCGGGGGATGGGCAGGAAGGGTGGTGTTATTTTGATAAAAAGTTAAAATCAGGTCTTCGGTAATTTCACCAGATTCGGCAAGAACACTATATAGGCAGGCCGCTGCATGACCTTTAGATAAGATCAGTTTATCCTGTTCCTGCATCCAGTGGAATTTGCTTACTGTCAATATTTCGGCACAGGACAGACTGGATCCAATATGTCCGGCATTGGCCATTCTATACATGTTTAAAAACCTGCGCTTTATACTTATTACTTTCGTTTGGATATTTGCGTTAATTTCAATATTCATCAGTTAATTAAAAAATTTCATGACTTGTTGTATATAAGTCTGAAAATATAATAATTTATGCAGAATAAACAAAAGTAGATTTATTCTCAGATAATTTATTTCTTCGTACATTCGATGTAGAATGAAAACAATAAGCAAAAATAGTTATCTCCCTATATGGATCGGGTTCATTTATGTTGTAATTTGTTTTTTACCCATTCTAAAAAGCGGGCTTTATTCCGATGACCTGCCTAATTTTCAATTCAAAACCTATCAACCCAAAGTTAAGAATGAAAATGCGATTCAACTTGCTCTGCCAGCTATTGAGACCTGGAAATCGGCCGGGCGTTTCACTCCGGTTTCTTTTTTCTGGATGGAGTTTGTTTTTAAAAATGTAAGCACCATTAAGAACTACAAATTAATGATATTTATATTAAATATTATGACCGTAATTATTTTCCTTATCTACTTGCGGGCCCTTAGAGTAAAAATAAATTACGGTATTTGGCTGATATGTTTCGGTTCGGTAATACAATACCGTATTGAATTTCATGATGCCTATACGAGTTTAAATGGCATGTATCAGGTATTGGCCATTTTTATATTTGCTAGTTTAATACTCCATTGTTATTACCTGATAAAGAGGAAAATGTGGCTTTTGATTTTGTCGGCTATTTGTTTTGTTATCAGCATGTTGATTTCTGAAGTGGGATTGCTGGCGTTTTTCTTAGTCCCGTTTTCTGCTATCATTCTGAAAATACCATTTAGAAAATTCTGGCGCAGTTTTAACCTGTACCTTATCCTGTTCATGAGTTATCTTGCTTATGTTTTCTGGCTTCGGTATCATGTACAAGATAAGGATGTATATATAGGACTTAAAGCTGGTTTTGATTTATGGGCAATGGGAGAACTATTGGTGAAACAACTTTATGCCACACTGCCATTAACAAATCTGCAGGATAAATCGGCCATTCCCATTGTGCTTTTTCACCAATTCACTGACCTAAAAAACCTGTTAGGTGTGATTGCTATGTTTCTGTTGGGATATCTGGCTTTTCGGAGCTATCAATTACAACCGAAAAAAGAAGAAAAATACTTTAATTTTGCTCACCTGTTCCTTTTTGGTGCCATTCTGGTATTTCCCGCCTTATTTATTTTACCATCATTAAAATACCAGCAGGAGGTTAGGTGGGGGGTAGGATATTTGCCGGTTTATATACAAAATTTCGGAACAGCAACTTTGTTCACCTGTCTGTTTGAGTACGGTTTTCATAATTTGAAAAGGTCAGGTTCCGTATATTCAACTGTTTTTTTTATCTTTATTGTTTTCAGTACATCCATTAATTTTTTGTTTAACCATGCTTTGATAAATACGACTTCTTATAAAATTAGTTTTCCGGCTCAAGTGCTTTATGACAGCGTGAAAGAAGGGATTTTAAAAAATTGCGATGACGGAAGTACGATAATTCTTGGCAATGATTTTTATTATAAATCTCCGGAATCTTACCATTTACTTTTTAAGGAGATTACCGGTAAGGATTTTAAAGTGGTTGATGCAGGCACAAATTTTACCATGTCCGATTCTTCCCTTTGTTATTATTTAGATTGTAAACCCGGGAAAAAGGTAGTGGTTTCCCTTTACAGATTGAAGGGTTCAGACAACCAGACAAAAGTGCTAAATAAAAAATTTGAAAGGGATTGTAACATAGATGTAATAAAGGAAGACGGTATTTAGAGTCTGCACTTAGTATTAATCGGCTTTAAACAGACCGTATTTAAATATGCAATAAATAGCCCGCAACCCATCTTTCCAGTTTATTTTTTTTCCCTCTTCATAGGTTCTTCCATAATAGGAAATGCCTACTTCATATATCCTGACTTTGGGAATTCTGCTGATCTTTGCGGTAACCTCGGGTTCAAAGCCAAATCTCTTTTCTTTCAGATGAATGCTTTTTATCATATCTGATCGGAACAACTTATAGCAGGTTTCCATATCTGTTAAGTTTAAATTGTTAAACATATTTGACAAAAAGGTTAGAATATTGTTACCGATAGAATGCCAGAAAAACAGGATTCTATGAGGGTTTCCGCCAATAAACCTGGAACCATAAACGATATCGGCAAATCCATCCAAAACAGGTTTCAGCAAAATATTATATTCATTGGGGTCATATTCCAAATCAGCATCCTGAACAATAATAAAATCTCCACTGGCCTCTTTTATGCCGGTATGTATAGATGCTCCCTTACCCATATTTATATTATGTTCCACATATTTAATATAAGGTTTTGATTCCATCTGATTTAAGATAATTTCTTTGCTGTTATCTGTGGAATAATCATTAACGATAATTATTTCTTTTTCTAAATCTCCGATTAAATTTACCGCACCAACTTTGTCTAAAATCCGGTGAATGGTTCTGGATTCATTATAAACCGGTATGATTATGGATAATTTCATCTTTAATTTAGTTGATATTGTTTTTTAAAGGTAGTTATTGTTACATGTTCAGCTTTAGCAGCAAAATCCCCATCGGAATGAATAGACAAATTAAATTTTGATGAAAAAAAATAGGTCGGAACCCTGACATAAAATGCATATTGATTCATTTGGTTTGCTTGGGTTAATGGGTTCAATACCCGTATTTTGTTATGTTTAACGGAATCTCCGTATTGCAAATTTGAATGAAGGGTAGCATTTACCCAGGATTCAAGTTTAAGCGTTGTTTCAATCTTTAGCCAAAATTCGGTCTCAGAATTAAATCCCGGTTTCTTGTCAAGATTCACTTCTGCTATGGTTTGAGAGGAATCAGCAGTTAATTTTATATTGATAAGCGAATCCCTCTGGAAAATAATTTCTTTCTGATAATTCCTTTCATTACTGATCCATTCGTCGGTATCCAGCAAGCTCAAATCAAGGGGAGTTGGATCATTATTTAAATAAATTCTTTGATAATATTGTCGGTTCATATCATAGTAATGCAAGATCATTTTATTGTACTGCTTGATTTGAAACAGGTTTACTCCAATCAGATAGAGTCCAATCAGATAAAATAAATAGCTATATTTTTTTGAGTTGATTTTATGAATAATGGAAGCCAGCGGAAGTGCAAACATCGGGTAACTTTGAACCAATGCCCTGGTTGAATAGCTGCCGCCATATCTCCAATCGGCCCAGGAAATAATTATATAAATATTAAGCAAACAGAAATAAATAACAGATTTTTTGAAAGGATACTCCTTCATAAAAAACATGCCGACAATAAACAAAATAGTAACGGAAGTATAAATAAACCAACCTTTTTCCCAACCAAATAATACCCTGAAAAATGGATTTAAAAAATACCATTTACTGCCAACATCATATATATAGGAACCTGTAGTTATTTTCCAGTAAATAAGTTGTGGTAGTATTCCTATTATACCGAACAAAATAACGAATCCAATTTGATTTTTATGTTTCTTTACTAATTCCCATTTTTTGGTAGCTTGTTCTTTGGTATGCGTATTCCACATTAATGGAATAAACAACATGATGGCCTCAGTGGGTCGGCCAATGGTTGCCAGTCCGATAATGAATCCACAGATGGAGGCGTCAAGGAAGCTTGGTTTATGATGCCATCGTATCGTAAAATAAATGATTAGCACATATAAAAAGAAAAGAGGGGCATGACTTTGTCCGTTATCAATAGCGGCATATTGAATGGCATTCGTTGCCAGTACCAATAGTAATAAAGTTATACTGCTGGTAGAATCACTGAAATAATTTAACAGAATTTTACGCAACAAAAATATAGCCAGAATGAAATAGAATAAAATCCCGAATGAGACTGCATATTGGTAGGGAGGAGAAAAACCATCAGGAGGGTAATCACTGATATGGGCAATTATATGGCCAATAATAAAAAACGGTAATTGCAAAATGGCAATTCCACCTAAGTATTTAAAAACAAAATTTCCGTTTTCCAGTCTGGAGGCTTGATATATTTTCCCGCCGGAAAGAGAATAAGTACTGTCAATAGCAGGTAGCCATTCTAATTTGGAAACGTCATGGTAAATAAATACAGCAGGCAAATACATATAATAACCCAGCGCATCCCATGTTGTAATTTTCAGCGTTTTATCGGAACCCATTCCTGAATATATAATCCGGTACTGAATAAGCAGGATGCCAATAATTATGCAGGAAATAAATGAATATTTATTTTTCATGACTCATTCGGCATTAAAAGGGAATCAGATTCTGTTCTTATCCGACACACTCTTGTCAAACATAATCATTTTTGTAAAATCTGCAAAATGCATGGAAAGAGAGAGAAATTGGATTTATTGAGCTTTTCTTTAATCATATTCAAAGAAAATATTTTTGGACATCGTAATTGAATTGATATGTTTGTATTCAACTTGGTTTACGTATAAAGGTTCTATGATGATTCGGGAAAAGTCTGTTTCATGCGCCAAAATTGCCAAAGGTTATTACCTGGTCATGTTATTTTTTGCGTGTGTATTTTGTTTGGTATCATTTGTGAATCATTACCAGTTCAGAACCTATTCATTTGATCTGGGACTGTATAATCAGGCCATTTTTGATTATTCTCATGGAAGATTGAATCAATCAACTTTACTGGAACCTGATTTTCACCAGAGAAATCAACTGGCGGATCATTTCGATTTGTGGCTGATTTTAATTTCCCCGCTTTATTATATTTTTGGTAATTCTACCCTTTTGCTGATTCAAATACTCGCCATTCTATTTGGCGGTTTGGGTATTTCAAAATCAACTGAAACATTTAGTAACAATAAATGGATTCCCTTTCTCGCAATGATTCATTTTTTCAGTTTGTGGGGAATCTATGCTGCTCTGTCATTTGATTACCATAGCAATGTAATCGCAGCCATGTTTGTGCCCTGGCTATTTTATTTTTTGCAACGAAATAAAAGCATTCCTGCTGTATTGATGTTTGTTTTAATTCTTATTTGTAAGGAAAATATGGCGCTTTGGGCTGTGTTTATAGGCAGCGGTTTTGCATGGTATTACAGAAAGGATAAGTTGAAAAGAAATTTATGCCTGGGCCTTATGTTTTTTGCCATCCTGTATTTTGTTCTGGTAATGAAAATTTTTATGCCATCTTTTTCCATCGATAGCCAAAAATACATTCATTTTGACTTTAAGGCCTTAGGTTCAAATTTCATGGAAGCGATACAAACTATTCTGCAAAGGCCAATTTACGCGGCATCCCTGTTATTTGAGAGTCCGTATATTCAGCATGAAACCTATTGGATTAAAACAGAATTGTTTTCTTTTATTTTATTATGTGGAGGTTTTGCCCTGTTTTTTAATCCTGCATTTATATGGATGCTATTGCCCATTTTGGGTCAAAAATTGTTTAATGACGATTTCACCAAATGGGGAATTAATCACCAATATTCGATTGAGTTTGCACCCATACTGAGCCTGGCGTTATTTATCTGGATTACTCAGATAAAATACAATAATAAAGTTAAAATAGCCCTGATTATGATAGCCATTACAATAGCTATGACTATCAAAGGTATGCAATCGCGTATCTCAATTTGGTATGATGAAAAGGATGAAAATATTTTCTGTATGAAACATTATCAAAGAGCCTTTGATATTAAAGAAATTCATAAGGTAATCAAACAGATCCCACCTGAATATTCTGTGAGTGCAAGTAGCACTCTGACGGCTCACCTGGCCGGACGAAAGCAAATTTATCAGTTTCCTTATATAAATAATGCTCAATTATTGTTGCTGTTAGCTGAGCCTGAAAGTTATTATCCTTTATCTGAAAGTGAATTCAAAACAAAATTTGTTGCGCTTCAGGCTGATAGCAACTATGTTTGCACGCTAAATCACAATCCATTTTATATTTTTGTGAGGAAGGATGTTTCGTTTTCTGTAAAGGATTGATTTTATTTGTTAACCATGTTTACATCGCCGCAGATTTCTTTTGTGATTCCGCTCTATAATGAGGAGGAAAATTTTGATGCGCTTATCGCACGTTTAAATCCTATTATGGATTCATTAAACAAGCTTTGTGAAGTGGTTTTGGTTGACGATGGCAGCAAGGATTTAACCCCTTTAAAAGCTGGCAATCTTGCGCTTTCCGATTCAAGATATCAGGCAGTTTTTCTTTCCCGCAATCACGGACATCAATTGGCATTAAGTGCCGGGTTTAAAATGGCAACGGGCACCGAAGCAGTCATGGTTCTGGATGGTGATTTACAAGATGCTCCTGAGATGATTTTTGAAATGTTGCTCAAAATGAATGAAGGCTATGAAGTGGTTTATGGGGTGAGAAAAAACCGCAAAGAATCCTGGATAAAAAAATTGGCATATTTTTCTTTTTATCGTTTGATCCAAATGCTGGCAAAGATTGATTTGCCACTGGATTCGGGAGATTTTGCACTTTTAAGCCGCAAAGTTGTGGATTACCTGAACCAAATGCCTGAACAAAACAGATACCTGAGAGGAATGCGCGCCTGGGTTGGTTTTAAGCAAATTGGCATCCCTTATGAAAGAAGTGAAAGATATGCCGGAAATACCAAGTATTCCTTTCGCAAACTACTGGATCTTGCCTATTGTGGAATTTTTAATTTCAGTGATTTCCCGATTAAATTTATCACACGCTTAGGAATAACAACCATTTTGATTTCGTTATTTTACCTGGTATATGTTTTGATTTCGAAATTTTTCTACCAGAATGTCCCCACCGGATTTACAGCCACCTTTATGGCTATCGTATTGTTTAGTGGTGTCCAACTTATATCTCTCGGCATCATCGGAGAATATGTTTTGAGAATATACCAGCAAAGTCAAAATCGACCCTTATTCATTATTGATAAAGTAATAAAAAATAAAACCCTTCATAATGGACAAGAACTATTATCTTGAGTATTATGAGCTTGAGCGAACCAATTGGTGGTTTAGAGCAAGGCAGGAAATAATCAGGTCACAGATCGTAAAATTATTTGGCAACAGAAGGGATTTATCCATTTTGAATATCGGAGTGGCAACAGGTGCTTCCAGTATCATGTTACAGGAATTTGGAACCGTGAAATCAATAGAATACGACCCTGATTGTTATCGGTTTGTGAAAGAAAATGTGGATATTGACATAGAACCGGGTTCAATATTGGAACTTAGATTTAAAGCAAATTCATATGATCTGGTATGTTCATTTGATGTGATTGAACATGTTGAAGATGATAAGCTGGCAGCAACTGAAATGATGCGGGTATGTAAGCCCGATGGGTTTGTTTTTGTTACGGTTCCGGCCTTTATGAGTTTATGGAGTCATCATGATGAGGTTAACCACCATTGTCGCCGTTACCGAATGAACGAATTGAAATCCTTGTTTATTTCTTCAGGCCTTATTCAATTTTATTCTTATTTTAATTTTTTATTGTTTCTTCCGATTTATTTAATCCGAATCCTGAGCAAAATATTTCCTGTAATGTTTAAGCGCGAAGGCTCGGGTTCTGATTTTGGCATGTTTAAATCAAAAAGTTTAGATTCAATTTTACATAAATTGTTTATATTGGAGAAAGTCCCGTTAAAATTTGGAATAAAATTCCCATTCGGGGTCTCCGCGCTCCTGATCTGGAAAAAATAAAAGCAAATGGTTTTTACGATCAGTCAACTGTCAACCGTCAACCGACAAGTCAACTGTCAATCTTTCTTTCTGGCCTCAAACAATTCTTCTTTGCTTACTTTCTTTATCATGTCGCCATGCTTGAGCGTTTTGGAAATGCTGCTGTAGGGTCCCGAAATTATTTCCTCACCTTCCTTAACTCCCTCAATGATCTGAATTACTTTATCGTCCTGAATACCGGTTTTTACCTTTCGTATAGAAGCTTTATTATTAACAACCAGGAATAAGACTTCAATATCATCTTTGCTTTTATCAACAACGATGGGTTTGGCATTATCCTTTTTTTCTTTGGTTTCAATAGTATCTAAAGCGCTCAGAGACCTGACAGTTACTGCCTCGATAGGTGCGGCTAATATATCTTTTATGCGTTCAGTTTGAATCTCAACACTGGCACTCATACCCGGCCTGAAAACTGATTTTCTTTTGCCAAATTTCCGGGTAAGATCATCGTAACTGCTTCGGAGTATCCTGATTTTAACCACAAAATTAGTAACCTGATCGCTGGTGGTTAAGGCCGAAGTGGTTGCGCTATTGGCTATTTCAGTTACCAGACCTGTAAATTTCCGGTTCGGATAGGCATCCACTTCAATTTCTGCTGTATCATTTAAACCAACTTTTATGATATCATTCTCATTCACATCCACGCTAACCTCCATATCATTCAGGTTGGCAATACGCATCATTTCAGTTCCGGCCATTTGCGAAGTACCTACTACCCGTTCGCCCTTCTCCACACTTAACTTGGATACAATTCCGCTAACAGGAGCAAATATTTCGGTTCGTGATAAACTTTTTCGGGATTCTTTTAAAGTAGCTTCAAAACTTTTAACATTAAATTCCGCCGCATTAATGGATTGCTTACTGGCTTCAACTTCAGCTTTTGCATTTAGGAAAGCGCTTTTGGCCGCATCAAACTCTGCATCGGAGATAAGCTTTTCGGCAAATAATTTTTGATTGCGTTCAAATGATTTGGCCAATTCATTGTATCGTGCTTCCGATTGAACCAACCGGGCTCGTGTGGTTGCAAGGTTTGCCTTGATATTATTTAAGGAGGCTTCCGATCGGTCTAATGCAGATTGATATAATTCCGGATCTATGCGAGCCATTAACCTTCCTGCAATAACTGAATCGCCTTCTTTTACATACAATTCCCTGATTTCACCTGAAACATCCGAACTTATTTTCACTTCTTTTTCGGGTTGAATCCGGCCATTTGCCGAAACGGTTTCTATAATTGTTTTGCGTTCAACCTTAGCAATGGTTACCGCTATTCCTTCCTTTTTGCCAATCCACCCGGCTTGTTTGCCAATAATGGCGAGTACAATCAAAACGCCAACCCCAATTCCTAAATATAGAAGTATTTTATTTTTTTTCTTTGTTGCCATTTGATCAAATCTAATAATTAATACAGGGGTTTACCTAAATAAAAATCCATAACTTTTCGTCTGAAAACCAATTCATATTTTGCCTGAGTATAATCGGCCTGAGCGCGAATGTAGCTATTTTTGGTATTTAAGTAATCAGCCATATTCATGGCTCCTAATTCAAATTGTTTATCGGCAACTTCAAATGCTTCCTTATTAGCGTCTGCATTTTCTTTATTGGCTTCAAATTTCTTGTAGGCCGATTTAAAGTCGACATAGGATTGAGCAATGCTACGGTACAAATTATTTCGTGTTAATTTTTCGCTGAGGCGGCTATTCTCCTGATTGATCGTACTTTTTTGAATGTTGTTATTTACACTCCATCCGTTAAAAATAGGTACAGATAAATTCAGGCTTATATTACTGCCCAGATTACGGTCGTATTGATCTTTGAAGGATATCGTTTCGTAACTTGAATATCCAGAGGGAATATAGCTGTATACTGGAATAGCAGTACTATTATAATCTCCCGACCCGATTAAGGTCTTCGTCAGTATCGGTGATCCAACACCTGTTTTACTTTGCGTGCTGTAAAATGAGGATAAACTACCGGTTAATGATAATCTTGGCGAACGCTGACCTCTGGCAATATAATTTTGAAGTTCGGCGCTTCTTTTCCTTTGTTCGGCGGCAAGTATATCAGGGCTCCTTTTACTGTATTCATCAAAAATGGCTTCAATCGTTCCTGGCTCATCAGTTATTGCAAATTGTTCGGTATTTGGCATTATGATGGTATTTACGGGATCCGGTTTTACCTCTATCATTAACCACAATTCCAGGTAAGCCTGACTAACCGTATTTTCAGCATTAACCAATTGTAATTCCTCTCCTGCAAGTTGCGCCTTTAATTGCAGGTATTTGCTTTTATTACTGCTACCCAGATCGTACATTTTTTGTTGACGCTCAACCTGAGCTTTCGTAGCTTCAATGCGTGTTGCAGCCGAATTTTTCAATTCAATACTTTGTAAAACCCTTAAGTAAGCATTGCAAACATTTAATGAAATAGCATTTTTTGTTTGCTCAAAATCTTTTTCACTTGCTTTCACGTTTGATTCCTGTAAACGAATAGTATTCGTTGTTTGAAAACCATTAAACAGCGGCATATTGGCTGATACCCCAAATGAATTGGTTCTAAAAGAAACCCCTGCCTGAGCATTATTTGTTGAGGGGTTTATCGCAAAACCCGTCTGCCAATTATTGGTTGCACTTCCATTGATTGACGGTAATGCGGATAATTTACTTTGGAAATAGTCTGCCTTTATACTCTGTGTAGTTAATTTTTGTTGCTGTATGGTGATGTTTTTGCTTAAAGCCTGTTCAATACATGCTTGTAACGACCATACGTTTTCAACCTGTGCAAATAAATTACATTGGCAAAAAAAATGAACACATAAAAGGATCGTATTTTTTCTTAATATTTGAACCATCATTTCTAATTTGACTTTTTAATTTTTTTCAGCGGCACAAAAATAATGTTTAAATACAGAATACCTCAACTTCTTCAATTTGTAGCAGGAAACTATACATGGAAGGTTAAAACAACAGATAAAAAGTTGTTTTTGACCTTTGATGATGGTCCGCACCCATTAATTACACCATGGGTATTAACACAATTAGCACAATATCAAGCAAAAGCAACTTTTTTTTGTGTTGGTGACAATGTCAGAAAATTCCCTGAAAACTATGCTGAAATACTTTCCTATCAACATTCGGTTGGAAATCACACCTATCATCACCTAAATGGCTGGAGAACAAATACCGAAGATTATATGAAAGACGTAAAGGAGGCTGCTCAATGGATTCATAGTCCCTTGTTTAGACCCCCATATGGACGGGTAAAGCCTGCTCAGGTAAGTAAGATAAAGCTGGATTTCCAAATAATTATGTGGAATTTTCTAAGTTGCGATTATGAACCAAATTTAAACAGGGAAAAAAGCCTAAATGCAATAAAGAAGGCTAAGGCCGGTAGCATTATCGTTTTCCACGACAGTGAAAAAGCTTTTGAAAACCTGAAATTTTTATTGCCTCGCATTTTAACTTATTTTTCTGAGCTGGGTTTTACATTTGAATCTATCCCCTATTATAATAAATAACCATGTTTGAACTCATATTGTTAATTTTACTTTGGTTACACATCGTCATTCAATTACTTATTTTGGCAGCAAACAGGGTGATAAATCAACCTGAAAGAAAAATTGCCAGCTTTCCCTTCGTAAGTATTTTGGTGGCGGCGAGAAATGAGGAGAATAATATAGAAACCTGTCTGAAAAGTTTACTGGCATTGAATGTTCCTAAAGAGAATTATGAAATTTTGGTTGGTAACGATGGATCTACAGATCATACCCCTCTCATTGTTGAGAGACTTTCAGGTTCACACCCCTGTGTAAAATTATTTACGATTACCGAACAGCTGGGAACGGCGAAAGCGAAAGCCAATGTATTGGCTCATTTGGTTCATATGGCTAAGGGCGATTATGTATTTGTTACCGATGCTGATATTCAGGTTTCACCAAATTGGGTCAGTCATATTATACCCTATTTGCTCGAACCTAATGTGGGAATAGTAAGTGGCACAACTCTGGTCGAGGGGTCTGGATTATTTGAAAAAATGCAGGATATTGAATGGCTGTTGGCAAATGGAAACTTAATTGGGTTTGATAGTCTGGGAATAAAAAGTACCGCAGTGGGAAATAACATGGCTTTCAGCAAGGAGGCTTATTTTAAAACCGGTGGATATGAGCATATTCCATTTTCAGTAACCGAAGATTTTCAATTGTTTAAATATATCAGGAAACTTGGATATAAGACTTATAACCTGGCCAATGCTTCCTCTTTAAATATTTCAAAAGCACAAACAAATTTGCTCAGTTTGCTACATCAACGAAAACGATGGATGATAGGAGGGGAAGGTCTTCCAAAGATTTGGTGGTGTATTTTTTTAATTAGCGGGTTGTATGCTCCTGCCATCATTATTTTGTGTTTTATTCATTTTAAACTTGCGCTGATGATCGGATTATTCAAGTTTCTTTTACAATCTGTTTTCATATTGATTTTACAATTTAGATTGAAACGCAATATCAAACTGTTTCATATCGTCCTCTTTGAGCCGTATGAGTTTTTTGTTAATTTATTAATGACCGTATTTTATTTGCTTCCCTATAAAATGCAATGGAAAGGGAGACCTTATTGAGCAATTATGAAATTACCAAAATATACCCCGATCTGAGAAACAATCCCTAAAGCCGGGAGCACCGGGCTATGGCATTTTTAATTATATTCGCAGCCAATGAAATTTATCGATACCCATACGCATTTATATCTTGAAGAGTTTGATACAGACAGAAATGAAGCTGTAGAAAGAGCAATTAAAAACGGCATTGACAAATTGTATTTGCCAAACATTGATGTTCATTCCATTCAACCTATGTTAGACCTCTGTTGGAATTTTCCTGAAAATTGTTTCCCCATGATGGGCCTTCATCCCTGTTCGGTGGATGAGCATATGGATGCACAATTATTTCAAATTCATCATTGGTTTAAGAAAAGAAAATTTTGGGCAGTAGGTGAAATTGGTCTTGATTTTTATTGGAGTCTTGATTTTAAAGAGCAACAGATTATGGCTTTTAAAAAACAAATCCAGTGGGCTATTCTGGAAGAGCTTCCAATCGTTATTCATTCGAGAAACAGCACAACTGAGGTTATTGAAATCCTTAGAGAAATGAAACATCCAAAGTTGCGTGGAATCTTTCATTGTTTCAGTGGAAATGCTGAACAGGCAAATGAGGTTGTGGAACTTGGATTTTTTCTTGGAATAGGAGGGGTATTAACCTTTAAAAACAGTGGTCTGGATAAGGCAATTGCCCATATTGATTTAAAGCATTTGGTTCTTGAAACTGACTCTCCGTATTTGGCTCCAATACCTTTTCGTAGCAAACGAAACGAGAGTTTTTATCTATTGGAAATTGCAAAAAAATTAGCTGAACTTAAACAGGTTGGGTTAGCTCAGGTGGCCGAAATTACTACTCATAATGCGATGAAGGTATTCGGAATTTTGGAGTAATACACCAGTTATAATATAGCGAAGTCGATTGTCAGTTCGAGCGAAGTCGAGAACAATTATTCTGAACCCAATGGCATTGTGCGATCACATAAAAGGAGGTTTCGACTTCGCTCAACCTGACATGGGTGTCATCCAAAAATTGCATTTCCCGCAAAATGACCTTGTTTTTTCCTGTAATTTGTTATTATTGAATTTTAATAAGATAGCCATTGAAAAAAATCTTACTACTTCTGGTATACTTGTGTTTTGCTGGCATAAAAATTTTAAATGCCCAAACGGTATTAAGTTTGAAAGGCATCATAAAAGATTCAAAAACAGGCGAAGAGTTAATAGGAGCGGTGGTTTCATTAAAAGGGACCAGCATTGGAGTGGTTAGTGATTATGAAGGTGCTTTTTTATTGAAATTCAAGAATCCGTTACCACAAACAATAGAGGTATCTTATATCGGCTATCAAAAGCTTGAATTGATAATTAATCAAAATTCAAAACCGATTGAAATCCGATTAAAAGAAAACATGCGTGAGTTAAAAGAAGTTAATATCAAAGATTCAAGAATAACCGCGAAGCAAAAGCAGGCCCCACTAACCATTGAGACGATGGATGCAATTGCTATAAGGGAAACTCCCGCTGCTAATTTCTATGAAGGACTCGGCCATTTGAAAGGAGTGGACTTAACCAGTGCAAGTATCGGGTTTAAAATAATTAATACCCGTGGGTTTAATAGTACTTCGCCGGTTCGAAGCTTACAATTAATAGATGGGGTGGATAATCAGTCGCCCGGATTGAATTTTTCGCTGGGGAATTTTTTAGGTTCATCTGAATTGGATGTTCAAAAAGTTGATCTGATCGTAGGAGCAAGCAGTTCCTATTATGGTCCGAATGCTTTTAATGGCGTGATCAATATGCAAACCAAGAGTCCGTTTCAGTTTCCGGGATTGAGTGTACAAATACGTATTGGCGAACGCCGGTTAACAGAAACTGCCATCAGGTATGCCGAAATATTCAAGAACAAAAAAGGCGAAGAAAAATTGGCCTATAAATTAAATATTTTTACCATGAGTGCCCGCGATTGGGAAGCTACAAATTATGAAGCCACCAGTCAATCTCCCGTAAATGAAAAAAACCCGGGAGGATATGATGCGGTGAATGTTTATGGCGATGAGTACTCAACCAACAGGTTCAAACAAACCGGTTCTTATTATTTTGGATATGGATATGCTTTGCGGAAAGGTTATAAAGAAATTGATCTGGTAAATTATAATTCCCGCAATGTAAAAATGAACGCTGCTATACATTATAAGATCTATAAAGATCATGAGGTAATATTAAGCTGCAATTTTGGAAATGGAACAACCGTTTATCAGGGCGATAACCGATTTAGTCTAAAAGATATTATGTTTTTTCAAAACAGACTGGAGTTTAAAAAGGATGACAAATATTTTATACGGGTGTATGCAACGAATGAAGACGCGGGAAAAAGTTATGATGCCTATGCTACTGCTTTATTATTACAGAACTATGCGAAATCTGATAATAATTGGGCCAAGGATAATTCTGAAAACTGGAATGGGATTGCTTACAACAGAATTCTTCCGTTTACGCCGCAAACCTATGAAACTCCTCCTGGAATTATCTGGGAGAAATATGTAAACTATTTCTTAAATGCCAACTATTATGATTCATTAGTAAATTACCACAGATTAGTGAAAGATGTTACAGATTCGAAACCCTCTAACCAAACCGGTGGCTTACCCAGGTTTGAACCGGGAACTGCAAGATTTGACTCAGCCTTTCAAAGTATAATTTCTCTTACCAACAGAGAGGGTGGTTCCAGGTTTTTTGATAAATCTGCACTATACCATATAGCCGCAGAATATCAGGAATCTGTAGCCTCTGTCGATATTAAATTTGGAGGGAATTTCAGGCTGTATGCTCCCTATTCCAAAGGAACTATTTTTTTAGATACGATAAATGAACAAAGAATTTACAATAAGGAAGCAGGAGCGTATTTGGGTTTGGAAAAGAAGTTTTTGGAAAATAAAATGAAAGTCAGCTTCACGAACCGAATAGATAAAAATCAAAACTTCCATTTCTTATGGTCACCTGCTGCTTCCTGGGTTTACACCCATCATAATCATGTTTTCAGAATTTCCGTTGCCAGTGCTATCCGTAATCCTACCCTAACCGACCAATATATTAATTTAAATGTGGGCAGGGCAACCCTGTTGGGAAATCTGTACGGATTTGATAGCTTGGTGACCATAGAAAGTATGATTGCAAAATTTAATGATAAGCTAAATAAATTCTCCTATTTTAATGTGGCCCCTATAAAGCCGGAAAGTGTAAAAACAATTGAAATAGGTTATAGGGGTAACTTAGGCGAAAAGGTTTTTGTAGATGCCAGTTACTATTATAGCTGGTATGAAAATTTTATAGGATACAAAATCGGAGCAAGAATTAGTTGGGGTGAAATGGAAACATTTCCTTCCGTACCAAAGATTTACAGGGTTGCTGCCAATGCTGTAGATATAGTAACTACACAGGGTTTCAGTATAGGAATAAATTATTTTTACGAAAAGTATTTAGGATTCTCCGGTAATTATTCCTGGAATAAATTGGATTTAAGAGGTTCTTTAGATCCCCTGATTCCTGCTTTTAATACACCTGAACATAAATATAACCTGGGAATTAATGGGAGAGATATTGATACAAAAATAGGTTCAAGCGAAATAAATGGATGGGGTTACAGTATAAACTGGAAATGGCAAAGAGGATTTAAATATGAAGGCTCTCCTCAATTTACAGGTTATGTTCCCGAATACGGAATGATGGATGCACAGGTTAATAAGACATTTTTAGCAGATAAACTGGTTGTAAAACTGGGCGTCAGTAATTTGTTAAATAATGAGGTAATACAAGTTTATGGAGGACCAAAAGTGGGTCGTCTTACTTATGTTTCATTATTATTCGACTTTGGGAAATAGTTTAATAATATTAAAAAATTTGTTTTTTCAATTAAAACATATACTTTGGTTCTAAATTACAAACTTTTAATAAATCCTAAAAACAAAAAAAATGAAAAGAAATCTACTAAAAATTGTGGTTATTTTGGCTGTTTGCCTGATTTCCATTGGCTCTTTTGCCCAAACACGATTCATTAATGAGATATTCCTTACTGTTAAAAAAACAGCTAATGTGGAATATGATTCAAACATGTCGGTAAACCTGTTGTATGGGAATACTCAGGTGCCACCTTCGTACGCTACTGCTTTGTACAATGCCCATTTAACCTGTGATATCTATGAACCGGGTGGTATTGATGTAATGACCAGTCGCCCGCTGATTATATTGGCACATACCGGTAGTTATTTACCTGCCATATTAAATAAACAACCTACAGGGAACAAAAATGACAGTAACCTGGTTGAAATAGCAAATAAATTTGCCAGAATGGGCTATGTTGTTGCCACCTTTAATTACCGATCAGGTTGGAATCCTGCCACCACTAATCAGGAGGCAGCCACGCAACAATTACTGCAAGCTACCTTCAGAGCCATGCAGGATGCGCGTAATTGCGTTCGTTTTTTACGTTTAAATGCAGCAACCTATAAAATTGATACTTCCAAAATTGCAATGGGTGGTCAGGGTACCGGTGGATATGTTGCTTATGGTATTGCCACAGTAAGCACACGTGCCGATATTGAATCTAATCCAAAATTCAAACGTGGAGATGGAACACCGATGGTGAATATGGATACTTTAGGTAACTGGCTTGGTTTAGGCGGAATTTACCCTTATATTTTTTCCGGTGATCCTGCGGTTTCTTCAAACATTCATATGGTATTTAATTTTGGTGGAGCCATGGGCGATACAGCCTGGATGAAAAGCAACAGCTTGCCAATGGTAAGCTTGCAAACTACCAAAGATCCGTTTGCACCTTATAAAACAGGAAATGTGATTGTACCTATTACCGGACTAACCGTTATTCCAAATGCCTCAGGTGCCGGTGATGTGATTCCAAAAGCGAATGCCAAAGGGGTCAATAACAAATTAAACTCATTGTTATATGTAGATCCAATCAGCACACGGGGACTTAAAGTTTCGGGAGGCCAAAACAATGTATTTGGTTTCGAAACCTCATTTCCAATTGAAGGTGCGCCCTGGGAGTTTTGGGACAGAACCCTTCTTCAGGCAACCTCATTCGTTTATTACCGCGGCCTTCCTTTACCTGCAAATGGTAGAGAAGCAGATTCACTTGCTATGTTAACTAACCCATATATGTCAGTAACACGCGGTAAAGCTTATTGCGATACCATTGCAAAATTTGTGGCGCCTCGTATTGCCGTTCAATTGGGTTTAACAGGTATAGTTGGATTAAATCCTTTTGATTTGTTAACACCTGCTAATGCAATTTCTTTAGATGTACGTGATACCTTATTACCTTTGGCGCTTGGCTGGCAAAAAGCGAGTGTTACCGGTGCTCAGCCATTGTCAACTATTTACAATGTGTTAATTGATATGGCAAGCGGTAATTTTTCGGCTCCATTGGTTAGCGTACCTGTAATTGATACTACAGGATTAATGTTTACCCAAAAGGATTTATTCGGACAGTTTTCTGCAGTTCCTTACAATACGCCAATTCCTTTAAAATGGAGAGTGGTGGTTCAAAATGATTATTTCGGAAAAAATTCAAATACCGATTTTACCATTACCATTAAGAGACAACCAAGAGTGGGTATCAATGAAACCGATTATAGCAATTTCTTAACTGTATATCCAAATCCTGCTACTTCTGAAGTAAGAGTTGGAATGGATTTAACTAAATCACCTATCTCCCGTATTTCAGTATTAGATGTTACAGGTCGTGAAGTTTCTACATTTGAAAGTTTGAATACTCATGATCAAACTATTTCTTTAAATGGATTGAGTTCAGGACTTTATTTTGTAAATGTAAAAACTGCGAATGGAGCAAGTGCTACCAAGCGTTTAATCGTTCAATAAATAATAAATTTTTATTTTCCTCAAAAGGCTGTCTTATTTTTAAGGCAGCCTTTTGTTTTTTTATGAACCCAATAAACTAAAGTGTAAATCTTATAAATGGATACATTCTCCATATGCCTGTGCGGCGGCTTCCATAATGGCTTCACTCATGGTTGGGTGCGGGTGAACCGATTTAATAATTTCCATTCCGGTTGTTTCGAGCTTACGAGCAACTACTATTTCAGCGATCATTTCGGTTACATTTGCACCTACCAGATGAGCCCCTAAGAACTCGCCATATTTGGCATCAAAAATTAATTTTACAAAACCTTCCTTTACGCCCCCTGCACTTGCTTTACCACTGGCGCTGAATGGAAATTTTCCTACCTTTATTTCGTATCCCGCTTCTTTGGCAGCCTTTTCGGTATAACCTACAGAGGCAACTTCAGGAGAACAATAGGTACAACCCGGTATATTATTATAATTCAAAGGCTCCGGATGATGGCCTGCGATTTTTTCCACGCAGATAATTCCCTCGGCACTGGCTACATGCGCCAATGCAGGTCCTTTTACGATATCACCAATTGCATAAATGCCTTTTACGTTGGTTTCATAAAAGTCGTCAACCAAAATTTTGCCTTTATCGGTTTTTATTCCGACCGCTTCTAATCCCAAATTTTCTAGATTGGTTTGAATTCCGACCGCCGATAATACAATTTCCGCTTCCAGATCTTTCATTCCTTCTGCGGTTTTAACTTTTATTTTGCAGGTATGTCCATGCGAATCTACACTTTCTACAGAGGCATTGGTCAGGATGCTTATACCGGATTTTTTGAATGATTTGGCAACTTCTCTACTTACCTCCTCATCTTCTATGGGTAAAATAGTTGGCAAAAATTCAACAAGAGTTACCTGAGTTCCCATAGCATGATAAAAATAAGCAAACTCACAACCTATCGCTCCGCTTCCCATCACCACCATGCTTTTTGGGAGTTGGGGCAATATCATTGCCTCGCGGTAACCAATTACCTTTTGTCCATCAATTTTAATATTTGGTAACTCTTTGCTTCGGGCACCTGTGGCTAAAATAATATGCTTTGCTTCATGAACATTTACTGCTCTTGCGGCATCGGTTACCTCCACTTTTCCGTTTCCTAAAACTTTACCTCTGCCGGCAATCACATCAATTTTATTTTTTTTCATCAAAAACGCTACGCCTTTGCTCATACCATTGGCCACCTCTCTGCTGCGTTTCACAACTGCTCCGAAATCACTTTCGGCTGAACCCACCTGGATACCATAATCTTTTGCATGTTTGATGTAGTCGAATACCTGTGCTGACTTTAGAAGCGCTTTGGTAGGAATACATCCCCAGTTTAAGCAAACACCGCCTAATTCGGCTTTTTCAATTACTGCGGTTCTTAATCCTAACTGGCTGGCACGAATGGCAGCAACATATCCTCCGGGTCCGCTACCTATAATGATTACATCGTATTGCATAATATCTTTTGATTAAGTTTAAGGAGCGCAAAATAGCGGAAATTTTTCAATTGCGAAACGCGAAATGAAGCTAAAGGTTTGACCTGAAGAACTGGTTCGATATTTGAATAATAGTTGTAATTATTGGGATCAGCCTCATCTATTGGCGTAATTACCCTGACCAATAACCCCATCGAGTCGGTACAATTGATGGGAATTTATTGCTTTGGATATGGTGCTCGTCCAGATTGTACCTGCTAAGGAATAATGATTCGAATTGATCGTTTGAAGCCAAAGTTTGTAATTTTTATTGCCTTTTAATTGCGAGTAGTATTTTTTGCTTTTGATAACATTGCAAAAATTCTGATAGGATGCTTCATCGCTTGCATACCCTTTGTAAATTGATTTATAAGGGGAGGCATAAAGTGCGAGCTTGTTTTTACCTACTATACCAAAATGATTCTTTAACAATATACAATTCTTACTGCTACCATGTCCCGATTCAATTAAAGCCACACCCAGAATAACACTTGCCGGAATCCCGGTTTGTACAGATAGCTTTTTGGCTAAGGGTGCATAATGACTGATGTATTGCCTGGAACTAGAAAATTGTGAAAAGGTTTGCCGGGTTGGGGCAAATAACAAAATAGCAGTAACCATAAGATACTTTGCAAATATCATTATCCTGATAGTAAACTGTTTTACATCATCTGGATCTAAAAAAGAGCGAGTCGGGGTTTCTGAATATCTCATAATCTTTTTATTTTATCGGAAAAAGAATTACGCCTTTACGCTACAAAGTTGACTTATAATAAGTTAAGTAAATACACAGTTTTTCACGGGTTGTAGTGTAAATAGTTCTTTTTTAGGCAATTAGGCAATTATTTATTGGCTGAATCGTAGGTATAAGTAAGGATTAAGGCCATGGTAACTTATGTGCAAAATGAAGCAAAACGGATTCAAATACGAAATTTGAGCTCTAAATGGAGTGATTATCAACAAGTTCAGATGGGTGATGAGGAGGGTGTTTTGATGTTTGGAATATAAATCTGCATTAGCTAATATAATAATTTTGGGATTATTCCGCTTCGCTCCATGATCCCTGCTGGGTGTGAAGGGAATCAATGCT
>CAYHCF010000006.1:105793-118532 GCA_964355075.1 uncultured Chitinophaga sp.
TTGCTTCATAAAAGGCTGGTAACAGCCTTGATCATCAAGTGGAGGTGCAGGGATTATTCCGCTTCGCTCCATGATCCCTGCTGGGTGTGAAGGGAATCAATGCTGCGGCGCTATCGCCCCGCCCGCCTTTTATTACACAAAAAAAACAAGCTTGGGGGCTTGTTTTTTTGCTTCATAAAAGGCTGGTAACAGCCTTGATCATCAAGTGGAGGTGCAGGGATTCGAACCCTGGTCCGGAGGTGCAATGGCCACGCTTTCTACACGTTTAGCGAAACATTGTTTTCGGGTTAAGCAGGTTGCTTCGCTTACCAACTAAACCTATATCCCTCTGTGTACTATTTATGTGCCGGTGGCAAACACACGATAGACCCTATCAAATGACGGTTCTGATGAGAGCGCGATAAGATAATCACTCCCGAACCGAAGGCTTACCTAATCTTCCTGATTAAGCAGCCATTGCGAATTGAGTTTCGCCAACTATAGTTTTGGAAATTGAGATTATAGTGCAAACTGTCCAACGCACTACATGCTTACATGCCAATCAATCACCCCGTCAATACCGGTCACCCCCATTAATTAAAGAACAGGGTGCAAAGGTAGTGTTTTTAGCTAGAAATGGGAAATGGGAAATGGGAAATGAGAGGTGAAATGTCGAAAAGACATAGGAGAATTGGGAAAAAGGCACCGGGATTTGTGAGATGAATACTGAGAAAAGGGATTTTATTCCAATTCTATGAGTGTGGTGTTTTTTTCAACGGCTTGTTTTTCGGTTACGCCAATTCTTTTTACAACGCCTTCACAATCTGCTTTGATAACATTTTCCATTTTCATGGCTTCGAGAACTAAAAGCGCGTCTCCCTTTTTGATGGTATCACCGACTTTTACATTTATGCGTAAAACCAATCCGGGCATGGGAGCTTTAATATTATTGGATTTGGCTACCATTAATTTATCCATGCCTAATTGACTCAATAACTTGTCGTATCGGTCTTTGATGGCTACTTCGTGTTTGATTCCATTTACCAGAATAGACATGCTTTTGTCATTTTCTGATTTACTTAGTAATTCAATCGTAAAGCTCTGGTTATTAATTATAACATGATATTTGTTGGGTTCCAGCTTAACAGTATCTGCATTCACCGGTTTTCCATTTAGCATGGCAGTTCCTGCTATTAAATCGAAAATATAATTCTGGTTGTTTACTTTTATGTTTAGCATGTTTTATTCAAATAATTGTTTTATTGCAGTGTATTTGAAAATAAATGAGATCAAAATTAGTTTGGGTTACTTTTTGCTTACTCGCTTTTACGGCTTGCAAAATAAACAAAAAGCCGAAATACGTTGCAGAACTTTCGATAGAAAAAATAATATTGGATGAAGTGATAGTGTCTCCTGACAAAAAACGGATATCTCTCAATTACCAGCTGGACGAAAAATCTAATATTGATTTATTGCATACACGCCTCGAAATTTCGTTCGATTACAAACGTCAGTGGGTTTATGGAATGGCCACATTAACAATAAAGCCATCGCCCAACAGCTTGAATTCTATTTCTTTGGATGCAAGAGGTTTTACGGTAAACCGGGTGGCTTTGGTTCAACATACCGATACGGTTCAGGTATTGTTTCATTATGATGGCTTACACTTAAGGGTTGATTTGCCTGATGAAAAAGAAAGGTGTGATACCTTTGTTTTATTCATTGATTATATTGCGAAACCGGCTGAATTGCCAAACGAAGGAGGAAATATCATTACGGATTCAAGGGGTTTGTATTTTATTAATCCTTTGGGTACTGATCCCAATAAACCCCGCCAAATCTGGACTCAGGGCGAAACCCAATATAATTCAGCCTGGTTTCCGACCCATGATGTGCCAAATGAAAAACATACGCAAGATCTTTTCATTACTATGGATAACAAGGATGTTTCTTTGAGTAATGGCTCATTAATGGGTTCAACCCAAAATAAGAATGGAACACGCACCGATCACTGGCAACAATTGAAACCGCATGCTCCCTATTTAACCATGATGGCAATCGGAGATTTTAAGGTTGTAAAAGACAAGTGGCGAAATACAGAAGTCAACTATTACCTCGAACCCGATTATGAGCCGGATGCACGTTTAATATTTGGCAAAACTCCTCAAATGATAGAGACTTTTTCCAAAATTACCGGTGTTGATTATCCATGGGATAAATTTAGTCAGGTTGTTTGTCGCGATTTTGTGAGTGGGGCCATGGAAAATACATCGGCTGTTGTGCATTTTGAAGGTGTTCAACATCATACCAGAGAACACCTTGATAATACGATGGAAGAAATTATCGTTCATGAACTTTTCCATCAATGGTTTGGTGATTTGGTTACCTGCAAAAGTTGGAGCCATATTACCCTAAACGAAAGCTTTGCCACTTATGGAGAATATTTGTGGAATGAAAAAACTTATGGGAAAGCATACGCCGACATGATGTTCAGCAAAAACTTAGATGCCTATTTACGTTCAAGAAATAAGTATCAGGTAAGCCTGGTAAGGAACTCTTATAAAAATAGTGATGAGGTATTTGACGTAGTAAGTTATCAGAAAGGAAGTTGGATTTTACACGCATTAAGAAATCAAATCGGCGATACTGCCTTTTTTAAGGGGATGAACCTATATCTGACCCAAAATAAATTCGGGGTGGCAGATGTAAATCATTTGCGTCATGCCATGGAAGAAGCAAGTGGAAAGGATCTGAATGTGTTTTTTACCGAATGGTATTTTGGGAAAGGTCATCCTGAACTGTCTGTAAATTATTATTTCGACAAGGCTGCTAAGAAATTAATGGTGGTGGTTAAACAGATTCAGGATAGCAGTTTTCCAACTTTTCATTTGAATACTCAGTTGGTTTATGCATTCCATCTGGAGAAAGGAGAACCTGTAGTTCATAAATTAAATTTAAGTATAAAAAATAAAGATGAAATATTCACCATTGATTGCGAAAATGATGTGGAAATGAATAATGACCCCGATTTATTTTATATAGATGCCAATGGTTCCATACCCGGAGTTCTCAGAGAAAATAAAACTCCGGAAGCTTGGTTGAACCAGTTGAAATATGGAGCGTCTTATCCTGTTCAACTGAGGGCGATCCGCACATTTATGGCCTTTAAACCAGATAGTCTGATGCCCCTCATTCAGGAAGCCATTTCATTCTGCCTGAACCGAAATGAAGATTATTTTATTTTAAACGGACTCAATATAATCCAGAAGCATCCGGAGCAGTTCTCAAATTTCGAATCAAAGGTAATTTCACTGGCACATCACAAAAATTATGCAAGAATCAGAAATCAAGCTTTAGAGATTTTAGCCATTGGGAAAAACCCGGCTTACAAAAATGAATTTATCAGTGGATTAAAAGATTCATCATATGTTGTGATGAGTACCTGTTTATATGCCCTGGAAGATCTGGATCCGGATTCGGTTTTGTATTGGTGTTCCCTATTTGAAGCGGTTCCAGGCGGGCAACTACAAACTGCTATTTCGGGAATATACAGCGACCTGTCCAGGGATAATAAAAATAAATACTTCAAAAATACGATTGGGAAATATGGTTTGTATCGCTCCAATATATTGAAAAATTATGGCGTCTGGTTAAGGTATCAGAGCGATACAACCATTGCCGAAGGAATTATCATTCTTGAAAATTTTTATGAGAAATGCAGTGATTTAAATAAGGCCATTATAATGCAAAAAATTTTGAAAGGAATTGAAAATGAGATAGAGTCCGAAAGTAATTCAATGCAAACGGAAGTTCACAAAAAATTGAAAACAGAACTTAGCAAATTTGAAAATTTATTGGATTCGTCCGTGAAATAATAATCTCTATACCCGTTATATAGTTTTACCGCGGCCCTGAAAGGGCCTAATACATCAGCACAGGGTGCAGCCCTGTGTAAATGAAGCAACGAATAAATCTTATGGCCCTGAAGGGGTCAGATAGTATAATAAAGTGACACCTGTTGCACCCATATTAATTACCCTATTCCCACACATATTTTTCATCATATTCAACTTTATACTTTTTCAAAAATGCTCTGTACTCATCCTTAAATGTAATCTTTTTATGATGCTCATGTTGATTGACAATATATGCTATAACTTTATCAATCTCACCTGGGTTCACAGAAAATGCACCATAGCCATTCTGCCAATAAAAATTATTCAATGATTCATCTCTAGCCTTCATCCATTTAGACGAATTGGTTTTAATTTCCTCAAGTAATTTTATTAATGTTACCTTTTTTGATAATAAACAGAGAATATGAATATGATCCGTATATCCGCCAATTTTTACCGGATAACATTCCATGTTTTTGCATATACCACCAATATAACGATAAAGTTCTTGATCATAATTATTTTTAATAGAAGTCAAATGATTTTTTGTGCTAAAAATAATATGTAAGTAGTTTTTTACCAGTGATTGCCCCATTATTTTAAGAAGGGTTTAATTTATAAACCCAATCGAATATAAATGAAATATTGAAAATTTACCTGATAAATTTATAAATATTATTGACCATAGTGCATTTGTAAAAGTTGTATATTGAAGTGTTAAAATAAATTATTTCTGTAATAAATTGCCTGGTGTAAAATATTATTACGCCCTTTCAGGGCTTATGGATTTGTTGTATAAGCATTGTTCACAGGGCTACACCCTGTGCTGATGATTGTACCCTTTCAGGGCACAAAGTAGAATTGTTGGAGCCAACAAACAGCATTATTTTAATTTTAAAATAATTTGACCATTCACACTTATAGGAACAGTTTTTATGTCCTTGTCTTTAAACTTTATTTTAATTTCACCATTATTTTCTGAAAGATAACTGATCAGCACAATAAACACGCCAGCTGCGCTGATGTTGAACAAATGAAATCAATTTAAAATTTTGTGGGTTGACATATTTATTGGCGTACATTTTTACAATACCCTGGTTTTGTTTTAATGGAATTGTAATCAATTTTTTTGCGAGGTTATGATGATGCAAAATCTGATCTTTATTTTCTCCAGCGGAAACCATATTGTTAATTTCCTTTTGAACCAAAACGATATTTAAATTCATGGAATCTATATTCCCCCACACCCGGTAACCGATAGCGATGCTATCTTCGTTTTCGACTCCCGAAACTGAAGTTCTCATAAAATGTTCAGCTGGCTTTTGCAGGTTCTCCTGAAGTTTTATCCCAACGCTTTTCTTGTCGGTTCCCGCAATATCCTTGTCGCTGCCGTTAATAAATAGCATGGGCGTGTACATGGCAGTTAGTTTCTTTTTAAACAGATAGGTTTGTTGCCTCAAGGTATAAGCCGAGTCGCTAAAAGGATCAACCCAACCCGAACGATCCCAGATGGTGACATGGTAATCCACAATATAAATCGGTGTTTTACTGCTATCACTGATATCCATAATTTCTTTCATAAAAGCATCCGCAACCGGACAGCTGCTGCACCCTTCGGATGAAAACAACTCTATTAAAATACTGGGTTGATATAGGTCGGGTGGCGGTGCTTTTGGGTCGGTTTGACTAATAGCATAAAATTGAAACAGACTCAAGAATAAAGTAATTAAAACCGGTTTTTTCATTTAAAAAATATTTTTTGGGTATCAACTACATATCCATCAACAAAAAGTGTGCAATTAAATAATCCTCGAGTATTAAACCCATGTTCAAACACTACTTCATTGATTTCCTGTGATAATGAAATCGGAATTTGTTTAATTAATTTTCCTTGCATATCAAAAATTTCTATCATACCCTCTTTTCCCGGGTATGGGTTTTTTACCCAAACACTCAGACTGAGGGTTTCATCAATAGGATTCGGAATGACTGGTAAAAGTTGTATGCTTCTTTCTTTTTGTACATTGGTTTGTATTCCACTCGCAGGCACATTTAAAACCTTAACATATTTTTCGGTGGCGAATAAACTTTCAACGCCTTCATCATCCATACGTGCCACGGACACGAAATAAAAACTATCCTTTTTTACATGGTATGTTTTCAGGTCAGTCTGATTAGTGAGGGTAAAAATTGTATCAAAGTCATTTTTTCGGGTTCTGAAACCAATCTTGTAATTATTGGGCACCAATGGATTTTTAATGATCACACTCAGACCATTTCCATCGTTTACCAAATCAAAATCAGGTGCATTGGGTCCGTTAGCAGCCATGATAGCAGCTGTTCCATTTAGCCAGCAATTTCGTTGAAGATAGCCCGTATTTACATAGAAACTGTCAATGAAACCGTCATTGTTTATGTCTTTACCCAATATATCCCTGGTACTGTGTTGCCTGTCAAGATATCCAGGCTGAGGATTTGCATCGCCATGTTCATTGGCACTTGTAATTCGAATTGCAGTAAACCCCTGTTCCCGGTATCGGATATGATCCCCTCCACGACCGGTACGGTCTTCTGCATTCATTATATTTACACTGGTCTTGACGGGCATTTTCGGTTTCATTTCTTCCTCAAATTCCAACTTAATGAACCGCGCCAATCCTTTGTGATTAGAATAGTTGGAGTAGGCTGAGAAAATTCTTACATTGATACTATCAATATCATTTTCGAAAGGGCAACCGGGCGGAGCGGAAGTTTTGCCACAGATCACACCACCTACAACATCATTATTAAACATTCCTCTAATTTTGAGGTTATTGGCCTTGGCATATTTGGCAAATGCCTCTGCACCATCCAAACCTTGTTCTTCGCCAATACTTAAAATAAACACCAATGTGCGTTTAAAGGTAAACGGACTTAAAACCCTTGCCAGTTCTAAAACAAGCGATGATCCGCTTGCGTTATCCTCTACTCCCTGGGCCAGGCAAAGCGTATCGCAGGTTCCTTCGCAGCGCGTGTCTATATGGGCTTCAATAATAATAAATTCTTTCTCGCTGGTGTCGTTTCCCGGTAACACCGCCATAATATTTCTATGTTGATTTACCGTACATATCAGCTTGTCAAATTGAAAATAGGAAACCTGAAGCCGATTCTGATTTTGAGCAGAGAACCTTTCAAATTGTGCATGAGCCCATCTGCGGGCAGCACCTATTCCCAATGTAGAACTTAGGGTGTCTGAACCGGTATTGCGTGTTGTAAAAGATGCAAGTTGAGTTAAGAAGTTTAACAGGCTGTCCCTTATAACTCCGTTGAATAAGGCATTGGTAACGGTAGTCTTGGGTGTTATCGTCCCCGATAAATTGTATAAGCCCGGAGAATAATTCCCTTTTAAAATAGGCTCAATTTTTGGGTTGGTAAAAAGATAATTGGTTTGTGCCCTCATGGTTAAGCACCCAAATAAATAGATGAGTAATATTATATTTCGCTTCATATTAAAAGTATTATTTATCAGATTGATCAAGTTGCATCACGTTTAAAATTTTGGTGAGTTCTTTTTCTGTCACCAAATGATAACCATCCGGTATTTCAAATAGTTTGTCGTCCATAGGAAGGGGGTTCACCATTTTAACTTTCATGGTCATGTTCAATTGAGATTCATTGATGCTGAATTGCATCAGAAAACCGTCAATTTTTTTAAATGCTTCATCATTTTGTGTATTATATGCAGGTAATTCTTTGGTGAACCAACATTCACTTTGCTTTTTTACTCCTCGTTTGGTTCTTGTGATGATCGCTTTTTGACAAACAAAGCCGGCAATATTTTTTTGCTCATTTACAATTTCAACTTTAATATCAGATTTGCTGGTGTCTGATCTCAATGAATTTCGCACTTCAACCATTTCACTGTCATTTTTTCGAATGGCGAATTTCTTGCCGTTAATATTTAATAAAGCAAGGGTTTCACCTTTCTCTTTATCAATGATTGTGATATTCTTGCCAAATTGACCTGCGCCCATTTCAATTCTGCATTTTTCGTTCTTAAAATACAAACTGGCATCATGCGGCAACAAATGTTCTTTGCTTATTAATTCCTTACTTAAGTTCTGATAGGTAATTTCGTATAACAACTTTCCTTCTGTTATTTTTGGTTGAGCCCAAATCAGAGAGGGAAAAAAGAATAGCAGAAAAATGATTTTTTGCTTCATGTTTTAAAAATTTAGACTACCAGATCAACTTTTCCTTGTTAAGGAAAGCACGAATACCTTTTATGCAATCCTCAGAGGAACGGGTAATCGCATTCATTTCTGTGGCGTAGGCTATTGCCTCGTCTAAACTTAATTCAGGCACTTTTGCCAGCATTTGCTTGGTGGAGGCCTTGCTTTGGGAAGAAGTTTGTTTGCATAATCTTACTGCATAATTATGTACCTCTTCCTCGATAATGATTGGGTCAAAAATGCCATCAATCAAATTGTAATGCAGTGCTTTTTGTGCGTCAAAAATATCTCCGGTAAGCAAAATTCTTCGCGCAATTTTTTCACCAACCTGACGTAACAGGAAAACCATTACGATTGCCGGAATAAATCCAATTTTCACTTCAGTAAAGGCGAATTTTGCATTAGAACTTGCAAATGCAAAATCGCAAATGGTTGCCAGTCCGCAGCCACCGGCATAAGCAGGTCCTTCAATAATGGAAATGATAACTTTAGGGGAAAGGTAAATTTGCTGGTACAATTCGGCAAGGTGCCTGCTATCAGCCAGGTTTTCTTCGAAGGTATTACTTTGTAATTGTTGCATAGAGGCCAAATCAGCACCAGAACAAAAAGCATCTCCATTTGCCCTCAGAACAATTACTTTGCAGCTGTCATCTTCCTCTGCCAGACGAATGCTCTGTTTGATTAGCGCAACAAAATGATAGCTTAAAGCATTGCGTTTTTCCGGTCGGTTTAAGGTAATATAACCCACCCTGTCGATAACTGAATAATTTACTAAATCTTCCATTGTTTTACAATGATAATTGAAAAGCGCCATTTTCGGTAATATCATAGCAGGGAATGTGATAAATGGCGGCAATTTTTTTTAAAATAATTCTTTTTTTTGAAGGAATATTATTGCCAAGAACTAATTGCCTGATTTGGTTTTTTTTGAGAATTTCTTCCAGATTTAAATACTTTCTCCCCTCAATCAAAACGAGGTCGAACCGCATATTTCTATACCTGGATTTTACATGAAGGATTAGCATTTTTTTTAAGGGAGTGATTTCAATAACGGAATTTAACATGGGCAGCATCAATTTATTTTCTTTACTAATCTCTGATTGGCAAATTAAACCTTGTATGTGGAAGTTCAGATTTGCAGGATCAGCGATCAGGTTGCTATCGGCGACGGTGGTTGCTTCTTTCCCTTTTATTATCTGAATACAGGTATGATCTTTTATGCTGTAAATAATAAGTTCTTTTTGATTTCTGCTTTGGTAATTTTCCCAAAATTGAACCAAAGAAATCAGGAGGATGAAAGTTAAACCGATTTTAAAAATAAAAACATCTCTTTTGTTGAAGTAAATTACAATAACAATCAGAAGACTATAAGTAAGGAGCAATACCGGAATCGAAAAATGGATTGATTCAATGTAGGATCCGGGCAATTTTTCTATAAAAGCGACTATTGAATTTGAAATAGAGATCAACCATAACATACAGAAGCCAAGTGCCTTGCTTATTATAATGAATTTACTAAAAATTAAAAGTAGGATTCCATTGTATATGATGAGTGTGGTGATAGGGATGATGAGTAAATTGGCTAAAAGAAAATAATTCGGGAATTGATGGAAATAAAATAAACTCATTGGAAAAGTCAGCGTTTGTGCTGCCAGAGAAACAGATATTACCTGCCAAATCATATCTCCAATCCTGGTTGAAAAATCAAGACCTTCATAGATCATCTGATAGAAGCTTATGATTCCTAAAACAGCCGCATAGCTTAATTGAAATCCAACATTGGAAATTACCGAGGTGTCGCTTACCAACAACAGAAATGCAGAAGCCGCCAGGCTGTTAAAGGTATTGCTTTTACGGTTTATCAGTTCTCCGATTACCATAAAACTAAGCATGATACTGGCTCTTAATATGGAAGGAGATAAGCCGCATAAAACAGAATACAACCAAATTCCTGTAAGCAATAATGCCGGTTTTAAAAGTTTGAGTTTTTTTATTTTTTGTAATGGAGTCAGAAAGAAACTTAGGACCATAAAAATCAAAGCCACATGCATACCACTTACCGCCAAAACATGGAGTGTTCCTGTTCTGCTGTAGGCATTAAATATTTCCATGTCAATGTCATCATCGAAACCAAATAACAGCGCTTCTCCTACACCGGTCTCATTTTTCCCGCTTACGTAGGTATGAAGGGTTTCCCGGATATAATCCTGACTCTGAAAGGCGATTTGAAAGAGCTTTGATCCCTGTTGTCTTTTAATAATTTTATATTGTTTTGGGGTCAGGTAAGATTGATAATAGATATGTTTGGATTGCAGGTATTTTTTATAGTTAAATTCTCCCGGATTTGCCGGTGAAGAAATTTCCTGTATTTGTGATTTAATGAGTAAAACGTCCCCATACTGTAATTTGGAAGGAAGACTGTCTTTTTTGAAATATAACAGCAGATTTCCACTTAAAGATTGAAGGTGATGAAGGCTGTCGATCCCTTGTAACACTACTGCTCTGGTCTTATCGGTATTTTTGCCGGATGTGACAGATTCATCAATTTTAACAATTAAATACCTGAAATGGTGTTTTTTGAAAAAGTCAGGAAAATTGTTGTCATTTTGGAGCCAGGTTAAGCACATGCCAAAGAAAATAAGGAAGAAGTTTAATAGGATTCCACTCATCCATAAATGATATATTTTCCGGATTTTGTTTAAGAAAATCCATGCCAAAATCCCTGAGAATATCCATGAAACAAAGATATATTCAACTGCTAAATTCAACTCATGTTGCAATAAAATTCCGGCAATAAAGGGAATAATAAAACGAACAAAGGGCATTTGTTGCCAAAAACTGGCCAATATCATTTTGGGTGTTAAAAAAAAATTTGAAAAGTAATTTAGTTAAAATGTAGTTTTGAAAAAAAAACAACATGTACGAAATATTACTTACTATTCATAATTTAGCACGCTGGTTATTTTTAGCCGCCGCTCTTTATGCAATGATCAGAGCTCTTCAGGGAGTCAGAAATCAAAGTCCTTTTGGGAAAAGTGATAAAACTGCCGGAGCTGTTTTATTAAGCATTGCGCATTCACAATTACTGATCGGATTGGTTTTATGGTTTATCAGTCCAAAAGTTCAGGATGCTATTGCCATGATTGGGGCTTCGATGAAAGATTCTGATAAGAGATTACAAATTCTGGAGCATCCACTTACAATGATTTTAGCTGTTGTTCTGATACAGATTGGAAGGATAAAATCTAAAAAGGCATATGCAGATTCAGATAAGCACAAGCGGAGTTTGATGTATTATGGTCTTGGATTGGTTTTGGTTTTATCGAGAATCCCCTGGGGTAATACCCCATTATTTAGATTTTAGTTTTATTGTCTGATATCCAGTTGCTAAAATGTTAGGGGATTCGGTTCCCTGATTATCTTGCAGACTCTAATTAGTGTCTGTCCATATAGTCAAGAGTCTGAGCTAGAATGTTCACTGGTTAGGCATTCGAAGTCCCTAAAAAGCGCAGTGTGCTGGTGTACATGAGCATTTTTAGGGACGAGCATAACGCAGCCAGAGGACATTCTAGACAGACTCTAATTACTTTCAGCTAAAGTTCCAACGATATTAAACCGAACCAGCTGTTTAAACTGGTTGATGCGATCATCTAATTCAGCATCGCTTAGGTTGATAATTCGTTCAGTTCCAAAGCATTCAACACAAAAAGAAGCCATTGCTGAACCAAATATGATGGCATTTTTCATATTTTCAAAACTGATATCACCTGTTTTGGCAAGGTATCCAATAAATCCACCGGCAAAGGTATCGCCTGCACCTGTTGGATCAAATACCTCTTCTAAAGGCAGAGCTGGAGCGGAAAACACCTGTTTGCCATAGAACAGCAGGGCACCGTTTTCTCCTTTTTTAATAATCAGGTATTTGGGTCCCATTGCCTGAATTTTTGCAGCAGCTTTAACCAAAGAATACTCTCCTGATAATAAACGGGCTTCTTCATCATTGATCGTAAGCACGTCCACCATTTTCAAGGTTACTTTCAAATCATCCAATGCAATTTCCATCCAAAAATTCATGGTATCCATAACAATTAAGCGCGGACGTTTTGCCAATCTTTCAATTACGCTTTGCTGAACTTTTGGGGTTAAATTACCCAACATTAAAAATTCGCAGTCCTGGTAATTTTCAGGAATGACAGGATCAAAGTCACCCAAAACATTTAATTCTGTTACAAGCGTATCGCGGGTATTCATGTCGGTATGGTATTTACCACTCCAGAAAAAGGATTTTTCACCTTGTTTTATCTGAAGCCCTTCGGTATTAACACCATGTTTATTGAGGTGTTGAACAAATTCAATAGGGAAATCATCGCCTACCACACCCACCAGATTTGTTTTTTTTGTAAAATAGGAAGCGGCCAAAGAAATGTAAGAGGCGGCTCCACCAACAATTTTGTCGGTTTTACCAAATGGAGTTTCAATGGCATCAAACGCCACACTGCCAACGACTAATAGACTCATAGATAATTTATTTTTAAATATTTATGGCGCAAATATTGCTTAATTAAATTTCAAATCCTATCATTGCATCCCCGCAAGGGAAAAATTCCTTCTTAGCTCAGCTGGTTAGAGCACATGACTGTTAATCATGGGGTC
>CAYHCF010000007.1:0-110113 GCA_964355075.1 uncultured Chitinophaga sp.
TGTCGGCCTGAGTTAAACCCAAATCCCCATCACCATCTTTAAAAGTAAAAATCAGCGTCATTACAGAATCTATACCCTCGGTATTAGACATAAAATAGACTCCCTTATAACCCAGTTCTGGTATTTCAGAAAAGATTTCCTTTGTTTTGCACGCGGATGCAAACAACAATCCAATCAATAATCCATAGAAAATATGTATTCTGTTAATCAACAATTTATCAATTCAATATTCGAGCCGAATTTAAGCAATTTTGATGAATTGTGTTTGCAAATTTTTAGATTTCAATTTGAAAACAACTCCATTTACAGGAAATATTGCAATTACATAGGTATAAACGACGAAAAAAAAATAAAATTCATTCGGGAAATTCCTTTTTTACCCATAACTTTTTTCAAGTATCATACCATTATTTCCTCTAATGATCCTATTCAAAAAATATTCTATAGCAGTTCTACCGCCGGAACAGGTCAAAGTAAACATCATATTACCGATTTATCCATCTACCAAAAAAGTTTTGTGAAAGGTTTTGAAAGTAAATTTGGTCCCGTTAAAGACTATTGTTTTCTGGCCTTACTTCCCTCGTATCTTGAGCGCGAAGGCTCGTCTCTGATCTATATGGTTCAGCATTTCATGAAGGAATCAAAACATCCGCTAAATGGCTTTTTTCTTTATGAATACCTGACCTTGAAAAATCGTATTCAACAGCTTGAGAGCCTGAATCAGCCTTACATTTTGTTTGGTGTCAGTTTTGCCCTGTTGGATTTTATGGAACAAGCGGGAACTGAAATTAAAATGGGTAAGGTAATTGAAACAGGAGGAATGAAAGGGCGGAAGAAGGAAATTACAAAAATGGAAGTAAATTTTCTTCTTCAACAGGGTCTAAAAACCAATTCTATATGCAGTGAATATGGAATGACCGAATTACTTAGTCAGGCGTATTCTGAACCCAATGGCCAATTTACATGCAATTCCTGGATGCGAATTTTCATCAGCGATCCAAATGACCCATTTAAATTTTTAGGTGATAATAAAACCGGGGTAATCAACATCATTGACCTGGCCAATATCAACAGCTGTTGCTTTATTCAAAGCTCAGATCTGGGAAGAACTCTTGAAAATGGCGCGTTTGAGGTTTTAGGCAGAGTCGATAACAGTGACTTAAGGGGATGCAGCTTGCTAATTGCATAAAGGATAAATACAATCAATACAATTTTTTATTCTCCATGTGCCGGGTTGAATCCCTGTGGGTTTTCTTAAGCATGTTTTTTTCAAATGCTTCGGTAAGGTTCACTCCGGTTTGATTCGCTAAACAAATAAGTACCCAAAGCACATCGGCCATTTCATCTCCTAAATCAGTTTCCTTTTCATTTTCTTTAAATGATTGCTCCCCATATTTACGGGCAATAATTTTTGCAAGTTCTCCCACTTCTTCCATCAAAATAGCGGTATTTGTCAGTTCATTGAAATACCTGACACCAATCGTTTTTATCCAATTATCAACCTGCAGTTGTGCTTCTTCAATTGTTATGCTCATACCTTGTTTTTTGTATCCATATAAATAGTAACGGGTCCGTCATTAACCAGACTGATTTTCATGTTTGCCCCAAACACTCCGGTTTGTATGGGTTTACATAAATCGCGCTCGAGTTGTCCTTTCAGTTCTTCATAAAGCGGTATAGCCATAACAGGTTTGGCCGCTTTAATAAAGGATGGCCTGTTTCCCTTTCGGGTATCGGCATGCAGGGTAAATTGGCTTACCAATAATATTTCTCCGTCAATGTCCTTAACACTTAGATTCATCAAACCATTCTGATCACCAAATATCCTCAGATTGCATAATTTATTTGAAAGCCAGCTAATATCCTCTTCGGTATCATTGTCCTCAATTCCGACAAAAATTAATAAACCCTTTTCAATGGCTCCGATGGTTTGCAGATTTACTGATACCGAAGCCGCACTTACACGTTGAAGAACTGCTCTCATGGCTCCTGTATCAATGTTATTATTTTATTCATAAATATTCTGGTTACTGATTATGCTTAAATAACTGCTGAATCTTTGCTCACTTATCACTCCCCTGCCCACGGCAGCCTGAATAGCACAATCAGGTTCATTAATGTGTTTACAATTATTGTATTTGCATTTACCAATAAGCGCTTGCATTTCTTTAAAGTAATGAGAAACTTCAACCATATCAAAATCAACCAGACCAAATTCACGAATTCCGGGTGTATCAACAATATATCCGCCAAAAGATAAAGGATGCATTTCAGCAAAAGTAGTCGTATGCTGACCCTTTTGAGAGTATTTGGAAATGGCTTTGGTTTTTAAATTTAAAGCGGGTTCAATCCCGTTTAATAAAGTTGATTTCCCTACGCCCGAATGCCCACTTAATAAGGTGGTTTTATTTGCCAGAACCGTTTTAAATTCCTCCAACCCTTCACCGGTAATTGCTGAAGTTTTTAAACACCGATAACCAATTTTCTCATATAAGCGGATGGTTTCATTTAACACTTCATCAAAACCACCTTCCATTAAATCTGTCTTATTAAAAACAATAATTGCAGGAATATGGTAGGCTTCAGCCGTAATGAGAAACCGATCCATAAATCCGAAAGATGTTCTCGGAAAAGCAAGGGTTGCTATCAACATACACTGATCCAGATTGCTGGCTATGATGTGCGTTTGTTTTGAAAGGTTATTGGATTTACGTATGATATAATTTTTACGATCGTCAATTTTGCTGATCACTCCATTTCCTGATTCTGGTTCCATTTCAAAATGCACCTCATCGCCCACGGTAACCGGGTTGGTATGTTTGATGCCATCCAAACGAAATTTCCCCTTTAAACGACAGGGTACAATATCTCCATTTCCTTTTCTGACATGGTACCAGCTACCTGTAGATTTAACTACTGTTCCATGCATCATGTGGCAAATAATTTATAACCCCAATAGGCTGCCGCAATTCCAAATACATTGCTGAAAAAAACATAAAGTAATGCCTTTTGAATTTGCTTATTTTCGAGCAACTCAAGAACCTCAAAACTATAAGATGAAAAGGTTGTGAAGCCACCAAGCACACCTATTATCAACAAGGGTTTAATAATAGGGAAAGAACTCTGATGCTGGAAAGATGAATATAAATAACCAATGCAAAAACTTCCGGCTATATTGATGAGTAAAGTTGAAAAGGGAAAAGCAAATGGAAATATCCACTTAAACAGGATGCCAAGCAGGTAACGGCTCACCGACCCGATTGCCCCACCCAAAGCTACTAATGCTACCAAATTCATAAATACAAATTAACAAAAAAAATTGCGAATTGAAAATTCTCCAATCCCCCACTCTCCATTTCACGCCCTCCCCTTTCGGCTTCGCGGGTGAAACTGAGTTACCACATCACGCAAATATTCTCTGTCGATATGGGTATATATCTCTGTAGTAGTTATGCTTTCGTGTCCGAGCATTTGTTGAACCGCTCTTAAATCAGCACCGGCCTCCACCAAACTGGTGGCAAAACTATGGCGCAAAGTATGTGGACTAATGTTCTTTTTTATTCCTGCTTTCAAGGCCAGGTCCTTTAAAATATAGAAAATCATCACACGGGTTAGTTTGCCTCCGTTTCTGTTTAAAAACAGAATATCATTGCTTCCCGCTTTGGGTTCAACATGATTCCTCACTTCCTGAAGATAAATAGTAATATATTTTAATGCCGTTTTACCGATGGGTACCAAACGTTCCTTATTGCCTTTACCTGTTACTTTTATATATTCATTATCAAAAGAGATATTAGAAAGTTGCAATCCTGTTGTTTCACTTACCCTTAAGCCACAGCTAAACATGGTTTCAATAATGGTTCTGTTTCGTAAACTTTCCGGTTTAGTCTGATCCAATTGCTCAATCATTAAATCTATCTCATGAACATCCAGGGTATCGGGTAGTTTTCTGCTTTGACGGGGAGCTTCCAATAATTCGGCCGGACTAATTTTGATTTCGTCCTCCATTAATAAGTACTTGAAAAAGGCTTTTATTCCTGAAATAATCCTTGCCTGACTACTTGTGTTCAGTCCCAATTCTGAAATATACTTTACAAAATTTCTTAAATGTTGCAGTTTAATTTGAGAAGCTTGTAGGTTTATTCCTTCTATAGAAAGGTATTGGACCAATTTCTCTACATCATGCAGGTAGGCTTCTATTGAATTAACAGATAAAGATTTTTCGAGCTGCAGATAAATTTTAAAACCTTTAAGATAGGATTGCCACATGGTTCAAAAATACAATAAAAAAGCTGCCTCAAAATTTCTTTCGAGACAGCCTTGAAATATTTATTTCTGACTTATACTAATTTTCTATAATGAATTGTTAATATTACTTAATTGCAATTTCAACACCATTTAGAATATCTTCTTTACCCCTTGATGCGTAAGCAATAACACGCATTTTGGTAATATCCGAAGCACCACCGCCATCGGCAGCCACAGCATTTGGATTATACACTTTAGGAACAACCATTTTGTAGGTTTTGGTGATTTTAGTGCCTTTAGTAGCTGCTGTTGCAACTTCTTCCCCCCAAGAACCTGTGATCATTGAACGCAATACATTGTTCTGAATGTAAGTTCCGGTTGCACCACTTTGCTTGGAAGGAATTCCATCCTGTACAAGTCCAACGTACAGGTTAGTAGGCACTGTTTCATCACTTGTAAAGTACATGTCAACCCTTACTGTTACTTCTTCGTCTGCTACGCTCCAGGTTGCAACTCCACCCAAATTTACAGGAGAAGGCATTAACATTACCTTGTCTGCTGCCCCAGCCCAATTACCACGACCCATTGCCGACCCACCTGGGGTCATCGGGGTAGCACCTAAAGATGCTGCTGGTAACCGGTTCATTGTTCCGGCTGGATACCCGGTTAATTTACTTTGTGTGATCAGTCCGCTTGCAAAAGGGGTTGTAAAATCCATCCAGCCTGGCGAAGGGGCAGCATATGATCCACCATGCGTTGCAATGATCATAATTTTCTTTGGATAAGCATCTTTGATAGCTTGTGCTTTCACATGTCCGTCAGGGCAATAACCACAACGAACACCGGTGAAATCTTCCAGGACAGCCATCCTCATTGAAGGTGATGTTGAAGCATAAAATGTCTCCGGCGGATTGTTTCCACCCGGATCAGGAGTACTTGTTTTTTTACAGCCAACAACAGTTAGCGATAAGCCAATTAAGATGGCAAAAGATGATTTGAAAATGTTTTTCATATTTTTTTTGATTTGGTTTTATTGTTTAAGAATGGCAAATGTTAAGTTTTTTTTAAGAAATCCAAAGTAATATTAATAAATTATTTTGCAATTTATGCAAATTGAGCAATATTTCAAGCTGAAACACGCAAACTCAGATCAATGCTTCTTGAAGAATGGGTAAGTGCACCCACAGAAATGAAGTCAACTCCTGAAGCCGCATATTCTTTAATTGTGTCCATCGTGATGCCTCCGGAGGCTTCAGTTTCATATTTGCCGGCAATTAAATTAACCGCTTCTTTTAATAAATCAGGGTTGAAATTATCTAACATAATTCTGCTCACTCCACCAGTTTCCAAAACTTGTTTCACTTCATCCAGCGTTCGGGTCTCTATTTCAACGTCAAGTTCAAGTCCTTTAAATTTCATATAATTCTGCGTTTTTTCAATGGCCTGTTTGATGCCTCCAGCAAAATCAATATGATTGTCTTTGATCATAATCATATCAAATAAACCCATGCGGTGATTCTTACAACCACCCAGCTGAACTGCCCATTTTTCTAATAAACGCATACCCGGCGTTGTTTTGCGGGTATCGAGAACAGTGGTATGATAATCTTTTAAAAACTCACTGAGGACCCTGCTATGCGTTGCTATACCACTCAATCGTTGCATAAAATTTAAGACGAGGCGCTCGGCAGTTAAAATGCTGATATCGGCTCCATAAACATCAAAAATCCGGTCTCCATTTTTAATGTTATCACCATCCTTTTTGTGCGATTCGAAACGTATTCCAATATCAATTCGTTTAAAAATATAGGACGCCAGATCAATCCCTGCAATCACTCCTTCCTCCTTAGCCACACAATAGGCTTGACCTTTTTTATCAGCAGGAATACAAGCTATGGAGCTATGATCTCCATTCCCAATATCTTCTCTTATTGCAATTTCAATGAGTTCCTTTATATCGGGGTTCTGTAATAATTCCATCATCTAAATATCTTTTAGGATTAATAAATCGAAGTATATATTCTTATTCATCAAACCAGTTGGCAGGTTTTAATAAATTCAACACTTTCCATCATATCTGCATGCAAAAATCTGTCCTCCTTAAGTGCAGGAATTTTTTTACGGTAGGCATTTAACAATGCTTCAATTATCCCCGAACTTTTTAATGGCCTCCTGAACTCCATTGCCTGAGCCGCATTCATTAATTCAATAGCCAAAATGGTTTCAATATTATTCAATACCCTTAAACATTTAGTTGCTGCGTTTGCGCCCATACTCACATGATCCTCCTGCCCGTTACTGCTCACAATACTATCCACACTTGCGGGAGTACACAATTGCTTATTCTGACTAACAATTCCGGCGGCGGTATATTGCGGAATCATAAATCCTGAATTTATTCCGGGATTAGCCGTTAAAAAAGGGGGTAAATTGCGCTGACCCGAGATTAACTGATAGGTGCGGCGCTCTGAAATACTTCCCAGCTCAGCCAGTGCAATTGCCAGAAAATCCAGAACCAATGCCAGGGGTTGTCCGTGAAAATTTCCTCCGGAAATGATTTTATCCTCCTCAGGAAAAATATTTGGATTATCCGACACCGAATTGATTTCCGTAAGCACTACACTTTTCACATAATTGATTGTATCCTCACTGGCTCCATGAACCTGGGGTACGCATCTGAAAGCATAAGGATCCTGTACCTGCAGCTTTTCTTGTTTGCTGATTTCACTATCCGCTAATAAGGTTCTTATTTTTTTTGCACAAGCCACCTGTCCGGCATGGGGTCTGATGGCATGTAATTCGTCGGAAAAGGGTTCTATTCTACCATCAAAAGCATCCAGGGATATGGCAGCAATGATATTGGCCCAATTGATTAAACGGGATGCGTTCAACAATAAATATACACCGTAAGCACTCATAAACTGCGTACCATTTATCAATGCCAATCCTTCTTTGGATTTCAATTTTATGGGAGTCAGGTTATTCTTTTTCAATACATCAGCTGCATCCATCATCTCATAATCCAAATTCATTTTATACCAAACTTTACCTTCACCCAGAAGTGGCAAACACAGATGGGCAAGCGGGGCTAAGTCTCCACTGGCTCCCAGTGAACCTTGTTCAAAAACGACCGGTAAAATATCTGCGTTATATAAATCAATCAGGCGCTCCACAGTTTCCAACTGAACCCCGCTATGGCCAAAAGACAAGGATTGAATTTTGAGTAAGAGCATCAGTTTCACAATTTCCCGTGGCACATAATCCCCCATCCCACAGGCATGCGACCTAAGTAAATTTTCCTGCAAAGTCTGTAATTCACTTGAGGAAATTCTTGTATTGCACAAGGAACCAAAACCTGTATTGATACCATAAAAGGTAGCTTCGGGATTATTTAATTTATTATCCAGATAGCTCCTGCATTTTATTATTCTTGCTTTTGCATCATCAGATAGTTTTAGGATAAGTTTGGATGTTATTATTTTTTCAATATCCGATAAAGATAGTTTTACATTTATTTCAAAAAGAGAATTGTTCATTTTGTTAATTAATATTTAAAATGAATTAAAATTTATGAAGGAGTTCCTCCAGGGTAAGCTCTTCCTGGGTTCCGAGCGTCAGGTCTTTTAAAATCAGTTTCCCGCTTTCCATTTCTTTTGAGCCAATAATGCAGGCAAAAGAAATATTTAGCTTATTGGCATATTCGAGTTGTTTCCCAATTTTCTTAACTATATCCGGGTAAATTTGAGCAGGAATATTTGCAGCTCGCAATTGCGTACAAATCTTCAAGGCGTATATTTGCGATGCTTCATCAAAATAGCATAAAAGCACTTTGGTATCATTGGAAATAATCTCTTTAGGAAATAATTCCAGCCCTTCCATTACATCATAAATACGATCTAAACCGAATGAGATACCCACCCCTGAAACATCAGGCAAGCCAAAGTTTCCGGTTAAATTATCGTACCTTCCACCTCCCCCAATACTTGCGGTATAATCACCCACTTTTGCCTGAACTTCTACAATAGTTCCCGTATAATAGGTTAAACCTCTTGCCAGACCTACATCTAATTTTACGGAATTATGGGTTTGCAATATTTCGAGGTGGCTGAAAACAGTTTTTAATTCTTTCAGTCCCTGCATTCCTTCTTCAGAATCCTTAAACAGGTTTTCTAACTCAGGCATAGGTTGACTCAATTCAGATAAAATCAAAAACCTCAAAACTGTGTTAACCTGATCCGCATCTAAACCCATTTTTTCGAGTTCTTTTCTAACTCCGGATTCTCCGATCTTATCCAGTTTATCGATTGCCATGGTAATGCCGGTAAATTTTTCTTTTGCCTGAATAATCTCAGCAAGAGCCGACAAAATTTTTCTATTATTTATTTTGATGTTTACCGGAATACTAAGAAAGGAAAAACATTCATCATATACTTTCAATAACTCTGCCTCATTGATGAGGCTGGTGCTTCCAATCACATCGGCGTCACATTGCCAGAACTCCCGGTACCGTCCCTTTTGAGGCCGGTCGGCACGCCAAACAGGCTGCATCTGATAACGTTTAAAGGGGAAAGTGATTTCATTCCGGTTCATTGCTACATAACGTGCAAAGGGTACAGTTAAATCATACCGTAACCCTTTTTCCGCAATAAAAGGAAGTGTACGTTTTGAATCCAGATTAGTTAGTTTTCCGTCCAGGGAAGGAAGAAATGTTTTATCCAGATTTTCATGTCCCAGGCCTTTGTCATTATATTCAATCAGGTTTTTTAAATAATCCCCTGAATTTAAAATTTTAAAAACAAGCTGATCTCCTTCATCCCCATATTTTCCAGTAAGGGTAGATATATATTCGATTGCAGGCGTCTCAAGTGGCATGAAGCCATACTTTTTAAAAACCTGTTCAATGGCATTCAGAATAAATTTTCTGCGTTGCACCTGTAGTGGACTAAAATCTCGTGTGCCCTGTGGAATTGTTGGTTTTTGAGCCATAATAGTTTGCGAAGATAATAAATTAAGCTAGAGATGAGAAATGAGAAATGGGAAAGGAGCTTACTACCTGATTCTGTCGGCGCTGCGTACTAAATCTTCGTCCTTTTTGATTAGATAATAAACTCTTACATTCAGGTATAGCATAAAAATAAATAAGGCCATACCGATTACCGAATTGAGCATCAATTTTTCACTGCTAAAATTTGGAACAAAAAGGTATGATTTAACGGTAAATGCCGTAATCAGAATAACGATGGCTAACAAATTAACATTCGTAAAAAGTATTTGTTTTTTCCTGTTTTTGAAATTTAGCAAAACATAAATGCTCAATCCCATAACAATTGATGAAAGAAAAATCAATCCATATTGAAGGTGGCTTTCAATCAATCTGTCATTTTGTTTGACTGTAAAATAAAACAGGTTTAAAAAATATTCTGTGGTTTTTGCTTCCGGTTCCGGTTCAACAAAAACAAGATGAAGTACATTTATGCTGCAAAGGGTTGCCACAATAAGGATGATGAGTACTAAATAAACAGATTGAATACGTTGTATCATACCTGCAAAGTAAAGGTGAATTTGGCAGAAGCCAAAATTATTTATGCCCCTTTAGTTTTAATTGCTTACCAAATACTTTTTCAAACTTCTCAATTTTAGGTGCGATCACAAACCGGCAATAGGATTCCGAACTGTTTTGATTGTAATAATCATGGTGATAATCTTCCGCCGGATAAAAATTGGTAAAGGCACTGATCTCCGTTACGACCGGGTTTTTGAATGCCCCACTTTTACTCAATTCCATTTTATATTTTTCGGCTATTTCTTTTTGCATTTCATTCATATAAAAAATAACCGAACGGTATTGTGTTCCCATGTCATTCCCCTGCCGGTTAAGGGTGGTGGGGTCGTGGGTTTGCCAAAAAACGGATAATAAAGTTTCAAAAGAAACTTTTTTCGGATCATAAGAAATCCTGCAAACTTCGGCATGACCGGTTGTTCCTTCACATACTTCCCGGTAAGAAGGATTTTTTACCTGTCCGCCTGCATATCCCGATTCCACCTTTTGCACTCCATCTATCAGCTGAAATACGGCCTCTACACACCAAAAACAACCTGCACCAAACAGGGCAGTATCTAATTTATTCGTATCCATTTCTACTTTTGTATTTTGTGAATTATTTTGAACAGCACTTTGTCTGATTATCGGTTGAGAATCGCAACTGAGCCAGAAAAAAAGCAGGCACATCAATTCTATTTTTGTTTTCATACATATGAACCTATTTATATTAAAATTACTTATACTTTAAACGGGGTAAAATAATTCATTATGTCTTTAGCGGCAGGAGGCGGCGGCAGTATGCAGACCTGCCTACTGCTGCTGCCTTCTGCTTACTTTTGAATGCAATAATTTATCCCGTTCTTAGTATAATTCTTTATTTTAGAAAATTATCGGACATAATCCTAAGGTCCAATGGGGCAATATATCATTTCATTAGATAGAAAGTATGTAAAAATAACTTTGGGTTCTGAAACCGGTTTCGTACCTGTATGAAAAATAGACAAGCTACTGATATCTGTTAAAATAAAAATGTGTAAGACAATATGAATCTATAAGTTAATCCCTAAATTGCGCCAATAATGCTGGAAAATAAATGAAAAAACTTGGCACTACTCTACTTATGGTTTTGGTAACTCATTTTACTTATGCTGTGGTCATAAACCGAACCATCGGACAAGTAATTAATGCCACTACTACCCAATACCAATTGGATATTAATAACGATGCCACTTACGATGCAACATTTAACTCATTTACCAATGGGGCATTCTCTGTAACCGGAAGAGTTGGAGGAGGACTTGAGTACAGACTTGCAACAGGAGTAATCAGTGGAAGCAATAATTATCCCATAAAGGTATATAATAACAAAACTTTTACAAATTTGACCGGGTGGAAATCATCTGGAATATTCATACATAGTCCTGCCCTGTCGTATACTGCTTTTGCAGGAAAAGGAAATGAATACATTGTTGGCAGAATGAACACGACCGGAGGGTCGGATTATTATTATTTTTGGATTTTAATAAATGTAAATGCCGCCGGAACACAATTAACGATAGTAAAATGCGCATTTGAAAATGAACCCAATGTGGCATTGTTAACCGGAAACGAGGGGGAAAAAGGAACTTCAATAACTCCACTAGGTGAGCCACAAAATAATATAGTTATTTATCCTCAACCTGCCGGTAATTTTCTTTATTTTGACACTGAAAATACAATTGATAAAATTCAAATTTTTGATTTAAAGGAAAGCCTTTTAAAAGAAAATATTGGTTTTAACACTAATTTTATTGATGTAGCTGATTTACCAAAAGGCATTTACCTCTTGCGACTGTTTATAAATAATGGCGCTAACTTAACACGTCGGATTATTATTGATAAATAACTCCTCACCATTTCGTTTTCATTATCAGAATCTTCTATACCCTCAAAGGTGAATTTAAATAATTAATTCACATGATTTTTTTTGAAGGGATTCAGAAAAGCCCTAATTCTTTTGATTTAAGGAATCTGAATGAATATCGTATAGCGATTTGATTTGTAAACGGGCAGGATCCAGGTTTAATTTATTTTCTAAGATTTGGATTCGTTTCTTTTGGCCGGGTAGTAAATCGAAAAAGTTATCGCTCAATTTTATTTCACCCTCTTTTCGTTTCAGATAAACACTTTTGGCAAAAACATCGCTGACTATTTCAAAAGTTGTTTTATCGATTTTATTTATGTTAAAATGTGGCTTAGGCAGGTCAATATCTTTCTGTTTTGAGAAAAAATAGTTGGCTTGAACTACTCCATTTTCATTGGTAAATTCAGCATGAAGGAATAGCTTATTGAAATTGAGATTTTTAATTATTTCCAGGTCTTTTCCCATTTTGAAAAACACTTTACCTGAATTCGGTTCAATCATTATTGGGAAATGCCTTTCGGAATACACTTGCCCTTTAAAATTCATTACTTGTAAATTCAATATTCCTCTTAGGGTATCCATCTTGTCAGAGACCATGTGAACTTCTATCACCTCCTCTTTTTCAACAAATGAAATTAATACATCCTCAAATAATCTTTTAGCCTGATAGTAAAAGGCTTTCCGGTTACCATAATAATCAATGCTGCTCCAGGAAGTTACAGGCCAGCAATCATTGAATTGCCAATATAGCGTACCCATACAATAAGGTTTGGCTCTCCGATGGCTTTCCATAGCCGTTTTCATGCCTTCTGCCTGCAATAACTGAGAAACATAAATGTAATCCTCAAAATTTTTGGGCACCTTAAAATCGCGTTCCATATAGGTACGAATCGTTTGGTAACCCGCCGGATGTTTCTGATGATTTTTGAAGGCTGCAGAATCAAACCTTACATTAAAATCAGGCATAAAGCTTTTAAAAGTTGAAATAGGAGGCATTCCCTGAAAACCATATTCGCTCATGAATCTGCCAAGCTTTTTTTCGTACATTTCAAATGGTTCCAATCCCCACCATATACCCCAATAATGTGAATCACCCTGCTTCAAACTCTCCCCGTGACCCCATCCTATTGATGGAGAGGATGGCCAATACGGCCTTCCCGGATCTTCTTTTAACAAAATATTTTTGATTTGCTTTTCAAACATTGTCTGATAATCACTTTCAATTTTTGAAGAATCAGCAAAAGAATAATGGTATTGATTTTGCCAACCCCAGTTTTTCCAGCCTTCATCTATTTCATTGTTTCCGCACCATAAGGCAATACAGGGATGATTTCTCAGACCTTGAACCTGATCCGTAATTTCAGCAGAAACATTTTCCACAAAATACCGGTCGCCGGGATACATGGCACATGCAAACATAAAATCCTGCCAAACTAAAATCCCATTTTCATCACATGCCTGGTAGAATGCATCGTCGGCATAAACACCTCCACCCCAAACCCGGAGCATATTCATATTTGCCTCAGCTGCATTTTTAATAATGGATTGATAATCGGTTATTCTAACTCTGTTTAAAAAATTATCCGGTGGAATATAATTGGCACCTTTCATAAACACCGGTACACCATTTAATTTGAAATAAAAAGAGGAACCCATGCTATCCGTTTTCTGAACCAATTCTATGGTTCTGATACCGATCGAAATGGATTTAAAATCCAGAGGGACTTCTTCAAACAATAAATCATTTTTTCCAAGACTCAAATAAAACCCAAACACATATAAATGGGCTGCACCTAAGCCATTGCTCCACCACAGCTCAGGTTTAGGAATGCTGTATTTTATTTGAATCCTGTTTTCACCGGGAAAAAGTCTAATTTTCTTTTCAATACGATCATAAAATAAATTACCTGTATGATGAACAAGGTTAATTTTTGTATCCAGAATTGAGTCAGAAAAAACAGTGCAGATAAACTCCAGTTCTGCCAAAGAATCTCCCTTTAATTCCTGATGAGATTGAATTTGTGAAATTCTGGCTTTATTCCACGAAACAAGTTTTACATCTCCAATTCCACAGGTAACAAATCTGGGACCCCAATCCCATCCATATTGGTATTGTGCTTTGCGGGTAAATACTTTTTCATCGCCGGGTAGGGTATATGGCAGTTGTTTCGCAAGCTCCTTACCCCTGCGAACACTGGATGTAAACTGTATGGTTAGCTTATTCTCTCCTTCTTTCACAAAAGGTTTTACATTCATCTTCCAGATTCGAAACATATTATCTGCAGTGCCAACCAAAGAATCATTCATGAATATTTTTGCATAGGTATCGAGTGCTTCAAATTTTAATTCGATATGCCCTTTTTGAATTTCACTACTAGAAATATTGAAGTTTGTCCGGTATACCCAATCTTCGTTTTCGATCCATTGCAGTTTTTTTTCATTATCACCTGCAAAAGGGTCTGGGATCAATCCATTTGCAAATAAGTCGGTATGAACCGTGCCTGGAATTTTAGCAGGAAAGCAGAGCGATTCACCCGTCTTTTTAAACTCCCACTTATTATTATTCAAACTTCTTTCTACAGTTTGAGCATCGGGGAAGAAGGGTAAAATTATGAATAGTCCTGTTATCAATAAAACGATCTTCATGACAGAACTGCTTTCAAAAGTCTTATTTCGTTGAGATCAGCAATTTCTCCCCCATCTGTGATAGCAGAAGAATGATAATAGGGCATTCCTAAATTGTTCTTCAGCGCTAAAACATTTGTTGAACGAACACCACCGCCCGGCATGATGATTATTCTATTATTTGCTTGCTGAACTAATTTGATCAATGTATCTATACCCTCCATTGCTGATTTCTGCTGCGCTGAAGTAAGAATGGTAGTAAAACCACAATGAATGCAATCTTCTAACGAACGGTAAACATCTTTCACTACATCAAAAGCCCTGTGAAAAGTACAGGGCAAGGGGTACGCCAGTTCAATCAACTCTTTGTTTCGGGGTATATGAAGTTGATTGCTTTCGTCTAACACACCAAAAACCAAACCATCTACCTTTAATTCTTTAAACCTGATTACATCCCTTTTAATTTGTTCAAATTCATCATCAGAATACACATAAAGACCCGCTCTTGGCCGGATCATTACATTTAATTCAATGTTTAATTTATCTCTGAGCGCTTCAACTGTTTCAAATAAGGGAGTAATTCCGTCTGTGCTTTTGTCCTTACAAATCTCAACCCTGTCGGCCCCTCCTGCCTGAGCAATCATGGCCGACGCTGCGTTAAAACAAGCAATCTCTAATTTATAGGAATTCATGATTCAGGCTAATCAAGAATGGCTGTTGAAAAATCAGAAATCGTTCCTTCACAATTATTTTTCATGAGAATCTGAATCGAGTAATCTATTACCGTTTTGATCACAAACTGCATAATTGAATCCTTTCTGAACACAGTAGGTGCCATATTTCCCCTTTTTATTAAGTGCAATAAAACCAACCTGAATATCTTTCAGATTTTTGTTTCGGATTTTCATCAGTTTCACCACACGCCCAACCGCTTCTTTGCAGGCATTTTCCGGAGATTTTCCCTGACGCATTAATTCAACCACCAAGTGACATCCGGCAATTCGAATCACTTCTTCTCCGTGGCCGGTTGCGGTAGCTGCACCAACTTCATTATCTACATATAAACCTGCTCCAATAATGGGCGAATCTCCTACCCTTCCATGCATTTTAAATGCCAACCCGCTGGTAGTACATGCACCTGAAAGATTGCCATTTAAATCCAAAGCAATCATACCAATGGTATCATGGTTTTCGATATTTATTGCTGGTTTATAGTTGTTTTTCAGGAGCCATTCTTTCCATTCCTTTTCAGACTCTTCCACCAATAAATTTTCTTTAATAAACCCTTGTGACAAGGCAAACTGCAGGGCTCCATCCCCTACAAGCATGACATGTGGAGTTTTCTCCATTACTGCTCTGGCAACAGAGATGGGATGTTTAATAAATTCAAGACAGGCAACTGAACCAATATTGGATAGCTCATCCATGATGCAGGCATCCAGGGTAACTCTTCCATCCCTATCGGGACGGCCGCCATAGCCTACGCTCCTTTCCTTCGGGTCGCCTTCCGGCACTCTTACACCGGCTTCAACAGCATCTAAAGCCCGTCCTCCTTTGCTCAATATTTCCCAGGCAGCTTTATTTGCCTCCATTCCAAATCTCCAGGTTGAAAGTACAATGGGTTTTTGAATGGACTCATTTTGATCTTTTTCCTCTGGTTCATTTTTATAGGCAAAAATTTTACCGGGATTTAACAGCAGACTTGCTCCTGAAATGGCAGTAGCTTTTAGAAACGTTTTTCTGTTTGTCATTTTTTTACTGAATTATTATTTCGTCCATAAATAACCATGCTTTTTCATTTTCGCCGGGATATCCGCAAGGTATGATGCCGGTATTTTCGGCCACAACCTTTATGAATTGAGCAGATTGGTTTTCAAACTTTATTAATCGGGTATTTTTAGAACTGTTTATTTCATCGGTCTGTACGGTTTTTATTTCGTTAAATTCTATACCATTCTTAGAAGAAAAGATTGTAATTTTTTTAGGCGGATGTATCCAATATTCAGGTTTAACCAGGTAATTCAGCTCCAGATGTGAAAACGATGCCGGGTAGCCAAAATCGATGATGGCTTCCATATTATCCCCTTCAAATCCAAGCCAGTCGTTACTTGTACGATTAAGATTTCCTCTTACCCCATTTATTAGGGTAAATGCACCGTTTCCCCTGTATTGTTCAGATGGTTCATTTTTGAGCTGAATGGATCTACCGGTAGCTTTCGAAAAAAGAAAATTTTGAGAAATGGTCGTATTAATCTTTTTTTTATTTTCAAAATAGGCCGCTTTTATTAACTGGCTTTTTGAAACGATGATGGGCTGTAAATACTTTTGTGAACCATTTGTAGGTTCGCTTCCATCGGTGGTATATCTGATTCCTTTAGGGTCAAAAATAGTGCTCAGCTCATAACTAATTTCTCCTAAATTACTTACTGGACTAATACGCACTTTCAGGTTATAAATTGATTTTGCATAGTGGATATTTCTTTGATCCAATAATTTTAAATGAGGCAATAATCTTTGGATATAATATGCATAATTCCGGTTTTCTTTTTTCGACCAAAGCACTTCCGCAAGTGCCGACATACGCGGCATAGCCATATATTCAACCTGTTCAGTTGAATTGATATATTCAGTCCAGACATTTCCCTGAGCCCCCATAATATAAGAAGCCTCCGTTTCATTTAAACCTGCAGGGGTGGGTTCATATGAGTAGGTTTTATCCAGCGGCGTAAAACCACCAATTGCCAGCGGCTCTGTTTCCGGAATGCCCTGGTAATGATCAAAATAACAATGCGAGCCCGGCGACATCACTACAAAGTGATTCTGCCTGGCAGCTGCAATCCCCCCATCCATTCCTCTCCAACTCATTACAACTGCATTCGGAGCGAGGCCCCCTTCCAGGATTTCATCCCAACCTATGATGATCCGACCTTTTGAATTTACTATTTTTTCCACACGTCTGATGAAATAGGCCTGCAATTCATGTGCATCTTTCAGGTTTTCTCTCTTCATGAGTTCTTTGCAAAATGTGGATTGATTCCACTCTTCCTTTAATACTTCATCACCCCCAATGTGGATGTATTTTGAAGGAAATAAATTAACAATCTCAGACAATATATTATCTAAAAAAACAAAGGTCTCTTCGGTAGGGCAAAACACATTCTTTTCAACACCCCATTTCACACCGACTTCAACGGGCAATCCTGTACAGGAATAACCCGGATAAGCAGCAATTACCGCAAGAGAGTGACCGGGCATTTCAATTTCGGGAATAATATTAATATGCCTCTTTTGAGCGTAATGAACGATCTCTATAATCTCTTCCTGAGTATAAAATCCGCCATATGGAACTGAATCAATTTTATTATCGGAATAAAGGCCAACCATTGAACCTTTTCTCCACGCGCCAACCTCTGTTAATCGGGGGTATTGTTTTATTTCAATTCTCCATCCCTGATCATCGGTTAAATGCCAGTGAAATACATTCATTTTATAGGAAGCAATGCAATCAATGTATTTTTTTATAAAGGAAGCAGGAAAAAAATGTCGGCTACAATCAAGATGCATACCCCTATATTTATAACGAGGATAATCCTTAATCAAAACGCAGGATATGGGCAGTTTCTTTGATTTTTGAACTGGAAGCAATTGGATAAAAGTCTGGAAGGCGTTAAAAATTCCTACTCCGGAATTTGCTTCTATGATTATCTTATCTTTTTCAATATTTAACTGGTAGTACTCGGAATCATTATAGACCGTGGGAACCGGATCCGGATTAACTTTCCTCAATTCGATATAATATCCATTTGACGGAGCCAGGGACAAAACCTGTAGATTTAAATCATAATTAGTTTTCAGGTAGGAAAGAAAATATTCTGCCTCATTGTTTAAAAGGGTGTCCGAAAAAACGAATCTGGTATTTTGAGTCAATTCGAATGCGCCATTTCTCTCTGTTAGTTCAGCCGGATAAGGTATTAAGGGCAATACCTTTGATGGTGATTGTGAGAATGCTTTTATGGAAAAAATAATAATAAATGAGAACGTCAGGTACTGAAACTTCATATAGGTTGGAATTTTTATCAACCAAATATAGGAAGCTTATTTAAAATATCTTCACAAACTGAAAAGGGATTCGATTTTTTGCTCAAATAAAGCCAAACAGGAAGACCGGGAAGATAAATTTGCTAAAGAAACGTGTAGCTACTCTTTTAATATTAAAATGACTAAATAATTACCAATTCAGGCTCTTTCATCAGACACTCAAATTGTATCATTCGCTCATCAAGTTGCTTTAGAATCAGATCGCTCTTGTGCGCGAATAATTCACGGTAATAATCTATACCGGTTTCAATGTTTTTAGCCATATTGGCTATTTGCTTACGCATGGCATCGTTAGGTTTACTGAGATATGCCTTTAATTGTTTCTCGTAAAAATTTATGTTTAAATCCAGTTCCTTAATAAACATATGCGGACGATTGGGATTATCAACCAAATTTACTTTACCGTAAATATGACCCACCATGGTTTCCAATGAAACTACTTTGGAATAATAAGCCATATTTGGACCCGGACAAACAGATACGCCGGTTCCTTCAACCTTTATATCCATATTATTTACCATGAGTGCTGATGCCCCTAAACCGATACATAAACATGTTTTTTGCATAGCCAAATCAGTTGCCTCTTCCTCACTTTTACGATCAAGATTCTGGTCCTTTATTGCAGCCAGTTTAATATTTTGATATTGACGGGAAGCCGTACAAATAACTTCCGTTGTAAATTCTGTGTTTAATTTAGCAAACTCACGGGGACAAGGGCTACCCGGGCGACCTTTGGCGATCCAGGCTTCTCTTTCAACCTCTTTGGTATTCCCACGTAAGGAATTAAATGGAACGCCAAGAGGTGAAATACTGCTTAAGTATAAATCTTCTTCTTTCGCTTTGCATAATAGTTCGAGCGTAGCTTCATCAACAGAAGTAACTTCAGGTACTAATAAAAACGGGGTTCCCCAACCAATGGAATCAAGTTGATATTTTTCTAACAGAAAATGATGCTCTTCAGTTGTTCCGACCCCACCCTGAGCTGTGAATTTTACAGGTAAAGGATTTACAGGAACCGGTTTATTATTATCTTTTAACGCAGTTATATAAATAGCGTGAATAACTTCAATTAACTCTTCTTTCTGTTGATTAAATTCTTCCAGAATCGGCCCCATTAAAAAGCCATCACTACCAAAAGCATGTCCGCCACAATTCAATCCGGATTCCACTCTGTATTCAGAAACCCAAATGCCTTTTTTAGCAAGAAATTTACCCTGAATCAATGCCGAGCGATAATCACTTATTTTTAATATTACTTTCTTTTCCAGATATCCATTTTCATCCGGGAAGAAGGCCTCTAACTGCTCAAAATAGCTGTAAAGTCTTGGGTTCATCCCTGCAGATAATACAATAGATGAATGTAATTTGCTTAGGGCAAAACCTCTTAAAGCTGCGTGGGCATCATTAAAAATTACAGGTAATTTTTCCTTATTAAATGAGTTCTCCTTGTCGAGCTTGGTCATGATATTTACGTCAATACTACCCATTTTCAAGTGTTGATTTGCCCATTGTTTTATTTCATCAATGGTTTTATTTTTATCAACAAATGCATTGAACTGCTTTTTGATTTCGGCATAATCGGGAAGCATACTCATGTATTTTTCGAAAGCTCCACCCTTTTCATGAATCGTTTGCTTGAGTTGTTCAAACTTCTCTTTCACAATGTGATCGACCATATTTAGATAGGCAGTGATACGTTTGGCTCTTGAATCTTCAACTTTATTGGTAATTTTCTCATAAGGCAAATTGAATTTCTCTGAATAGAAAGCGCGCAATTTTTCCAATAAGATATCGTCTACGAGTGATATAGTTGATGAAATACCTAGAGCTGACACTTTTATGGGAGAGTCGATGGTGAACCCGATACCCATTACAGGAATGTGAAAACTATGTCCTTCAATTTTTTTGATAGTCATTTTAATTATATTAAAGTCCGCAATATAAGGTTAATAATCTGATATTTATATGTCATAAGGCAATTCTTATTGATTTTCAATAATTTGAAATCAATAAGAAGCCGGCAAAAAGCCCTCATTTGAGGTTTACATTTTTTTGATAGAAAGAATGCTAAAATCAGTATTTTCTCTTTCTATCCTATTTTTTAAATGCCCGAGGCCTGTTATTTCCATTTCAACTACATCACCCTCCTGCAACCATTGAGGCTTATAATCTTTATCATTCAACAAACCCGTTCCATTTAATTCCAGGAAGCATCCTGTACCAACTGTGCCTGAACCAATCACATCTCCAGGAAAAATATCTACTCCATAAGCGCAACGTTCAATAATTTCTGCAAAGGTCCAGTCCATATCTCCAACACTTCCCTCACTGACCAGGATATTATTAACCCAGCATTTCATATTTAAGTCATAACTATTTCCAACATGACCGGCTTTTGCTGGAATTCGGTATGGCTCCAACTCATCCGGGGTAACAAAATAGGGGCCTATAACCGTACAAAAGTCCTTTCCTTTGGCGGGACCCAGATTTAACAACATTTCCTCCATTTGCAAAGTACGTGCGCTTATATCGTTCATGATCATATAGCCTGCTATATAAGAATCTGCATCCTCCGCCTTAATGTTTCTTCCTTTTTTCCCAATTACAATGGCAGCTTCCAATTCAAAATCCAATTTATTGAAATGATCAGGCATACAGGATATTTCTCCGGGACCCTGAATTGAATTATGGTTTGTAAAATAAAAAATGGGATATTGATCAAATTCAGGAATCATGGGTAAACCTCTGTTTCTTCTGGCTGAAGCAACATGTTGACGAAAAGCGTATCCATCCCGGCATGAAGTAGGGTTTGGAACCGGTGCTACTAACTTCACCTGACTTTCCAAAACATAAGTGCTTAAATTCTTCCCTGCTTTCAACTCTGCATCCAGAAATTTGGCTTTCTGCATCAGGGGATCTCCACCCAACAGAAATTCACGCATATTATCAGGTAAGCCAGGATCAAGTGAAGATAAAGCCCCTATTTTCCCATCAAATAAAATTCCTAACTGAGTAGTATTATTGCTTGTATAAGTAACGAGTTTCATTTTTATTAAATTTTAGATCTGCCAGACGATCCTGACAACGAGAAGAATTTTCAAATATTCAAAGTTTGGGGAAGTTAATTTTTTCCGGAAGGATCAATACATCGTTATAAGATTTTAACAATTGGTTATATAATTTTTGGGCTTCCATTATATTTCTGAAATCGCCAACCCTAATTTTAAAATAAGGTTGCTGATAAATCAAATACGATGGGTATTCCGGAAAATCAATTTTAAATTTCGCATTTATGGCATTTGCATTCTTTCTTTCAGTCCCTGAAAATATCTGGATACGGTATCCATCCATTGAATTAGCCGCCTGGTTTATCTCCATGTTTTTTCTTACCAGCGAATCCAAAGCAGGATCCGAAATAATTTTTACCTGACTTTTTTGTGCAAATGAATCAACCTGCATCAGGACAAGACAGCATAAAAACAAGAAAGCAAATTGATAATTCTTCATTAACTTCTGGTTTTCTCAGGACACAACCCTTGATTCCAACATGATTTTTACGCCCGATGAGGTTCCCAATTTATCTGCGCCTGCTGCTATCAATTCTTCGGCAAAGGTAAAATCCCGAATCCCTCCGGCAGCTTTTATTTTTATTTTAGCAGGCAAATTTTTACGCATCAGCTGAACGGCTTTCACGGTTGCTCCTTCAGGACCATACCCGGTGGATGTTTTTACATAATCTGCCTCACAATCTGCACAAAGTCTGCAAGCTAATATAATTTCTTCATCGGTAAGGTAGCAGGTTTCAATAATTACTTTTGCCAATTTGTTTTGAAGGTGACAAGCGGTTACAACAGATTGAATATCATTTTGAACCACAACAATATCGCCACTTTTCAAGGCGGCAATATTCATAACCATATCGATCTCATGTGCCCCTGCGGTGATGGCTTTTTTTGTTTCTTCCACTTTACTTGAAACACTATTGAAACCAAATGGAAAACCTGCTACTGTTATTATTTTTAATTCATTTTTTTTTAGTGTTCTCTTTGCCAGCTGAACAAAATACGGTGGCACACAAACTCCATAAAATTGATGCTCTATTGCCTCATTACATAAATTAATAATATCTGACGCTGTGGCATCCGGTTTTAAATTTGTATGCTCAATTTTACTTGCTAAATTCATAATTTTTTCTTTAGGCAATAATTATTTTGGTTATTCATCTTTACCGTGACACGACTTATATTTCTTACCACTTCCGCATGGACAGGGATCATTTCTTCCAATCTTTACAACTCCTTTTATTTGCTGTTGTTTAGGAACTTCACTTCCCGCTTGTGCAGCTGCCTGGTTGTTTCTTTGTGAGAGCGCCAGATCATCTGTTCGTGAGGTTTTTAATTTGCTTAAATCTTGTCTGCGTGGTTGCTCAGCGGATTTGACTTCACTCGCATTTTCGACAGGGATAAAGCCTTTAAACAACATCCCTAATACCTGTTTATTGATACGAGACAGCATTGATTTAAACAGGTTAAAAGATTCGAGTTTATAAATTAACAAAGGATCTTTTTGTTCGAAAACCGCATTTTGAGAGGATTGTTTCAGATCATCCATTTCACGAAGGTGTTCTTTCCAATCATTATCAATCACAAATAGGGCTGCAAATTTTTCATAAATTTTTGAAATTTCCTTGCCTTTTGAATCATACGCCTTTTTAAGATTTACTGGTAATTGCATATGGTGAATACCGTCACTTACTGGCACAGCGATTACCTCAAATTGATTGCTTCTGTTTGTAAAAACATCTTTTATTACAGGCCACGCAATATTAGCCATTTCAGCATTTCTGCGGACATAATGCGCTTGTAATTCTTCAAATAAACGGTCAACCAGATTTTCATGTTTTCCACCCATGAAACTTTCGGAATCAATGCTGGTTTCAAAAGCAAAAATACGCATTGCTTCAAATCTGAATTCCTGAGCATTTCGAATATCCTGGTAGGTTTCAACCAGTTCCTCGCAGGTATCGGCAAGCATATTGCTAATATCGAGTTCAAGCTTTTCGCCATACAAGGCATTTCTTCTTCTTGTATAAACTACTTCACGTTGTGAATTCATAACATCATCGTACTCCAGCAAGCGTTTACGAATGCCAAAGTTATTTTGTTCAACCCGTCTTTGAGCTCGTTCAATATTTTTGGTAATCATAGAGTGTTCAATGTTTTCACCCTCTTTCATACCCAGGCGATCCATGATATTCGCAATTCTTTCAGAACCAAACAAACGCATCAGATCATCTTCTAGCGAAACATAAAATTTTGATGAGCCCGGATCCCCTTGCCGGCCCGCCCGTCCGCGTAACTGACGATCAACCCTTCTACTTTCGTGACGTTCGGTACCAATTATTGCCAAACCTCCTGCTTCTTTAACGCCTTCTCCAAGTTTTATATCCGTTCCCCTTCCTGCCATGTTTGTTGCGATGGTAACAGCGCTTCTTTGTCCGGCCTCAGCAACAATATCCGCTTCACGTTGATGTTGTTTTGCATTTAAAACATTGTGCTTTATTTTACGCATATTCAACATCCTGCTAAGCAATTCACTAACTTCCACCGAAGTTGTACCAACCAAAACCGGACGACCTGCTTCTGTTAACCGAACAATTTCATCAATTACAGCATTATATTTTTCACGTTTTGTTTTATAGATAGAATCCTCCTCATCTTTTCTGCAAATGGATCTATTAGTAGGTATTTCTACCACATCCAATTTATAAATTTGCCAAAATTCTCCGGCCTCTGTGGTGGCAGTACCCGTCATCCCACATAGCTTATGGTACATCCTGAAGAAGTTTTGAAGGGTAACCGTGGCATAAGTTTGGGTAGCCGCTTCAACCTTCACATTTTCCTTTGCTTCTATTGCCTGATGCAAACCATCGCTATACCTGCGACCATCCAGAACACGACCCGTTTGTTCGTCAACAATTTTTACCTTGCCATCCTGTATGATGTATTCAACATCACGTTCAAACATGCAATAAGCTTTTAACAATTGGTTGATGGTGTGAATACGCTCCGATTTAATGGTAAAATCCATCATCAGCTGTTCTTTCTTCTTCGCCTTTTCATCATCAGCCATTGAAGATTTTTCAATTTCAGCAATTTCTGATCCCACATCCGGAATGATAAAGAAATGAGGATCCTCTCCTGAATTGGTAATTAACTCAACTCCTTTTTCGGTTAGGTCAACAGAATTTATTTTTTCATCAATTACAAAGTATAAATCTGCATCCACCTTATGCATTTCTTTTTGTTGATCCTGCAGGTAGTAATTTTCCGTTTTTAATAAAATCTGTTTATTACCCTGCTCACCCAGAAATTTTATGAGAGAACTATTTTTGGGCAATCCTCTTTGGGCTTGCAGCAATTTAAAACCACCCTCTTTTTCATTATTGGCCGAGATCAGTTTTTTTGCATCCACCAGGGCCGTATTTGTATAGGCTTTTTGTGTATTTACCAATTTTTCGATACGAGGTTTAAGGGCATAAAACTGTTGATCATCGCCTCTCGGAACCGGACCGGAAATGATCAAGGGAGTACGCGCATCATCAACCAAAACCGAATCCACCTCATCCACCATTGCAAAATGATGCTTGCGTTGAACCAGTTCATCAATGCTATTCGCCATATTATCTCTCAGGTAATCAAAACCAAATTCGTTATTGGTTCCATAAGTGATATCAGCGAGGTAGGCTTTCCTGCGTTCGGCCGAATTAGGCTGATGGTAGTCGATGCAATCCACTCTCAATCCATGAAATTCAAATAAGGGCGCATTCCATTCACAGTCCCGTCTGGCCAGGTAATCATTTACCGTTACAATATGAACACCCAATCCGGCCAATGCATTCAGGTAAGACGGCAATGTTGACACCAATGTTTTACCCTCACCCGTTGCCATTTCAGAAATTTTTCCTTTATGCAGTACCATTCCCCCAATTAACTGTACATCATAATGTACCATATTCCAGGTAATTAAGCCCCCGGCGGCATCCCAGGTATTACTCCAAATGGCTTTATCCTCTTCAATTCGAACCGGTTTTTTGGGTCGGGTATTTGCACTTAATTCTTTATCAAAATCCGTTGCAAGCACCACCAATTCTTTTTCCTCTGTAAATCTTCTGGCCGTTTCTTTAACAACAGCGAAAGCTTCCGGTAAGATTATCAGTAAAACAATTTCCAGTTCCTCATCTCTTGTTTTACGAAGTTTATCAATTGCTTTAAAAATATTATCCTTTTCAATGAGATCAATCTCTTCTACTTCACTTTCTTTTTGTAACTTTTCAATTTCGATGTCTATTTCTGCTAAATGATCAGCAATTCTCGTTTTTAGTTCTTTCGTTTTATTTCGCAATTCATCATCGCTTAAACTCCTTAACTGATTATAAACCGTGTTAATTTGATCAACTATCGGAGTTAACTCTTTTAAATCACGGTCAGACTTACTGCCAAAAACTTTTGTGATTCCCTTAAAAATACTTCCTATCATGCTCATTCGCTTGTTCCCTATTTCTTTTATCCCTATGGCATTTGCACATAGGGCGGTAAATTTATGCTTTTTTTTAGGTTCGGCATAAATTAATCCAAATCCTTGTTTTGCCAAATTGGCACTAAACGGTGATTTATCCGGAAGATTTCAGCAATACATTAAGCTAATTAGTTAATAATTAATTTGATAGTAATTTCGGCGACCAATTTATTTCACTCCAGACCCGGAAATTTTCTTTGGCACTACTTCTACCCAACAACCCGCAACATGTGATTGGATACTACCATCATACATGGCTTCGCATCCGAAACCGGAGAGGTAAAATTTCCCAAGATAGGATGCATTCAGTAATACTACATAGGTCACACTTTGTTTGGCCTTTAAATCAAAATAAGAATATACCCTATCATCTCTGATATCCTGATATCGTGGTACTCCATACTTATTATCAATGGCATTATTATCCATTCTGTTATTATGAATTTCCCAACCTGAAGGGAATATTTGCGAAAGCGCCAAATTTGAATAATCTCCTGAAAAGCCCGGATTCGAAATACTAATCTCCACTTTGAAATCTGTTCCCTGCTCGATGCTCATTGGATTCAATGGGATGTCGTGCATGGTTTTGTAAGCGATCTCCATTCCCAAATTATTCTGTGCTGTAGTTTGTCTTCCTATCTCGGGTTGCCCACGTGTTATCAATCTGGTGAATATCATTTGCCCGCTATTATTCTTTATGCTGAGTTTCCCTCCTTGTAAACCGTTAACAGGAATTTGTATTTGTGCCATGCGGTGATTTGTGCGGTAATTGGTTGTTTTCCCATTCACAGTATATTCAAATTCCAATGTTTTGGTATCAGTGAATTTTCCGGTTAAGCTTGCAACTGCCAATAAAGAGTATGCCGTTGTTTGTGTACTCATCCACATATTACTCCCAAGGTTATTACAAACCTGTTTCAAAAGTAAGGCGGCTTTGGCATTTTCGCCCATTATAACCAAAGTCTCAAGCATCATAGCTTCATCGCGTTCAGGAGAACCATAACTATAATACATTTCATTAGTGAATTGTTTAATAACCATTAGTTTTTCATTTCGAATTAAACTTTGTGCAATATCTTTATTTCCTGCCAATGCATAGGCAGCGGCCAAACGCCAGCGAGATGCAGAACTTAGATTTGTTACTTCTTTTAATCGGTTCATGGCACCCAGTTCAGGTGCTTTTGCCAAGGCAAGTGTATATAAACGATAGGCTTGTATAAATTGTGTATGGCGGTTCTGATCAGGCATCCACCCCAACGCTTTGTTACGCTGGTAGTTTTTCCAGTTAGCCAGAAAATTTATCGGTAAAGAATATCCTCTGTTTTGAGCTTCAATCATAAAATGGCCGGCATAATTACTCGCCCATTCATCGGCAGTTTGTTCTCCCTGCCAATATCCCAGACCGCCTTCAGAATTTTGAAATCCCTTTATTCTGGCGATCCCTGCTTTGATGTTTTTTTCAATCTCTTTTTTCCAACCTTCATGCAAATCCATTAATTGGTTCAGGGCAAGCTGTGGAAATACAGATGAGGTTGTTTGTTCAACACAACCATATGGATATAAGACCAGGTATCTTAAACGTTTCTCCAAATTGATCGGAGGAATACTGGATACTTCCAATGAAGCCGTATTGGTTCCTGCCATACCCGGTAATTCATAGCGTTGATCCCAGCGTTGGTTCGCATCCATACTACCCTGATAAATATTATTCTCATACGGATTGGGATTTTGCACATCGAGTTCTATATCATATTCTGCTCTCTCTGTACCTGATGTTGCCACTACTTTCACTTTGGCAATTCCTAAACCTTTCTTTATGCGCAAATCAAAATCAATAATTTCATCCCCGGGTTTGCTGAATTTCATTGTCTTTTTACTTCTTCCCATCACTTCAATGAGCTCGTTTCCGGTAACCTGAACAGATACCAGTTTTACAAAATTCTCCAAAGCAAAAACATTTACCGGGAGTTTTACTACTTCGTTCGGACGTAACACACGTGGCAGAGTTGCCAGGATCATCAAAGGTTTTTTAACGGGTACGGCTTTCTCTGCAAAACCATATGCCCCCTTATAACCGGCAACCACCATCACTCTGACTGAACCCACATAGTCATTAATATTTATGGTATGTGACTGAGTTTTTCCTTCCTGCAAATGAAATGGCCCGATAAACTTCACAACGGGTTTAAATCGTTTGGCTTTATTAGCTCCCGATTTTCTATTGATCCCTTCATCACCACCTATACTCAGGATTCGGTTAAACTGTGTTCCGAAAGCACCCATTACATAATCATACATATCCCAAGTTTTCACACCCAAAGCCTCCCGGGCATAAAAATGACCATAAGGATCGGGCGTTTTAAAACGGGTCAAATCCAATAAACCTTCATCCACAATAGCCAAAGTATAGGTCATTGCTTTTCCTGTTGCTTCCGAAACAGAAACCTGATTGTCTACATCCGGTCTTATTTGATTCGCCATGCTAATAACAGGTGCAAGTTTGGTTTGCGGATCTTCCACTTTTATTGGCATCATCCCATACATTCGAATGGGAAGGTCGTTAAGTATTTGTGCATGCGGTTGAACCAGGGTAATATGCGCATAAACATTAGGCAACATGTTTTTAGTAATCGTAAAGGAATAATTGCTTTGTCCTTTTTGAGCTTCTATCCAGTGCGTTTCTATCACTTCTGAACCGGATTCCAAACTCAGTAAAGCCCTGCCCGCCTGAGGTGTTGGAATGGTAATGGTTGCTTTTTCTCCTACCAGGTAACTCGATTTGTTTATACTAAAAGTCAACATGGCAGCTTCCATTGAATTATCTCTTTGGCCTCTGCCGGCCCATCCCGGCCAATCCATATAGAATACTTTAGCGGTGCTGTGTCCATCCTGATCCTCAACAACCATCATATATCTGCCCCAATCCGGATAATTAACCCTGAAATTAAATTTGCCCACACCATTATTAATGGTCACTTCCTGTTGCATTAAATTAGCGTATTCTTCCCTATTCGCATAAGTACTCAGGTCTTCTTCATTGCGATTCCACCACCAACGCCAGTTGATTTTAAATAACTTTGCAGTTACCGTTCTTTGTCCTCGAACATTGCTTCCGTCCGGGTTCAGACAAACCACCTGCACGGTATGACTGGTATCGGTTAATAGCATACCTCTGGCTACATCACCCTTCGGAATTTTTATTCCCACATAGGTGGAATAGGGGTGATAAGGAATACTAAAACGATCTACACTGAAATTGCCTCCCGGTTCAAAAACCTTGGTTATAAAATTGGCAGTTAACATACCTGCGGCAGCCTCCTCCAATTTGAAATTTACATTTAAAGTGGCCTCACCATTTTCATTCAGTTTTCCCTCAAAAACAGTTTGTGATTCGCTTTTGAATTTTCGTGTTGGATTATCAAACACGTATTCTGGATAGCGCTTAAAGCTTGTTGTAGCTGGAGTTAAAGTGGCTTCCACCATGGCATTCAGGCCATCGGCAATGGCGCCGTGTAACCATTTTGATTTGAGCGTTGTACTTATATCGTCGTTTTTTTCGATGGCGGGCTTAGGAAAATTCAGTTCTATTTTTAAGCGGTTAGGCATTACGGTTTCTATTTTAAGGTTACGTTGAAAAGTAACACCCCCCACTTTTACCTTAGCGATGTAATTTCCGGTGATCGCATCCGGATCGGTAGAAGTTCTGAAATCATAAAAACCATTTAAAGAATTCGACTGGATTACTTTTTTGTATAAAGAACCCAAAGGGTTATAAATTTCGAGACTCACCGGATGTAATTTGGGTAAAGTTTTATTTCTGTCTTCCAGTATAAAGGTAAGATACAAAGAATCGCCAGGTCGCCATACGCCGCGCTCTCCAAACAAAAGTCCTTTCAATCCTTTTTGTACTACATCACCCGAAACATCAAACTGACTTAACATTAAGGAAGAGCCATCATCCAGTTTCAGATAACCCCTTTGTTCTTTGTATTTGGCAACTACCATAAAGGGTTTTCTTTTGAATTCAATTTTTGCCATACCCTCACCATCGGTTGAACCGGAGTTAATAACCTGTTGTTGGTAATCGAGCAATTCTAGGGAAACGCCACTCATGGGTTTAGTGGTTAACAGATTTGTGATGGCAAAAATAAACTCATTGGTACTGCCGGCTTTTGCTATAATGCCCAGATCAGAAGCCATAATGTTTCTTTTCGCCCAGCGATTCTGGTTAAAGTATGAATTTTTACATGGATTATCTCTATCATTCCAGTTATATCCTTCATCATAATATTCATCGGCATAATCCCATGAACTTGCATCAGCCTGTGGGTCGCCATCCCAGTTTTCATCTGCATCCAGCTTTTGCATTTCATCTTCTTTTACGTCAGCTTCTGCGCCATCACAGCGATATAAAGAGTAAGCTTTTTTGAAAGAAATTTTTACCTGATAGATTGCTCCAGGTTCTGTTTTGATTAATTCATCGAGGTTAAGATTAAATGTATTTATTTTCCGCAGATCGGTTAATTTATCCTGATCCAAACGAATTGTTTTCTTCAACATGGGTCTTCCAACCCTGGCCAGTTCTCGATCTCCATTAAGTGCGTTTATCTGCAGGAACTGAGCCACATTATTTTCATATATTTTTGTTATGGTAACATCCACTGCATTCAGACTCACGGCTTCAAATGGCAGCATAATTTTATTGCTTGCAGGTAATATAACTCCTTTCCCTAAAATGGTCACAGCAGGCTGAAGGTCAGCAAAATCAAGGGTAAATACCTGAGAGCGTTTTAATTTGTAACTTAAACTATTTTGTATTCCGGCTTCAATTGTCAATTGGCAGGTTCCACTTAAAGTTAGATTTGGGTAGCATTTCACCTGTTGTCCATCAATGGTGAATCGCATTTCGATAGCTTGTGAATTGGCTTGTGCTGCTCCTGTGTTGAAATGGATTAAGCCACTCAAATCCTGACTGGCAAGTAAGGGATCAGAAAAGTAAACTGAAATATATTGTGATCCATCATTTATCACTTTTGCATTCATCACACTAAAATCACCAATTGCCGGTATTGATAATTTGTGTTCTCCTTTTATATCCAGATCAAGTGGAGAACCATCCCAGGAGATGATTACTTCACTGGCATTATTTTTTCGAAGTACACTGTCCACCAAATAGTGATGACTTCTTTTATCGGCAGCATGTTCCCATTTCACAGTATATTTTTTCCCATCCTGAGAAGCACTTATCAGTTGCTCAATTTTTTTTTCATCCTCGGCATCAGCGGTGGCAAGGGTTCCGCTTACACGCTGGTATATAAATTTAGTTTTATCCAATGCTTCGAAAATGGGATAAGACACCTCGAAGGATTGTTTGATGACAGAAAATTGAAATGGAAATTCTTCCAGGTCATTAGGAACATCTAAAACATTTTCCAACAAGAAAGTTGCCTCATATTCCTGACCGGAAGGCAAGTTTTCGGATGGCTTGAACTCAATGGTAGAGGCATCAATCCAACGGGCTTCTCCTTTGATAGAAGGATCGAAAGAAAACACATCGGCCACTTTTCCGATTTTGCTGCTATCGGCAAAATTTCCGGCCAATTGAACGCGAATGCTCGATTCACGCGAAATACTTCCCGCGGTGTGCGCACTGATATAAGCGGCAAAAGCAGGATTAACCTTTAAGTGCTTTTTAGCAGATGATTTAGAGGTAAAAAATAGAACGGAGCCCGCTATTATTGTAGTACCAATAATAACTGCGATGGTTTTGCTGCTAAGCATTTTAACAGCAGAGGTTAATTTGTTCATGGATATTGTGTTGGCGATTAGCCGCACTAAGAAACGTATTATTTTTGATTTTCGATATCTCAGGAATCCATTTTACAAAAATATTTTTAAGAATAATCAGGACAAATTTATCCTTTTGAGATTTGATACTAGTTTCAGCGAATTATGAAGCAAAAATAATAAATCCCATATTTGGGATTTTTGTTTTTTTGAAGATGCCGTTTTGATCGATAATAATAAATCGAACAAGGCAGGTTTTGTAAAGGTATTAGCGCTCAATAACTAAATAAAAGCTATTATGAACTAGGGAAACATTCTGTAAATTTCTTTCCTATGAGCAAAACGGGTAAATTCAACTACTTCATTATCAATATACAACCCAATTCTGTAATCCCCCAATCTCAATCTATAATGAAATTTATACCCTTTCAGTTTTTTTAAATTTGGGATAATGAAATTGAAGATGCATTTTTAACCAGTAAAATAATTTCAAGCAAATCATATTTAAGTTTTTGATCTTTAATTTCCTTAATATTCTTTTCGAAAACTTTGGTAAACAATACCTTCATTTTGTGCTAAGTATTTTAATAATATCCTCCTCCGGAGTATAACCGTATTTTCGGCTTTCATCAATTTCCTGAGCCATAAATGAATCTTCGATTTCCTCGAGCTCAATTTCACTCAAAAATTCAATAATTTCTTTTTGATCCTTAAATTGTTCAAGAACCTTAATGAGGCTTTTCCCTTTTTCAGTTTCTTCGTTTATTTTAATGATTGTCATACTTCGAAAATAATAAATTTATTAAACTATTTCTTCACTACTTTCAAATAACTCGTTTTCCCATCCATTTCACTGACAGCCAAAAAAAGTCCGGATTTTAGGTAATTTACATCAATGCTTTCATTTTTTTAAGTATTGATTCTGCTGAATAGGAAAAGCTTGAAGTAATTAATTGTTTCTTTCCAATTTTACGTCCTGATCACCCCCGGCTTAAACTCCTTGGTTATGGGTGCATGATTCGCGGCTTCAATACCCATGCTAATCCATTTACGTGTTTCTTCAGGGTGGATAATGGCATCAACCCAAAGTCTGGCTGCTGCATAATAGGGTGATGTTTGTCTTGTATATCTGTCGGTGATGCGTTTTAATAATTCGGCTTCATTTTCCGGTGTAATTATTTCGCCTTTTGCTTTTAAAGAGGCCTCTTCAATTTGCAACAGAACTTTTGCCGCCTGAGCTCCTCCCATTACCGCAATGTTAGCATTGGGCCATGCCGCAATCAGTCGGGGGTCGTAAGCTTTTCCGCACATGGCATAATTACCTGCTCCATAGCTATTTCCGGTTATGATGGTGAATTTTGGAACAACGGAATTGGCTTGCGCATTCACCATTTTTGCGCCATCTTTTATGATCCCACCATGTTCGCTTCTTGAACCGACCATAAATCCGGTTACATCCTGCAAAAAGACCAAAGGAATTTTTTTCTGATTGCAGTTCATGATAAAGTGAGCTGCCTTCTCTGCACTATCACTATATATTACCCCACCTATCTGCATTTCGTATTCGGGTGAGCTTGGGCTCTGTTTCGATTTTTTTGCTTTCACGACCATGCGATTATTGGCAACTATTCCAACAGCCCATCCATTAATTCTTCCATAACCGCAAATAATGGTTTTGCCATATAACTCTTTGTATTGATCAAACGAATCGGCATCAACCAATCTGTCAATTATTTCAAGTACATCAAACGGCTTTCCTGTTTTGATTATTTCCGAAACAGTGTTCATCTCTTTTTTAGGTGCGATGGGTTCAACCCTGTTAAAGCCGGCCTTTTCATAATCACCAATTTTATCCATAATGCGTTTAATCCGGTCTAAACAAGCGGCGTCATTTGGGAATTTATAATCAGTTACCCCGGATATTTCGCAATGTGTGGTGGCACCGCCCAAAGTTTCATTATCAACATCTTCGCCAACTGCTGCTTTTACTAAATAGCTTCCAGCCAAAAAGATAGAACCTGTTTTATCCACGATCATGGCTTCATCGCTCATAATAGGGAGATAGGCCCCGCCAGCCACACAGGAACCCATTACGGCTGCTATCTGAGTAATTCCCATGCTGCTCATCACTGCATTATTTCTAAAAATTCTTCCGAAATGTTCTTTATCAGGAAATATTTCGTCCTGCATAGGCAAATAAACCCCTGCACTATCAACCATGTAGATGATAGGCAATTTGTTTTCCATAGAAATTTCCTGTGCCCTTAAATTCTTTTTACCAGTAATTGGAAACCACGCTCCAGCTTTTACGGTAGCATCATTTGCTACAACTATGCATTGCCTGCCGCTCACAAAACCCATCATTACCACAACGCCACCCCCCGGACAACCGCCATGTTCGGGATACATTTCATAACCGGCCAGGGCGCCAATTTCAATACGTGGTGAATCTTTATCCAATAAATAATCAACTCGTTCGCGGGCCAGCATTTTACCTTTTTCTTTCTGCTTGGCTGCGGCCTTTTTGCCCCCGCCATCATAAATTTTTTCTAAAGTCTTATTCAACTGAGCTGACAAGTTATCCATTTTTGAAAATTATTTATTAAGGAATTTATAAAATTTTAAAAGCTCATGGCCAAGCTTTAAAGGCCAATAACAATTTCTGCAAAACTATCATTCGTAAACGAATTTCAAAGGGTGTTTGCAAGGTTGTGAAGAAAATCATACTTTTGCGACCGGGTGAGCCCTGTACGACTAGCTCCCTCTAATCCCCCAGATCAGGAATGGAGCAAGGGCGTGAGGTTGTAGCGGTGCGATGCAGTAAGCTTGCCCTTTTTTTTTATTCTTTTTTGATCCGAATGGAAAAGAGAGGATTGATAAAAAAACAGGCATAGTGGAGGAAAATGATTTGAAAAAGACCGGAATCGGAACTCAATTACTCATCCTTAATAATTTTTCTTCTCATCACTGAGTTATTATCCAAAACCCATTCAGTCATGTAAATACCAGCAGGAAGTTGCTCCGTATTGATAGAATTTACGGGATTTTTTTCTGTGAATACCAAATCCCCAAAAATATTGAAAATACTTACTTTCTGTATGGTCAGGTTGGAGCCAACATTGAAATTCAATTCGTTTCTAAATGGGTTAGGATAAATTATTATTGAAGGTTCCTTCGCTCCAAAATCGATTTCTCCGGTACTATTTAGTAAACCCATTTTCATGCCATTTCCAAAACTACTTACCCAAAGTTCATTTAAGTTATAAGGGTTAAAAAACACACGCTCCGGCTGTCGAAAGGGATAACTTGAAACGAGTGACCAGGTGGGTGTACCGGCATCCATATTGTTACTGATCCATAAACCCTGGATTTCGGTTGTGAGGTAAGCTTGTTTTAAGTTTTGCGGGTTAAAAGTGATGGAGGTAACCCGATCGAATTGAGTCCCGGTTAATTTTGTCCAGACTGCACCCCTGTTGGTAGTTCTATACAATCCTCCCAATCCATTTGGAGCACCACCCCAGCCACTGAATACGGCAGTGTACCATGTTTTTTGAGTTGTATCATTCGGGTCAATAACAATGTCATTGGTCCAGTAATTCATTCCACTATGACTCATATCTGACCACGTATTTGCTACCGGATCATACAGAAAAACACCAGAGCTGGCTGTAAAGGCTCCTGCTGAATTTCTTCTTCCCGAAAAAGTGCAAACCATCTTTCCATCTTTCAAAACTTCGATACATGCAGGATGGCCTTCGGTTCTAGGCGGATTTGGAAGTTTCGTCCAGGTTGAAGTCGCTCCATTTGATAGATTATTGGTCATATAAATGCCCCCCAATTGTGATCCCTGGGTACCGCCGAAATGTACCACAGAGGCATACATTCTTTCTGGATTATTGGGATCAGGGGCGACCCAAAAAACAGGATGTCCGAAGGAATGTAAAGTTGCCCATGTGGCACCCTTATCGGTAGAGAAAACTATTTTCCCGTTGGCATCACTTGCATCGAGTTGTGCGTCTGCTAGCCGGGTACTTTGGTACATATCATGAATATTTGAACAGCCGCCATAAAGCTTTCCATTTCCTGCTTTTGCTATTCGGTATAAAGAGTTAACCGAGAAGCCGGAATAAGTAAAACCCCAATCAACTCCTGCATTTGTACTTCTGATCCCGCCAATATCGCTGAAACATGCCATCATATTATTGGCATCCTGCCAGGTGATCTGAAAGCAGGTTGTATTTTCCAAACCGATACTTTTATAAACCTGCTTCGCAGGGGTAAGCGCACCGGCGGCATGTTGTGAGATCGCATTAACATAAGCTTGCTTCCAGCTTGTGCCTCCATTTGCACTTACATGCACATTGCTATAATTACCGAACATAATTTTATCAGGATCGTTAGGAGCCACACTCATTCCAAAACAGGTTTCACTCCAACTCCAGGCTTTATCACCCCCTGAGCCTTCCCAACCGGTAATAATATTTGCGTTATTGGCTGTATTAAGAACTTTGCTCCAGGAGGCTCCACCATTTGATGATTTATAAACCAATGGTCCGGAGAGTGCATTGTCATGTCCACCCAGGTAAATGGTATTGATATTATTTCTGGCCATTCCCACATACATTATAAAATCATTTGCAAAGTTGAGACCGGTTGATGCGCTCACCCATATTCCCGAATTATTATCCATGGTATAAACTCCCTTAGCAAAATTGTAATAATCCCATGGCATCACACCATTATAAGTTCCTGAAGTGTTTGCTGTAATACAGGTAAAACGGGTTGTACTACCACTTTTGGCTCCTGCAAAACTCCAGATAACTTGCCCGCTTGTTATACCGCTTGTAGTTTGAACGGAAAATGAGGAGCCTCCGTTGTTAGAAGTGATGAAACCATCATTGGTTCCGATATAAATATTAGTTCCATCAAAGAATGCACCACTCAGGATAATTCCGGCTCCACTACCGGCATTGTGTTTTACCAAAGAAAAAGAAGATCCGCCATTGTTTGAAAATAGAATATCTCCGTAAGCTCCTATCAATACTTGATTCGGATTATCGTAGTTGGCTATGATTTTATAGGCTTGACCATATGTGCCGCTATTATAACCGGTTATTTTTGACCAGGTATTGCCACCATCCATTGTTTTTACCGGATAACCACTGTTACCATCGTTGTGATTGCAATAAGCAATATTGGGATCATTGGTAAACTCATAAGTAGAAGTATTGAACACCTGCAATTTTGAAAAATGAACCTGTGAATAAGTAGAACCAAAATCGGTAGAATGAAAGAGTTCACTCATATCACAGCTCACATAAAACTCATTATTGTTTGCAGGATTGATTGAAGGAAAAAACAAAGCCCCTCCTCCTCCAATTCCACGGGGTAAAAAGTTAACAGGCTGGCAGATTGCCCATAAAATATTATTTAACAGAAAGAAAAGCAGGATAAGTTTTTTCATAATAGCTGTTTGTTTTATTATATATATTGTCGGGATATGGAATCTTTATTTTTTTATATTCATCTTTCTTTTTTCAAGCTCCAGTATAAATTCTTCGCATGCTTTGTTTGTTGGATCAGCCAGCTTATAAATGGAAAGAATTTTTTCGGCATTCGCCAGATCATTTTGTGCTAATAATTTACTTGAAAATGAATAACATGCCAGCGAAATAAATCCGAGCAAACGCTCATACATTAAATCGTTTTTCTTATTTGTATTCAGAAATTTTATTTCAGCCTTCCACCAACTCACATCGTTTGACTGAAGGGCATTTATGTATTTTTGCTTAACCCCAAGTTCCTCTTCGACCTTCTGAGGAGTAATTTTAACTTGTTTTTCTGGATAATTCTCAATTTCACCGGTATTCAAAAAAGCAAATGCATTTTCAAAAACATCAGCGCTTGGGAATTCATGTTTCCCATTCCATTCTATCAGGAAATGTTTAAAAGGGGCTTTTTCTAAACTCCATTCAAACGAAACCAGATCCATATAGTTCATATCTCTTTTTCCGGCAAACCCCAACAAATTAATTTTATGAGAAGGATTAAATTGCATTGCCGCCCCACAATATATTACTGAATTTACATCCGGATTCATTGCTCCACAGCTCAAAGCCACTTTGGCACCACCACTAAAGCCGCATAAGGAAATATTATTTTTATCAACTGAAAACCTTGAGAGTGCTTCATGGATGAGATTATTTGAAATTGCATTTGTCTGTTGAATGTCCAAACCATTTTTTGAGGTATTGGATGCCATCAGAATAAATTGAAATCGTTCCGCCAGTTTTGCATATAAATTCAAGGGGATCGTCCCTTCAGCATGCGGATCAAAAAATATTACAATCGGAAATTTTTGTGATTCCGAGTATTTTTTGGGTAGAAACAATGCGAATTTCTGGGAGGAGTCACCTATTAAGTCAACGGAAGGAATCACTTCGCCTGTTTTGAAATTATCTTTTAAACCAGTATTATTTGTTTTTTGAATAAATGAGGAATCAACGGTTTGTGATGCAATTTGTTTTGAAGGACGATTGCATGATAAACTTAAAATAGCGCTGAATAAAAGAAAAAGGGTTTTCATTTTAGATTATTCACAATATTAATCATCAATTTTAAAATTACATTATTTGTGGCAATATCAAAACAAATGATTTGTATTTCGAGTTCATATCAATAGGAATAAATGCAATAATTCATTAATTTATTTTTAATGCCGATAATTAATATGAATTGTCATATTTTAAAATGCCCTTGTCATTTTACAGTAATTTTACATGCATTTTGGTATGTGTATCAATATATTTGAATACCTTTCCCTCATAAATATATTATACAATTTTATTTTGAAAACAACAATTAACGTTAATTATTTTTAACTTTATTTTAACGTTTGATTATGTTCATACAAAGACCTTTGAAAATATTTAAATAAAATTATTGAACCCGAGAAACCTGAAAATACTATGATAGACAAAGGCAAACACAAGATCTTATATGTTGATGACGAGTTGGACAATCTGGTAGTTTTTCGTTCGGCATTTAAGCGCGATTACGATATAATTACAGCTAATTCGGGACATGAGGCTCATAACATTTATCTGGAGCAACCTGTTGATTTGGTTATTACCGACCAACGAATGCCTGAGATGAGCGGAATAGAATTTCTAAAAAATTTGCCAGATGAACCAGATAGCATCCGGATGATCCTTACCGGATACAGCGATATGGAAATGATCATTGATGCCATTAATTCAGGGAAAGTATATAAATACATTACCAAACCCTGGGATAAAAACGATTTAAAACTTACCATCGATAATGCACTGGAGACCCTTGATCTTAGAAAAGAAAACAAGAGTCTGGTACATGAATTACTGGAAACAAATGAAATGCTCGAAAAAAAGGTGATAGACAGGACGCGGGAAATTCAGAAACAGAAAGAGGAAATTGAAAAACAAAAGATAAACATTGAAATTGAAAAGCAAATTGTTGAGAAAGCGAAGGAAAAGGCCGATCAATTACTTTTAAATATACTTCCTGAGGAGATTGCCAGGGAACTTAAACTTACCGGCAAAGCAAAGGCCAGAAAGCACGAAATGGTAACCGTTCTTTTTAGCGATTTTAAAGATTTTACTTCTATTTCAGAAACTTGTAATGCTGAAGAAATAGTTAACGAACTTGATCATTGCTTCAAGGCTTTTGATGATATTATTGAAAAATTCGGACTTGAAAAAATAAAAACTATTGGAGATTCATATATGTGTGCCGCCGGAATACCTATGCCTAATCGTTTTGGCACGCACAAAATGATAATGGCAGCCTTTGAAATGCAAAAATTTATAAAAACGCTTCATCATGAAAATGGTAGAAATAAGTTAAACGACCTCAGGATAGGAATACATACGGGTCCGGTATTAGCCGGAGTTGTTGGAAAGAAAAAATTTGCTTATGACATTTGGGGTGATACTGTAAATATTGCTTCACGAATGGAAAGCTGTGGAGAAGCAGGTAAAATAAATGTTTCAGCAAATACGTACTATCTAATTAAAGATCATTTTGAATGCAGCAGCCGGGGCAAAATAACGGTAAAAGGAAAAGGAGAACTGGATATGTATTTTGTTGAAAAGGAAAAACCCCAAAGTATGGTTAGCCAATTAAGGTAAGATTCTACATTTCAGTTCTTCAGGACAGCAAATCCAATTTGCATTTGCCACACAATGTACCCCTCATTTGTATACTGAAAACGATTTAATAAACAAGCAACCTATGCAAACAACTGATACTAAACCTAGAATTCTATATGTGGATGATGAAGAAGATAATTTACATGTATTTAAATCTTCATTCCGAAGGCATTATGATATTATCACAGTAACCTCGGCCAAAGATGGAAGGGAATTATTGAAAGACAACCCTGTTGATTTAGTGATTTCAGACCAGCGTATGCCCCATATTAGCGGGGTTGATTTTCTTTTGTCGTTACCTGATGAACCGGATAATATTCGAATGATCATGACCGGATATAGTGATATCGAAACGGTTATTGATGCATTGAATGCCGGGAAAATTCAAAAATATATAAAAAAACCATGGGTTAAAGAGGAGCTGAAACTGATATTAGATGAAGCTTTAGACAAATTAGATGTAAAAAGAAATGACAGCATTAAGCCTCCGCTGAAGAAAAATCACCTGATTGAAGGATTAGAGAACATTATGGAATCAGATTCTGATACCATCATAAGAAAACAAGCTGAAGAGATTGAAATATTAAAGCAACAGGTTCATGAATCATACAAAAATGTTCAATTACTGAGTGAAATCGGGCAGGAGATCACTTCAACATTAGATCTCGAAACTATTTTGAATACGGTTTATGAAAATGTAAATCAACTGATGGACGCAAGCGTATTTGGAATTGGTGTTTATAATATTGAAGACTCCACCATTGATTATAAATTGGCTTTTGATAAAGGAAAGAGGTACCAACCCTACAGCAGAACCATGGAGGATAAAGATCAATTTCCGGTTTGGTGCATTGAGAATAAGAAAGAAGTATTTATTAATAATGTTGAAATTGAGTATGGTAATTATATCAATAGTTTTGCAAATTTAAATATTGAAAGTGCAAAATTAGAAGATGGTTCGATGCCGGAATTTCAATATTCATTAATCTACATGCCAATGATGGTTAAAAACAGAATTATTGGCTTAATTACAGTACAATCTTATGAAAAAAATGCATATACCTCTTATCACCTAAGTTCGCTGAGAAATATAGCCATCTTTGTGGCTACCGCACTTGAGAATTCGAAAGCATTCCATTTAATTGAAAAACAAAAGACTGAAATTGAACATAAAAATGTTGACCTTGAACAAGAAGTTGAAAAACGAACGCTGGAATTACGTTTACAGAAAGATGAGTTAGAAAGCACATTCAGCAAATTAAAATTATTAACCGAAATCGGACAGGAGATCACATCAACCCTTAACATTGATACTATTTTAAATACCGTTTATGAAAACGTAAACCGTTTGATGGATGCAAGTGTTTTTGGAATAGGCATTTACTCATCTGTTGAAAATACAATAAATTATAAATTGGCTATAGAGAATGGGAAAAGGTATCAGCCGTATACCCGATCTATGGAAGATAAAAATCAGTTCCCGGTTTCATGTATAGAAAATAAAGTTGAAGTTTTTATTAATGAAGTTGAAAAAGAATATTCACGTTATATAAAAAAATACGAACATAAAATTGTGGTGCTTGAGGATGGCACTCAATCTTCCAGTCCACATTCTATGATCTATCTGCCTTTGTTATTCAATAATGAACCCATAGGCATATTAACCGTTCAAAGTTTCAGAAAATTTGCATATAATCAGTATCATCTGGATATTCTGAGATCACTCGCATCCTATATAACAACAGCCATCCATAATGCCCATTCTTATAGTAAGATGACCGAAGCTTTTGAGCAATTAAAATCTGCTCAAAGCAAATTGGTTGAGGCCGAAAAAATGGCTTCCTTAGGGGTACTGACTGCGGGCGTGGCGCATGAGATAAACAATCCGGTTAACTTTATCTCGGGTGGCATCGAATCTCTGAGGGAAAATTATCATGACCTGAAGAAACTTCTTGAATTTATTGAAACCCCTAACCCTGATAATTCTCCTGCCGAATTATGGGATATCATTCATTCTATTCAGAAGGAAATAGATTTAAAAAGTCTTTTATCTGAAATGGAAGTGTTAATCAATACGATACGTAATGGCGCCTTAAGAACATCTGAGATTGTAAAAGGGTTAAGGAATTTTTCAAGACTTGATGAAAGTGACATGAAAAAAGCCAGCCTGGAAGAGGGAATAAACAGCACGCTGGTAATCCTGAACAATAAGATAAAAGGCAGGATAAAAATAGTGAAAGAGTTTTCCGTTATCCCTGAGATAATTTGTTATCCGGGGCAATTGAATCAGGTTTTTCTCAATATTTTATCCAATGCCGTTGATGCCATTGAAGGAGAGGGCATCATAAAAATAAAAACTGCGCAAAAAGAGGATACCATCCATATTCATATCAGCGATTCGGGTTCAGGGATGCCTGAAGAAATCAAGGCACATATTTTTGAACCATTCTATACAACAAAACCGGTTGGTAAGGGTACAGGTCTTGGTTTATCTATCTCGTTTGGAATCATTGAAAATCACAAAGGAAGCATCCAGGTTCATAGTGAATTTGGAAAAGGCACGGAGTTCATCATTACATTACCGCTTCACAGAAATTAAATCATGCAAACATTAAATAATAAACCAAAAGTGCTTTATGTGGATGATGAGGAGAACAACCTTTTCGTTTTCAAATCAGCATTCAGAAGATTTTATGATGTACATACCGCCCTATCGGCCAGTGATGCGTTACTTATTTTAAAGGAGAATCCGGTTGATGTAGTGATCTCAGATCAGCGTATGCCCGAAGTGAGCGGTGTTGAATTTTTAAAAAACATTCCTGATGAGCCGGAAAATATTCGGATGATTTTAACCGGATATAGTGATGTAGAAACAGTAATTGAAGCCTTTAATATTGAGAAAATTTATAAATATATTAAAAAGCCCTGGCTTAAAGAAGATCTGAAGATTACCATAGATGAGGCTTATCAAAAACTTTGCTTAAAAAGAAATGAGAAGGGAGTTCTCGATGGCATTTCTGTTACCAGTGAAAATAACGAAGTCGATCAGGCTTATGTTGAATTTCAAAAATCGGATGACCAAGGTGAAAACAGCAAACTAAAAAAAGAGGTTCTTCGCCTGAATGAACAGGTAAATGAAGCCTATAAAAATGTTCAATTACTTAGTGAAATAGGGCAGGAAATAACTTCTACCCTTGATCTCGATACCATATTGAATACGGTTTATGAAAACGTTAACCAGTTGATGGATGCCAGTGTATTTGGTATTGGGGTTTATAATACTGAAAACTCTACAATAGATTATCAATTAGCGATTGAAAAGGGTAAAAGATACCAGCCTTACAGCAGAACTATGGAAGATAAAAATCAATTCCCGGTATGGTGTATTGAGAACAAGAAGGAAGTTTTTATCAATGACATTGTAGCCGAATACAGTAAGTATATAAATAAGTATGAACACAAAATTGTAGCGCTTGAAGACGGAACAACCTCTGATGTTCCTTTATCCTTTATTTACATGCCACTTACCATAAAAGATAAGGTAATAGGTCTCATTACGGTTCAATCATTTATAAAAAACGCTTATAGTTATTATCACTTAAACAGCTTTAGAAATATTGCCATCTATGTTGCTACGGCGATTGAAAATGCCAAGGCCTATCATTTAATAGAGAAACAAAAGGCGGAGATCGAACAAAAGAATGTAGATCTGGAAGAGAAAGTGGAAAAACGAACACAGGAACTAAGATTACAGAAAGATGAGTTGGAGGAAACTTTCAGCAAATTAAAACTCCTGACAGAAATTGGCCAGGAAATAACTTCTACCTTAAACCTTGATAAAATATTAAATACGGTTTATGAGAACGTTAACCGTATTATGGATGCCAGTGTTTTTGGAATAGGAATCTATTCACCAGAGGAAAATAGTATAAATTATAAACTTGCCATAGAGAATGGGAAAAGATATCAGCCTTATACCAGATCCATGGAAGATAAAAATCAATTTCCAGTTTGGTGCATTGAAAATAAAAAAGAAATATTTATCAACGACGTTTATAAAGAATACTCAAGATACCTGAAGACTTTTGAGGAAATAGTCAGTACTCTGGAAGATGGAACACAATCCTTGGTTCCTCTTTCTTTAATATACATGCCTTTGCTCTTTAACAATAAACCCATTGGGGTAATAACCGTGCAGGGGTTTCGCAAATTTGCCTATAATCAATATCATCTGGATATCCTGAGATCCCTGGCTTCATACATCACAACAGCCATCCAAAATGCAAATTCCTATAGCAAAATGACCGAAGCTTTTGAGCAATTAAAATCGGCACAAAGCAAATTGGTTGAGGCTGAAAAAATGGCATCGCTTGGCGTGTTAACGGCAGGTGTTGCACATGAAATAAACAATCCGGTTAATTTTATTTCAGGAGGCATTGAATCCTTAAAAGATAATTATGAAGAGCTAAAAAAACTATTAGAACTGATTGAAAGTCCGGAACCAGGTAAATCATTGGAAGAGCTCTGGAAGAGCATACATTCTTTTAAAGAAGAAATTGATTTAAAGAGCATGTTGCCGGAGATGGAGATTTTGATAAGTACCATTGAAAATGGGGCATTAAGAACATCAGAGATTGTAAAAGGATTACGTAATTTTTCAAGACTGGATGAAGATGAAATGAAGAAGGCCAGTATAGAAGAGGGAATAAACAGTACACTTATCATCATCAATAACAGAATAAAAAATAAGATAAAAGTAATCAAAGAGTTTTCAGCTATTCCGGAAATTATGTGTTATCCGGGCCAGTTAAACCAGGTTTTTTTGAATATCTTATCGAATGCGGCTGACGCCATTGTTGGAAGTGGAGAAATCGGTATTAAAATCCTGCAAAAAGATAATTTCATATCTATTGCATTCAGTGATTCAGGTACAGGTATGCCCAAGGAGGTAATCGCTCATATTTTTGAACCCTTTTATACCACCAAACAGGTCGGCAAGGGAACAGGTCTGGGATTATCTATCTCTTATGGAATCATTAAAAAACACAAAGGATCTATTGAAGTGAAAAGTGAAGTTGGAAAGGGAACAGAGTTCATCATTAAACTACCCATTAATTTTTATTAATACATGCTAGCTACCCATACAAAACCTAAAGTACTTTATGTTGATGATGAAGAAGATAATCTTCTTGTTTTCAAATCCTCCATGCGCAGATTTTATGACGTAGAAACAGCGGATTCTGCTAAAACGGCTATGGATATTTTAAAAGATAATGAATTTGATATTATCATTTCTGATCAACGAATGCCAAAAGTGAATGGAGTAGAATTTTTAAATAACCTGCCTGACGAAACCCGAAGTTTACGCATGATACTTACCGGATACAGTGATGTAGATATTGTAATAAAAGCTCTTAATAAAGGACGGATTGACCGTTATATTTCCAAGCCCTGGAAGAAAGATGAATTACAACAGATTATTGATGAAGCGCTGGGTAATAACAGCCACAAAAGAAAAAAGTGGGATACGCTCAATGAAACTCCGTTAATAGAAAAAGTGGTAGAGAAAAAAACGATCGTAAACCCGGATATAAATGACATTTCCGAAAAATTAAAACAGAAAGAGGTTGAGAATGATGCATTACAAAAGCAGGTTGATGATGCCTATAAAAATGTTCAGTTATTAAGTGAAATTGGACAGGAAATTACATCCACATTGAACCTGGATGATATTTTAAATACTGTTTATGAGAATGTAAATCAATTGATGGATGCCAGTGTTTTTGGAATTGGAACTTATAATGCAGAGGGACAAACAATAGATTATCATCTGGCTATTGAAAAAGGGAAACGGTATCAACCCTATAGTCGAACCATGGAGGATAAAAACCAACTCCCGGTATGGTGTATTGAGAACAAAAAGGAAATATTTATTAATGATGTTAGTATAGAAAACAAGAATTATATAAAGGGAGTAGTAAAATTAAACCTGGATGATGCGCCCCTGGAAGATGGATCTACTGCTCAGATACCTGTTTCACTCATTTATATGCCTCTACTTATCAAGGAAAAAGTAATAGGCTTAATTACGGTACAATCTTTTAATAAGGACACCTACACGCAATATCATCTTAATAATTTACGAAATATTGCCATTTATGTTGCAACCGCGCTGGAAAATGCAAAAGCTTATCAACAAATTGAAGAACATAAAACAGAAATTGAACAGAAAAATCTTGAACTTGAACAGAAGGTTCAACAACGCACGGAACAGTTGCAACAGCGAAAAGATGAATTGGAAGATACTTTTAGCAAATTAAAATTACTTACTCAAATCGGGCAAGAAATTACGTCGACGCTAAACCTAGATAAAATACTTAATACAATATACGAAAATGTTAATCAATTGATGGATGCAAGTGTTTTTGGAATTGGTATTTATAATTCTGAAACAGAAATAATTGACTATCGGCTTGCCATTGAGAATGGTCAGCGTTACCAGCCATATACCCGGACGATGGAAGATAAAAACCAGTTTCCGGTATGGTGTATTGAAAATAAGAAGGAAATATTTATTAATGATGTGTATAAAGAGTATTCACGTTATATTGGTAAGTATAAAGATGAAGAAGAAAAAAAAGTAAAGCTCGTTGACGGTTCACTGGAATCAAATCCCTTATCGTTTATTTATATGCCGTTGCTTTTTAACAATCAACCCATCGGCGTTTTAACCGTTCAGAGTTTTCGAAAGCACGCTTACAATCAATATCATCTGGATATTCTAAGATCATTGGGTTCGTATATTACCACGGCAATACAAAACGCCAGCTCATATAGCAAAATGACAGATGCTTTTGAGCAGCTGAAATCGGCGCAAAGCAAATTGGTTGAATCAGAGAAAATGGCCTCATTAGGAGTGCTTACTGCAGGAGTGGCACATGAGATCAATAATCCGGTAACTTTTATCTCTGGCGGAATCGAATCACTGGAAGATAATTACACAGATATTGAAACCCTGCTTCACGAAATAAAAAACTTAAAAAATGAAGGGGAAGTGGTAGCACAATGGAAAAAAATTGAAAAGATTAAGATTGAAATTGACCTGGACAGGATTCTGTCGGAGATGAAGGAATTATTTCAAAGTGTAAAGAATGGGGCTAACCGAACTGCCGAAATTGTTAAAGGACTTCGGAATTTTTCAAGATTAGATGAAAACGATATGAAGCTGGCAAGTCTGGAAGAAGGCCTTAACAATACATTGGTTATCCTAAATAACAAATTGAAGAATCGAATAACCCTGAATAAAGATTATGGAAATATTCCCTCCATTGAGTGTTATCCCGGTCAGCTCAATCAGGTATTTATGAATATCCTCAGCAACGCCTGTGATGCCATTGAAGAAGAAGGAGAAATAACGGTAAAAACCTGGAAAGAAGTTTCCAAAGCCAACGAGGGAAATGAAATGGTTAAAATTATGATAAAAGATAGTGGAATCGGAATGCCGGAAGATGTTAGGGCACATGTTTTTGAGCCGTTTTTTACCACAAAACCAGTTGGAAAAGGCACCGGTTTAGGATTATCAATATCCTATGGAATTATTGAAAAACATAATGGAACCATTGAAGTTAAAAGTGAGTATGGAAAAGGAACTGAATTTATCATCACCTTACCTACCCGGATGTAAATGATTAAAGTATGCAAGTAGTAAACAATAAACCGAAAGTGCTCTATGTGGATGATGAAGAGGAAAACTTACTTGTGTTTCGTTCTTCCTTTCGCAGGTATTATGACGTAATGATATCCAGTTCGGCTAAACAAGCCATTGAATTGCTTCAGGATAATCCGGTTGACGTGATTATTTCAGACCAGCGAATGCCTGAAATAAGTGGCGTAGAATTCTTAAATGACCTGCCTGATAAAGGAGATAATATTCGCATGATTCTTAGTGGTTTCAGCGATATAGAAGCTGTAGTGGGCGCCCTGAATTCAGGTAAGGTTTATAAATATATCAGTAAGCCCTGGGAAAAAGATGAACTACTGAAAATAATTGATGATGCCATCGATAATTTACATAGCAGAAAATTATTAATTCAACAACAACTGCCTGGAGATCATAATACCTTAACAAATCCTTCTTTAAGTAAAGTCACACCGGAGGACGGTGAAGGGGATGTTGAAAACCTGAAAAAACAAGTCAATGAAGCATACGAAAATGTTCAGCTTCTCAGTGAAATTGGTCAGGAAGTAACCTCAACCTTGAACCTGGATGCAATCCTGAATACGGTTTATGAAAATGTAAACCGACTGATGGATGCTACTGTTTTCGGAATTGGGATTTATAATTCTGATAATAACACAATTGATTACCAGTTAGCCATTGAAAAAGGAAAACGGTATAAACCATACAGCAGAACAATGGAAGATAAGAATCAATTTCCGGTCTGGTGTATTGAAAACAAGAAAGAAATTTTTATCAATGATGTTTACTCGGAATATTCACGTTATATAAATCAGTATAAGGATCAGGATAAAGAGGCGATACTGGAAGATGGTACAAAATTCACAGATCCCTTATCATTTATATACATGCCCTTAATGATAAAGGGTCGAATTATTGGTCTCACAACTGTACAGTCATTTAATAAAAATGCTTATACCCAATTCCATCTCAATTCACTACGGAACATAGGTATTTTTGTCGCTACGGCTCTTGAGAATGCGAAGGCCTACGCACTTATTGAAGAGCAAAAAACAGAAATCGAACAAAAGAATATTGAACTGGAACAAAAGGTGGAGCAACGTACAGAAGAACTCAGGTTGCAGAAAGATGAGCTTGAAGATACCTTCGGGAAACTGAAATTGCTGACTGAAATAGGTCAGGAGATAACCTCCTCCCTTGATTTAAACAAAATACTTAATACCGTTTATGAAAACGTGAATCAATTGATGGATGCAAGTGTTTTTGGGATAGGAATCTATCATCCCGAAACAGAAATAATTGACATCCGATTAGCCATAGAAAATGGAAAGCGGTATCAGCCCTATCAACGAAACATGGAGGATAAAAATGAATTTTCTGTTTGGTGCATTGAGAATAAAAAGGAAATTTATATTAATAATATCGAAAAAGAATATTCACGCTATATAAAAAAATTCGATCATAAAGTAGTCGTACTGGAAGATGGATCGCAATCGGCGGTGCCCTTGTCATTAATTTATATGCCCCTTTTGTTTAACAATGAACCAACGGGAATACTTACTATTCAGAGTTTCAGAAAACATGCATATAATCAATATCATTTAGATATTTTGAGATCAATCGCATCTTATATTACAACTGCCATTCAGAATGCGCACTCCTATAGTAAAATGACAGAAGCTTTTGAGCAGTTAAAATCAGCCCAAAGTAAATTAGTTGAATCAGAAAAGATGGCATCTCTGGGCGTATTAACGGCAGGTGTTGCACATGAAATAAATAATCCGGTAAATTTTATTTCAGGAGGGATTCAGTCGCTCCAGGAAAATTATAATGAGATAGAAATTCTTTTGAAAGACCTTCTTGCTTATCATGAAAATCAGTCGAATGAATTATGGGAAAAGATCTCTGTTCGAAAAGCAGAACTTGCCCTGGATAAACTTCTGCCCGAAGTTGAAGACTTATTTATGAGTATCCGTAATGGAGCAAAGCGCACAACAGATATAGTAAAGGGGCTGAGAAATTTCTCGAGATTAGATGAAACGGATATGAAGAAGGCCAAACTGGAAGAAGGCATTGACAATACCATAATCCTTCTGAATAATAAATTTAAAAATAAAATAGATATACTAAAAGAATACGGCGACACTCCTGAGATTATGTGTTTTCCCGGGCAGTTGAATCAGGTATTTATGAACATACTTTATAATGCAGCCGATGCAATTAGCCTTCATGGAGAGATTAAAGTAAAGACCTGGGTTGAAACGGATACGCTTAAAATCTCCATAAAAGATAATGGAAGCGGAATGCCTGAGGAAGTCAGGTCAAGAATATTTGAACCTTTTTACACAACGAAAGAGGTTGGGAAAGGAACGGGTTTGGGCCTTTCTATTTCTTACGGAATTATAGAAAAGCATAAAGGCACAATTGAAGTAAAAAGTATAGAAAGAAAGGGCTTGTCAATTCAGGAACAGGCAGGCTTGTCTGCCGGAGCTTTAGCGGAGGCAGGAACAGAATTTATCATAACACTACCCATAACAAAATAATCCATATTTATGCAAACCGAATATAATAGGCCTAAAATACTCTATGTTGATGATGAAGAGAATAACCTCTTTGTGTTTAAATCATCCTTCCGCAGATACTATGATGTAACAACGGCAAGCTCCGGACATGAAGCGCTGCAATTACTAAAAGAACAAGCTGTTGATGTGGTTATATCGGATCAGCGCATGCCTGAATTAAGTGGTGTGGAGTTTTTGAAGAACATACCCGATGAACTGGAAAGCGTACGTATGATCATGACCGGATATAGTGATATAGAGGCTGTTATTGATGCGATTAATTCAGGAACCATTCATAAGTACATCAAGAAGCCATGGCAAAAAGAAGATTTGAAACGAACCATAGATGAGGCTTGTCAATACCTTCAACTTAAAAAAAATGGGAAAATTGTACCTGTTAATCATTCAGAAGAGAAAATTAATTTCCTTTCGGAGTCGAACCCAACTGAGATAAAAGAAACTGAGGATGAATCGGAAATTCAAAATCTGAAAGAAGAGAACCTTCGGTTACGGGAACAGGTGAATGAAGCCTATCAGAATGTTCAATTACTGAGTGAAATCGGACAGGAAATTACTTCGACGCTTGACCTGGAAACCATCTTAAATACGGTTTATGAAAATGTGAACCAATTAATGGATGCGAGCGTATTTGGTATTGGCACCTATAATGTGGAGATGGAAACCATTGATTACCGGTTGGCTATTGAAAAAGGAAAAAGATATCAGCCATACAGCCGCACGATGGAAGATAAAAATCAATTTGCGGTTTGGTGTATAGAGAATAAAAAAGAGGTTTTTATTAATAATGTAGGTAAAGAATATTCAAAATATATCAAAGATTTTAATGAGATCTCAAGCACCCTGGAAGATGGATCAGAATCAGAAGTTGCCGAGTCGTATATTTATATGCCCCTGATGATAAAGGATAGGGTAATTGGGCTGATATCGGTTCAGTCATTTAATAAGAATGCCTTTACTTCTTACCATTTAAGTGCATTAAGGAATATTGCCATTTTTGTGGCAACGGCACTTGAGAATTACAAGGCATTTCATTTAATAGAAAAGCAAAAAAATGAAATAGAGCATAAAAACATAGAACTTGAAGATAAGGTTGAAAAACGAACACAGGAGTTACGATTACAAAAAGATGAATTAGAGGGAACCTTCAGAAAATTAAAATTGCTTACCGAAATCGGTCAGGATATCACTTCAACCTTAAATCTGGATAAAATATTAAATACAGTTTACGAAAATGTAAATCAGTTAATGGATGCCAGTATATTTGGAATAGGGATCTACTCACCTGAGGAGAATACGATCAGTTACCAACTGGCCATCGAGAATGGGAAGAGATTTCAGCCATACCGCCGAACGATGGAGGATAAGAACCAACTACCGGTTTGGTGTATTGAAAACAAGAAAGAAATATTTATTAATGATGTTACGGTTGAGTATTCGAAATATATAAAGGATTTGGATAAAAGGGTAAGTACATTGGAAGATGGCACCCAATCTCTGGTTCCGCTCTCCTTAATTTACATACCTTTGCTTTTTAATAACAATCCCATCGGTGTACTTACTGTTCAGGGATTTCGCAAATTCGCCTATAACCAGTATCATCTTGATATTTTAAGATCCTTAGCATCCTATATGACTACTGCAATCCAGAATGCGCACTCCTATAGTAAAATGACTGATGCATTTGAACAGTTAAAGTCAGCTCAGAGTAAACTGGTTGAGTCAGAAAAAATGGCCTCTCTCGGTGTGTTAACTGCGGGTGTTGCACATGAAATAAACAATCCGGTAAACTTCATTTCAGCTGGAATTGAATCCTTAGCAGAAAATTATGATGAAATAAAAAACGCGCTCACCCGAATAAATAAAACCAACCAAAATTTATCTTTTGAAGAGCGGGTGAATTTCATAGATAAATCAATTGATGAACTGAACCTCGAAATACTCTTACCTGAAATGGAGGACTTAATTGGAAGCATAAAAAACGGTGCAAGCAGAACCACTGAAATTGTAAAAGGGTTACGAAATTTTACCAGACTTGATGAAGATGATATGAAAATTGCAAATGTGGAAGAGGGAATTGACAATACACTTGTAATATTAAATAACCGTATCAAGGATAGGATTATCGTTACCAAAGAATATGGAAAGCTTCCTCACATAATGTGTTATCCGGGTCAGTTAAATCAGGTATTTATGAATATAATTTTTAATGCCACTGATGCAATTACCGGCAAAGGAACCATTAAAATAAAAACCTGGAACGAAGAGGGAAATATAATGATTGCGATCACCGATAACGGACCGGGGATGACCGAAGAAGTGAGATCAAAGATATTTGAACCTTTCTTTACAACCAAAGCGGTAGGAAAGGGAACAGGTTTAGGTCTTTCAATCTCATACGGAATAATTGAGAAACACAAAGGAACCATTGAAGTGAAAAGTGAAACCGGAATTGGGACTGAATTTATTATTACCATACCCATAAGAGCATACAATGAAAACGAATGATAAGTACAATATTCTTTATGTTGATGACGAATCAGACAACCTGGTTGTATTCAAATCAGCTTTCAGGAAATATTATCACATTTTTACCGCCCGCTCAGGTGCTGAAGGGATTGAGATACTGAAGGAAAATGAAATCGGGGTAATCATAACCGATCAATGTATGCCGGAAATGACCGGGATACAATTTTTGAAGGAGTTGCCTGAAGAGCCTGAAAACATGCGTATGATCCTTACCGGTTTCAGTGAATTAGAAGCAATCATTGAAGCCATTAATAGCGGATACGTATATAAATATGTTTCAAAACCATGGAACAAAAATGAATTGAAATCTGTCATTGACGAGGCAATAAAAGCCTTTGAAAAGAGAATTGAACTCAGGTTAAATTTAAAGAAATCACAAGATCGGATTCAAGAACTGGAACAGAAGGTAATAAAGATGGAATCCATGCAAGAAAGTTTATCATGATAGTTGGTAATCATTTTACCTTTATCAACGAATTCATGCGATAAGCTTTTCAAAACTTTGCCATCAACCTAACATTAACCCTACGGTTTGTTAGATAATTGGGAACTGCATAACGGTTGGCTTCTACATCCTGTATCCAGATATAACTGATGGTATTATTCACGCCAAGCAGGTTAAATACTTCCAGACCTATCCAGAAACTTTTAATATTTTTCTTCCAGAAATTGTCTCTTTCTTTTGTGTTTTCATCAATTAATACCCGGTTTACGCCCAGGTCAACCCGACGGTAGGCAGGCATTTGGTTCAGGTCATTATAACGATTCCGGTCGGGCACACCAAACGGAAATCCGCTACCATAAATTAAATTCAAACTCATTCGTACTTTGGAATTCCTTCGTAAATAGTCCTGAAAGAAAATAGCAAAAGTAAGTCGTTGGTCGGTAGGGCGAGGGATGTAAGCAGGAGTAATATCATTTCCCAAAGCATCCTTTGCATTTGTGATTTTTTCTTGTGTTTGCATCACACTCAAACTGGCCCAGCTCTCCACACCTTTTACAAATTCTCCATTTACTCTCAGATCAATTCCTGTTGCATAACCTTTGCTGTTATTATTTGCAAAATAGCGGATTCGAACATTATCTATTTCGTAGGGAATTAAGTTGTCCAGTTGTTTGTAATAGGCCTCAGTAATAAATTTAAACGGACGGTTCCAGGCACTAAAATTCATATCGCCGCTAAGTACATAATGAATGGCCCTTTGTGCTTTTATCGACGGGTTCAGCTTGCCATCAAAATCTCTTAACTCCCGGTAAAACGGTGGTTGATAATACCAACCGTAGGCTGCTTTGATTACCCAGTTTTTCTTTTCCTTTCGGCTAATCTTTTCATCTCTTGTGAGGCGGTTATACATTCGGTTAGGTTCAAAAGAAAATTGCATCCGGGGGCTCACCACATTTTGTTGATTATAGCTCCAGAAATTTGTCCTTATTCCGTATGTAAAAGTCAGGTTATAATCTTTATTAAGGTTTTGAGAATTTTGCAGGTACCCGCTTATGCGATAAGTACTCAGGTCAATACCCGTATTTAAGTAGCTGCTAAGAATAAAGTTTCCGTTACTGTCTAAGGTTGGTCGCGAAAAGCCTGCTGAATCATCGTAATACCATTCATGCAATTTATCCGTAATCCTTTCTGTTTGAAAAAATGCTCCCCATTGCAGGTTATTTTTCCCACGGCTGAGGTAACCCCGGTGACCGATATTATTAACATTGGCCACAATTGAGTTTCGGGCATTATTTATAAAATAGCCGACCCCTCTTAAGTTTCGGGCTTTTGCAAAATTATCGGAACCCATATCTGTTTCGATATCACTCAGCCGATAGGCTCCTTCAACCGTAAATATTTCGTTTTCGTTTGAGTAAAAACTTGAGGCTATTAACTTCAGCTGTGTATGATGATTGGGTTTATAATGCAAAGTAGTGGCTCCGGTTATGGTTTGATATTCCATTAAATCAGCCCCATCAAAATAGATCTTTAACTGATACGCTTTGTTCACCGTTCCAAAAGTTGTTTCCCTGTTCTGAGGTATAAAAAAGTACTTGTTTTGTGCATAGCTTCCTAAAAAACTGATACTGAAATTTTCTTTTAAATTATAAGTAAGAAGGGTTTGAACATCATAAAAACTCGGGTGATAATCTCCTTTTACATCCAGCGTTCCCAAAACATATTTATTACTCCAATAGCGGGCACCTATCAGGTAAGTGAAACGGAGGTTATCACTTGCACCTTCCACATGACTTTGTACGCCTAATAAACCAATATTTGCGGTGGCAGCAAACTTTTTGGGTTCCTTGTACTTAATATCAAGTACACTACTCATTTTATCACCGTAACGGGCTTCAAACCCGCCTGCACTAAACTTTATGTTTTGAACCAATTCAGAATGAATAAAACTCAAGCCTTCCTGTTGTCCGCTTTTTGGTAAAAAGGGTCGATATATTTCGATATCATTCACATAAATTAAATTTTCATCGAAATTTCCACCTCTGACATTAAATTGTGAGCTTAGTTCATTGTTAGAAGTAACACCCGGAATCGTTTTCAATAAAGATTCAAAGTTCCCAAAACTCGGGATAATACTGGCTTTTCGGGGATCGATGGTGTACATAGATGCTTTTTCACGATCTCTTTCCTCCACAATTTTAAATTCTCCCAGGGAAATACCGAAATCCATTTTTACGTCTAACTTGAATTTCTCTCCCGGATTGAGTGGGTTTAAAGCAATCACGCGCGACGGCCTGCCCACATAGGTGAACCCTAATTGAAAAGCAGTATTGGCAGGTAGGGAGAGGATAAAATAACCATTTTCATTACTGATTGTGGTAATGGTTTTGCCAATTACCTGAATATTCACATCAGCAATAGCTCTGCCTATAGAATCGGTAACGGTGCCATAAAGGGTTGCATTTTTTTGTGCCAGTACCTGAACCGGGTTGATCCCCAAGCAAATTGCCATATAGATCAGGACAACAATTGACTTAATTTTTAATTTTATCAGAGCTATTGGTTTTGGGTTCAACGCAACTGTAACGTTTAGGAAAGGCTTGTAGTATTTGACCTCAATTGTTTAAGAGAGGTAATTGTTTGTAAAGGATTTGCGGAGTTAAAAACATAATTCCCTGCTACCAACACATCCGCACCGGCCTTTAATAAAAGAGGTGCTGTAATTTCATTGACTCCTCCATCAATTTCAATCAGGCATCCGGACTGATTCTTTAAGATGAGGGCTTTTAAATCTGAGCATTTTTGATAGGTCTGTTTTATGAATTTTTGCCCGCCAAAACCCGGATTTACACCCATCATACAAACCAGATCCAAATCGCCTATTACTTCATTAAGAAAATGTACGGGGGTATGCGGATTGATCGCAATACCTGCCTTCATGCCTTCTTCTTTAATGGCATGAATGGTACGATGTAAGTGGGTACAGGCCTCATAATGAACGGAAAGAATAGCTGCACCGGCATCCTTAAATTCTTTAATATAACGTTCAGGATGAACAATCATGAGATGTACGTCAAGAGGTTTGGAAGCCAGTTTTTGTATCGCTTTCAAAACCGGAAATCCGAATGAAATATTTGGCACAAAAACACCATCCATGATGTCGATATGAAACCAATCGGCATCGCTTTGATTGATCATATGCACATCGCGGCCGAGATTGGCAAAATCGGCAGAAAGTATGGAAGGAGCGATTATTGGGAAACTCATGCGTGCGAAGATACCATTTAGTATGAATTGAAAAAATTGAATTTTCCGTTTATGCGTTCTTTCTGCCCGGATATTTAAGGAAAAAACTTTTGAATTTCATGCTGATAACGCCCAATACTGCTTCCTTAATAATGCCTTTTGAAATTTTTGATTCTCCTTTGGTCCGGTCGGTAAAAATAATAGGCACCTCCTCAATTTTATAACCATGTTTCCAGGCAGTAAATTTCATTTCAATTTGAAAGGCATATCCCCTGAACTTAATTTTTTCAAGATTAATATTCGTTAGTACCTTGCGATGGTAACCGACAAATCCGGCCGTGGTATCATGGATATGCATGCCCGTAATGATACGAACATATGCAGAGGCAAAATAACTCATCACAACCCTGCTCATGGGCCAATTAACAACATTTACACCCGTTATATAGCGTGAACCAATAACTACATCTGCACCAGAAACCATGGCATTATAGAGTCTTGGCAAGTCATTAGGATTGTGCGAAAAATCTGCATCCATTTCGAAAATATAATCATAACCTCTATCCAGACACCATTTAAAGCCCTCAATATAGGCAGTGCCTAACCCATTTTTAATTTTGCGTTCAAGCAAATTCAGGTAGAGGGCAAACCCTTGATTTTGTAATTTTTTTACAACATTTGCAGTGCCATCAGGTGAATTATCGTCAACAATTAAGATATTAAATTCCTGGTGTAATGAAATAACCGCGCGAATAATATCCTCGATATTTTCATATTCATTATAAGTGGGTATGATGACAATTTTTTTTGACAAAGCGATCAAAAATAAGAGTTGGAACATGAATTTTCAATTTTATAAAATAAATAGTTACTTAGCGCTGCGAATTATGACAAAAAAAGCAATATTCCTGGATCGCGACGGCGTTCTAAATCAAGAAGTTGGAGATTATATCAAACGTTTTGATGATTTCAAAATCTTACCTCATGTTTTTGATGGACTCAAAATTTTGCAGAAAGCTGGCTACCTTTTGATCGTTATTACCAATCAGGGAGGATTGGCAAAAGGAGAATATTCTTTAAACGATTTGAATCAAATGCATGATTTTTTACGTTCAGAAATCAGCAAATCGGATGTAACTATTACGGATATTTTTTATTGCCCACATCATCCGGTCTCCGGAAATTGCCTCTGCCGTAAACCCGGATCTCTTCTTGTTGAAAAAGCATTAAGTAAATATCGTATCGACCCTGGTCAATCATTTTTTATAGGGGATAAAAAAAGAGATATTCAATGTGGAGAAGCGGTTGGCATAAAAGGTATTCTAATTAAACCTAACGAAGACTGGATACCCCTTGCAAAAATAATTGCGGCCGGATCCTCATTCTCTTATTATGATTTAATGTCGTTTAGTTAACGCTTTTGAGAAGGGGATTAACCTTGGTAACACCGTTTGAGGTTCCTTCGGCAGGCTCAGGATGACATTTCGTAACTCATGTGAAGTGGTGATTTTGGCGGGATGAATTTTTTGCAAAGCAAAAAATTCATCCCGCCAAAATCATAGCCCAAAATAACAGGCTGGCGTGTCATCCTGAGCTTGCCGAAGGATCGAGGTGAAAGCATATCCTGGTACGATTTTTTGTTAATTGCAATAAAAAAGGGATATTCTCCTAACTAAACGACAGGGAATCGTGATTCAAAATAATCTGCGGGATATCATTATTTTTTAATGATAATGGTGTATCCAAGTGGGTCTAAATCACTGCCGAATTTGGCATGCAAACTGATATGTCCAAAAATCAAGGCAAGGAGTAAGATGGGGGTAGCTAAAAGCCAAAGCGGAGAAAAAATGAACCGCCAGGTTTGATTTGGAAAAAGATTTCTGAAAAACAATACAATCAGTTTGGAAGAAATACTGGTAATATCGGTTCCTCTGGCTAATATTTCAGTTTCCTTAAATTTTGAAAATATTTTTAACAGCGTTGCGGGAGTATATCTGAAATAATCATAGGGGATATAATGATATCTGGCACTCCAGGGAATGGTAAATAAAGCGCTGCCTCCCGGTTTCAATACACGATGAACATCATCCACTAAGGTTTGAAAATCTTCGACATGCTCTAAAACTTCAGTGCAAATTACAAAATCAAAATTACCATCTGAGAATGGAATTTTTAATCCATCAAAATGCGTAATATTACTTTTTTGGTAGTCAAATTTATCCGCATCAAAGATATCTACCCCATAATAACAAGTAATTTTTTCATTAACCAAAAAACGATAAGGTGATTCACCACAACCCAGATCCAGTAAATTTCCGGTGACTTTTTTCAAAAATATTTTGACATGATGATGTACTGAATTTACCTGAAAATCGATTAATAAGCGAACATTGAAGCGAATGGTATTGAAAAATCCGATTGGCGGTTTATGGGCTTTTGGCCTGAAATTTTCCTTTGTATTCATAATTTTTTTTTGCTAACAATATTTTTAAAAATCCAACATGCAGGATGTTTAATAAACTTTGCTTTTTTTATAATTAATTGACGTATTCAGGTTTGAAATGTTAATGTGTGATAACAAACTTCCCGGTTGGTATTGAGCCATTCCCACTCACGACGGAATAGTAGTAAAACCCAGGCGACCAATCCTTTGTTTCAAAGGAAACAATATTATTATTCGGTGATATTATCTGTTTGCAAATAATTTCACCTAAAGAATTTGATATGATAATTGTTAAATAATTGCTAAACACATTTGTATTGAATTGGTAGTTCATGTATAGCATTTCATTTGCAGGATTTGGCCAGGCTTTTGAAGATATTTTGTTGGATTCAAGGTGATTTTGTATTCCTACTAAATGAAGTTTAGTATTATAATTTACATAAACAATAGCAGAATCCGCAGTATTATTCGCATTAAAAAAGGTATAGGCAACAAGGCATTCATTTGGCATATGTAACAAATCATCAAAACGGTAGTGTCCTGAAAAAGAAGAATCCATTTTCCCTGATTCAAGAAAAATGTTATAAGGAGAAACAAAGGTAGTACTGTCATAACAAGAGCCCCCAAAACAAAAAGCATGATACTCATCAAAATGCATATTGTATTCTGTTTTCTTCAATCCTACGGTTAATGCGGAATCACTAATATTAAGAGGGTAAATAAAAATACTCAATTCTGTCCACCCATGATTGGGTCCCGGATGAAAAACCACTGCAAGTGTATCACCGGCAACATCTTTTCCGCTCTGGTCTTTTAACTTCAGGCTTTGCGCATTTAATGTAATTGTTGGAGCTAAAAATAAACATAAGATTTTGAAGAGATTCATGTTTTATATTATATCAGATTATGGGCAGAAGAAATGGATTAACATCAGAAAAAATAATCGCTTAACTGATTTCAATGTGCAAGTAAAACCCTATGAACAGATACTCCTCTTTCAGAAATAACTTTAATATTATAAATTCCATTTGGAACATCAGATAAATCAACATTGTCAATAGCGTTATTTACATTTTCTGAATAGCGAACCAATCTTCCTATCATATCTATAACTTCATAAGAAATTATTATCGATTTACCTGAACTGATATAAAACGATCCCATGGATGGATTTGGATAAACATTCACATCGTTCGCATTGGATGTTTCTTCCAATCCAATTGGATACGAAGTAGCTCCCAAAGGAGCTGTAACCACATTTTGGATTTTCCCAAATTTAGTATTCGTACCATTAAGATCTTCAGTCATGAACATAATCAATTTAAAATTCTTAATGTTTGGCGTAACCCAGGCAGTTGCATCAGGTCCTGATCCATATTTAGCCGGCACTATATATTTATAGGTTTCAGTAATTGTGGTTCCAACCGTTGTGGTGGTAATGGGGGCTCCCGAAAAACCATTTATATTGGCTCTAAACATATCCATATGAACATAATTATAAATAAAAGGTGCCGAATTTACGCACTGAGGGCCAATGATTGAATCTTCGGTAATGGCAATCTGTAGGTAATTCTTTGCAGTTGCGCTACTTGAGGTATAATATGCTTTTGCATTTACAGTAATTTCTCTTGTTGTAGCGTTATAACTTGACGACATGGCTAAATTTACAGGAGCAACCTGAGCAGCAACCACAGTACATTCGGGAGTAACCTGATCATTACTGGGTCCAAAAATAAAGGTTGAACCATAGGGTGGACCCCCATCTCTTCTGTTAACCATCATATTCAAATAAAATGGCCAAACAGGGGTTAAAATGGAGTCTCCAAAAGTGGTCTTATAATCCTTATTTAATTGCCCCGATTGTGGTCTTGCATCAGGGCCAAAATGATAGACCATAAATATCCCTTTTCCCTTGGGATAAGAATTAACAATTGTCATACATTTATCGGTAATACCCGGGCAGCTGCAGCAAGCCATTCCTGAACCACGTTCAATAAAAAAGTTCTTGTTTTGAGGTGTTGTTGGAACGGTGAGTTGGGCATTAGCTTTTGTTAAGGAAAACAAGACAAGCAAACAAGAAATAATAATTCCTTTTTTGATTAACAAGCTCAATATTTTTATAGGTCTTTTCATGCGTTTTTTTTCGTTTTTTTATAGAGAAATGAAACTTTGTATTTACTCCACAATGAACTTTTTAACTGTTGATCCTTCGGCAGTATTTAAAGAAATAAAATAAATCCCCTTTGAATATTTTGATGCATCAAAAGTTATTTCGTGCTGGCCTGAATGATACGATGAATTTAATATTTCTACACTTTGGCCGAAAATAGTACGAACAGTTATTTCTGAAATTCCATTTTTAGCAAGTGTGTATATTATTTTTGTTTGTCCATTAGAGGGAATCGGGAAAACATTTTCAATAAATGAACCGGAATTTCTATTCAGGATTCCTAACTCCCCTATGCCTGTATTAAAAGCAGAAGTCAGCTTAATATCATTTGCATTCAATACAAATTTTTGACTTTTATTAGGTCCATATGAAGAAACAAAAGCAACCAGGCTCAAATTTTTGGGCTTATATGCTGTATCCACAATGAAACTAACAGATGAACTATAATTAGTACCCATAACAGGAACTGAAGGTATTACTCCCTGTTTCCCCCAATCTCCCAGCATCGCCTTTCGCATCACGTGACGGTGAGGATACCCGATGATAGAGGTCTTGTCGAACATACCCGGGTAATTAGTGTTAGCCCAATTTGCATCATAACAATGTTGATCCCATCCAACAAAAGCCCCTAAACCCGGATATCCTACCACACTGTCTTCGACTAAAAACAGATTGATACGCCAATCGCCGGAAGGCACCGAACTAACAAATTTTGCATTTACAGTAACATCAATTGTACGTGTTGCAGCATTGTAAGTGCCATTAATTCCCACACCAACTTTTGCAGGTTCATTCATTAAGCGGGTAGCAATGGTATCATTTCCAGGATTGGGCGCACTTCCCCACGCCTTATAACAACTCAGGTAAGGTATAGAATCAATATAGGGATAAATCCCTCTATCTATCATAATAGCAGGAGCAAACCAACCATAAGATGCATGCATGGCTCTGAAAATCACATCGCTTGTTGCATTGCTCATCGCGTCATGACCGGAACCTTCATGAATTGCTATTAAAATGGTTGAGCCGGCATTTGCAAGATGCCAGTTATTAATATATTTCGACATCATTGGACAATTTCCACAAGAGGCAGTTGTAAATTCTTCGAGTAATACTTTTCTAACAGGTGTTTGAGCAAATGTTGAGAGGCTTGCTGCCAAAATAATTACTGTGAAACTGCTGGTGAAACTGAATCTGATTTTTTTCATTTTATTTAAATTATAATGACGATCAAATATATTGAGAATAAACTTATTTCTCTCCATTTTTAAACAAACTTTTTTAGCTGCCAAATAAAAAAGGCATAATTGCTTATCTTGCTTTCAGAAAATATGGAAATGAATCAGAAAAAATTAAACCTTTTGGATTGTACCATGTTGGTAATGGGGAGCATGATTGGCTCGGGCATTTTTATTGTTTCTGCAGGCATGAGCAGGGATTTGGGTAATGCTGAAAATTTGCTTCTGGCATGGGTTTTAACAGGGGTTTTAACATTATTGGCTGCATTAAGTTATGCTGAACTTGGCGCAGCTATGCCTAAAGCAGGCGGACAATATGTCTACCTGAAAGAGGCATATGGAAAGCTATTCGGATTTTTATATGGATGGACCCTATTCGCTGTTATTCAGACGGGAACCATAGCTGCCGTAGGTGTGGCTTTTGCTAAATTTTCGGGAGTTTTATTTCCATTTATTTCGGAAAACAATTATTTGATAAGCCTCGGGAAGATACATATCAGCGCTGTTCAGATTATTGGAATTGGAGTGGTATGGTTATTAACGCTAAGTAATTTTAGAGCAGTAAAACAAGGAGCTTTTATACAAAATTTATTTACACTTAGTAAAATTATTGCACTTTTATTTGTGATTGTTGCCGGATTTTATTTTGTGTTTCAATCAAAGGAAGTACATTGGCATTTTGATGCTTCCAATTTAGGTTTTTCTCAAATGGGTATCGGAGTTTTTTCAGCGGCATTGGTGGGTTCCATTTTTTCGAGTGATGCCTGGAATAACATTACCTTTACTGCCGGGGAAATTGAGAACCCTGAGAAAAATCTTCCCCGCTCTTTATTATTGGGCACAGGCGGTGTAACTTTATTATATGTATTTAGTAATTTGGTTTATGTTAATGCCTTACCCATTGAATCCATAAAAAATGCCGAGTTTGACAGGGTTGGTACTTTATTGATGCAAACCGTTTTTGGTTCAGTTGGTTCCATTCTGATGGCCCTATTAATAATGGTATCTACTTTTGGCTGTATAAACGGATTAACATTAAGTGGAGCAAGAGTTTATTATGCCATGGCCAAAGATGGGTTCTTTTTGAAGGAGGCCGCCAAATTAAATAAAAATCAGGCTCCTCAAAAAGCGCTTATCATGCAGGCAATCTGGGCCAGTATTTTAACATTAAGTGGTTCCTATGGCGATCTTTTGGATTATGTAGTATTTGCTGTTTTACTTTTCTACATCTTAACCGTTGCTGCTGTTTTTGTTTTAAGAAAAAAACAACCTGATCTGCCACGTCCGTACAAAGTATTTGCTTATCCTATCGTTCCTGCTCTATATATTGTAATGGCTGGCATTATTTGTGTGAGTCTTTTAATTTATAAACCCGATTACAGTTACCCGGGTCTGGCAATTGTATTGGCCGGTGTGCCTGTTTATTATTGGATTCAAAAGAAAAAAGCCTGAGCATGCGCCGATTAAGTTTGATCTTTTGTTTATTGTTAATATTTAGAACTTTATTCTCTCAGGAATTAAAAAAAGTTGAATGGTCGATTGGGGTAAAGCCTTTTCATGCCTGGCTTTGGGCCCATGATAAGAAAATAAAACATATTGCGGGTACTACAGGCACCGGATTTCAAATAGACATTAACAGGGTTCGGCTTGATGAAACCGCCTATAATTATAATCACATCAAATACAATAGCGGGTTTACCATTCAAGGAATTGCATTCCATAATCCTATTATTGGAAATGCATTAAATCTTGCTTATTTTATGGAACCCTTTCTAATTGACCGAAAAAATTTTTCCTTAAGGTTACGGGCAGCCGGAGGTGTCAATTTTGCAGATAAACCTTATAACGAATTTTCAAATCCGATGAATAAAGTGTATAGTACTTATGTGAACGGTTATATCGGATTGGGGGTATCTGCTCACATCAAACTCGGTGATAAAATAGCTATATTTGGAGATGCTACCTATAGTCATTTCTCGAATGGAAACACCCAGAATCCAAATTTTGGAGCAAATTATCCCAATATAGGATTGGGAGTGGATTATTTAATAAAAACTACCGAAAAGCCTATTGGAAAAATGTATTTTTACCCAGAAAAATGGCGATTTGATATCCTTATTTTTGGTTCCACTAAATCATTACCAACCCGTATTTACGATCGTTTTTGGGTTTATGGTGGAGGGGCTCAAATTGCTTATAGAAGCAGCACCCTGCATGCGTGGTCTCTGGGGATAGAAGGCTTAACAGATAAAGGTATGCGTACAGCCATGGATAGCAGTGCACTCTACTATGGTAAAAATATAAGTGATAAATTAGGGGGTATTTTAATCGGACATGAATATTTATTTAACCGGTGCATTTTTTCACAACAAATCGGGTATTATTTTTATAAGAAAATTCCCGGTGAATTGGTTGGTCCAATCTATCACCGGTGGGGAATCTATTATAAACTGAATAAATATTTTAAGCTTGGGTTAAACCTGAATGTCGATATACAGAAGGCCTTTGTTTTTGATGCTCGAATTGTTTATAGTTTCTATCATTAACGGCCAAACTCCGAAGGATCATATTTCATGCCTGCCACAACTTTTAAGGGCAAAGCATTTTCTTTAGGCGGAATCGGGCAGAAATAACTGTCGTTATAGGCACAGTAAGGGTTATAAGCCAGGTTGAAATCTATTTCAATCTGATTCCCATGGGGTGCGTTTTCCCCTGGTTTCACGCAATCAATATATCTTCCTCCTCCATAGGTCTGATCTCCATTGGTATCATCCGTAAAAGGTATAAATAAGTAATTTTCATTCCCCTCTTTTTTAACAGCCTGTTCCAAAATCATCAATGCGTATTTTTTGCCCATTAGACTGAAATGGGCTTTGGCGAAAAATTTATACGGCCTGGTGATTTGGTGCGAGTGTAATAACTCAAAAATACCCGTGTCTGCAATCGGTTCAAGCTCTGCCATTACCTTATAACCGGGATTTACCGGATAAAATTTCAGCCCGGTAAAGTGTTTAAAAGAAGCCGAGTCGAGTGGGGACTGGGTTCTGTCAAAAAAACTTTCGTTCAATTGCAGTCGTTTGGCTGCGAGGGTTTGAAAATATTCTGTTTGATCCTGTTGGGTACAGGCACAAAAAAACAATACAAGAAAACAAAGACTATTTAACAGGAGTTTCCTTTGAATGAACAACATATTTTTTGGTTGTATTCATATGAACGGAAGCAATTACATCCAGGTTTGTTTTAACCCAAGCCGGATCGCGTTTAAATTTGTATTTTTTATAGAAAACTCTTCCGGGCTCTAATTTAGCTTTTAATAAATCGCCAAAATAGTCGGTAACAACGGCTCGTAATACATGTCGGTGAACATAGTTCTCCTCATAAATCGGCAGACCATTTATATCGGTACTTTCCTGAACGTCAACCATGCCACTTTCAATGATAAAAATGGAGACATAATGAGAATCCAATACCGATTCGGTATATTTAAGCGTACATTCAATTGAAATGGAATCGCCTGTATTATTGGCATTCACATTAATATTTACCGGTGTTGGAAGTGCCAGTTCTGTTGTTACCGCAGCCGACCATTTATCAAAACTAATATTAAAGCGAGTCTCTCCTGAATGCAATTTTCGGTTCACATTTCCAATAGGCAATGACCCAGATTCTTTACCCGTCATATTAAAAATCTGAGCCCCGGCATCTGTTCTGAAATCGTATTTACTTGGATGCGGCTCACCAGAGCCAAAAGGAGTTGTCAGCGAGTTGTACTCATTCAAAGGATGAGCGGTAATAATATTTATTCTTCCCGGATTATTATCAGAAATTTTTGTTGCCTCCAGTTGTGCTTTCGGACAATTTGGACAGCGAACTCCTGTAAATTCTTCAATCACTACATTTTTTTGTTCGGGAGTAGGCGCAGGTATGGATACATAAGTGGTATCAACCGAAGCATTAGAAGGTTTCAGATTAATATAAGGAGGTGTTTCTTTGCAGGAACTTATGATAAAAAGGGTAAGTAACAGGATTTCAATACCCAAATTTTGAATCTGTTTCATATCTTTAAAAATTTGTAGTTAATGTAATTCTAAATCCACTAAATGCAGGTTCCACCCTGCAAACCCCACCGGTACAATTTACGCCTTCCACCTGCCGGATATAACCTCCGGTAAAACGGGTATTGCTATGTGTATAGGCCATAAAAAAATTCCAGTAGTGCACCAACTTAAAGGTTTCGCCTGCAGCCGGTTTATTTCTAAAACCCGGTTTCACATTAACCATGTCACCAAAACTAAACGAATAATGAGGTGCCATATTGAACTCTATTAAACCGTTTACAAAACTACCTAAATCCTGCGAAGTGGATAGGTATTGTGATTCAATCCGAAGCGATTTCTCAGGTGTTAATTTATAGGTAGCCTCTCCAAAAATAGTGTTTGCAATAACATAAGGAACACCCGGTTTTACCTCATATAGTTTTTGGTTATAATTGATATTCTGATAACCTAATAACAGCTTAAATTTCTTGTTGAATTTATGTTGAAACTCAAAGTAAAATTCACGGTAATAACGGGCGGTATCTGCATTGGTGTTTAAGGGATTAATCGTATTTCCTTTAAAGGTGCCTTTTCCCGTAGCCAGCGAGGTATTAAAATTAAATTGGGTTTGATGTTTTTTGAGTGCCTTAGGCTTGTAGCTGAGTTCGAATTGCAATCCATTTTCACCAAACTCTTGTGTAAATGCATTGTAACGCGCCAATAAACGGTAAACATTTTGCCGGGTAACACTTGGCAGATAAGCAATCATTCCATTATTCAGATTTTCCTTAGGAGAGGTTCGTAAAGAAAACTTATCAATATACCTGTATTGCACATTGATCCCTAAACCCTTGGTTGAATAGGATAAGCTGGTTAAATATACTTTTCCGGCTTGTAATTCCATCCTGTTAGTAGCAGGATTGACAACGGCTTCTTCGGTTTTTTGCGCAGCCTCCGCATACCATGCTATATTTTTATAGCGCAGTGTATTGTAAACATTATATACAAAAACGTTGTATTTGGGTAAAAACCGGTTTTCCAAATCATAATTATTGATATCAGAAGCCATCGCATCCATGGTTTCTTTGTCGATGGTACGGTTTACGATACTTGCTCCAGGTTCCATGCTAAAATTCTCCGACAGATCAAAATGATGTTCGGCATTAAAGCCTTTTATCACCATTGGACGTAGCTCAAACCTGTTTTTTTGAAGGCCGGTAAATGCCTTTATGGTTGTATTATCAGTAGGTTGCCAGCGTAACCGAACCCCCTGAATACCAAAATCGAGCCCAAGATTTCTATCTTCATAAGCCCTGAAAACCATCCCGCTTGCAAACTGGTCATAGAAATAACCGACCGTAATATTTAAGCGATTAATGTCTTTGCTGATCGACCAGATGGCTATGCCGCTTTTGGTATATGCTTCATTTGGACTTAAAAGGGGTGAGTTATTAAATAAATCGAATCGGGCCGAAAATGTGTAGCCTTTGTATTTGTAATTTAACAATAACCAGGCATCTGTGCTTGACAGTTCCTTCTGGTATTGGGTTGAAGTGGCACCTATGCTGCTGTCTTTTAAATAAAACTGATTGGTGGTTTGAAAGTTTCCGGAGAATTCTCCATCGTCTGATTTCTTTTCGGGATCCTGGGCAAAAACAGGATTCAACAAACCTAATAAAGGCAATAAGAGTAAGATTTTTTTCATTAATTCCTTATTGATGCGTCAGCTAAAATAATTATTTTTCCGAAATTGCTTTATTTTCCTTTGAACTCAATATTCTCAGAATCGCCCCAAAGTTGCTCAATCCCATAAAAATCGCGCTTTTCTTCCTGGAAAATATGAGCAACTACATTAAAGTAATCTAATAATATCCATTCCATATTTTCGTAGCCTTCGCGGTGCAGTGGGTTTTCATTCAAATTTTTCTTCACTTCTTCTTCTACGCTTTTGGCAATGGCATCAACCTGCTTATCACTGATGGCATGAGAAATTACAAAAAAATCGGAAGAAGCACCTGGAATCTTTCTCATGTCCAAAATCCGGATATTTTCCGCCTTTTTCTCAAACATGCCCTGGGCAACTGTAAGTGCCAGCAATAAAGCCGGTTCTGTCGTTTTTATTTCTTTAGTTTTCCTGACAGCTACTTTTTTAGGAGCAACTTTTTTGGGCTCAAGTGGTTTTTTAATGATTCTTTTCTTTTCAGTCACTTTTTTTCCGGCAACTTTTTTGGCCGGAGATTTGGTAACGACCGTTTTCTTTACAGTCTCTTTTTTTTCAACTTTTTTTGCTGGTAATTTTGCCATGTAGATTCAAGGAGTAAATTTGTCGCAAAATAAGCTTTTTTTATTGGCACTCAATCAAACTCTTATCGGAAGTCACACTGTTTTTTTATCAGAAACCTCTTCCACCAATGATTCACTGAAACTACTTTTTGCCAATGAAGCTTTGGCGGAAGGCAGTGTTTTGTACACTTCATTTCAATCTTCGGGCAGAGGCCAGCAAGAGGCCAACTGGGAGTCGGAATCTGGCAAAAACCTGTTAATGAGCGTTTTATTGAAGCCCACTTTTTTGCAGGCGGAGGAACAATTGTGGTTAAATATTTGTGTGAGCCTGGCATTGAAAGAAACAATAACCGAGATTTCGGGTTGCAAAAGTTTTATAAAATGGCCCAATGATATCTATGCCCAACATCATAAAATTGCGGGAATTCTAATCGAAAATGTTTTGCAGGGGAGCAAAATCAAATTCTCAATTATTGGAATTGGGTTGAATATAAACCAGGTATATTTTAAAAATAACAAAGCAAAATCTTTATGTCAATTAGCTGAAAAGCAATTTAATGTAAATGAAGCAAGAAAAATTCTATGCAAAAATCTGGATCATTTTTACTTGCTCCTCAGGCAAAAACAATGGCCCATATTATGGGATTTATACCACCAGAATTTATACGGAAAAGGGGAAATGGCTAAATTTATTTTAAACGGTAAAGAAGTCACCGCACAAATTCTGGGATTAGATAGGCTGGGAAAGTTACATTTGCTGATTGAGGATGAAGTAAAAAGTTTTGCGAATAGAGAAGTAACATTTGTAGATCTTATTCCGTAGTTAATAAAACACCGAAAAACGCCACAACCCTACTGAATGAAAATATTGGCTGTAGACATTGGAAACACAAAGATAAAAGCAGGGGTTTTTTCAAACCTAACACTACTCAAAAAGTTTGAAATTCTGAATGAGGATAAGGAAGAAATCTGTGCTATTTTTGATGCGTTTGAAATTGAAAGGCTGATTATCAGTAATGTTTCAGGTGATGATAGTGTAATGAAACTCATCCCAGGGAATATTCCTATCTTTACCCTCAACTCCAGCGTAAAGCTTCCTTTCAAAAATTTCTACAAAAGCAAACTGAGCCTGGGGGTTGACCGGATAGCTATGGTTGCTGGAGCACAGCATTTTTTCCCGGACAAGAATTGCCTGATCATTGATGCCGGAACCTGTGTTACCTATGATATTTTAAATAGTAATGGAGCGTATTTGGGGGGAAATATCACACCTGGCTTACAAATGCGATTAAAAGCCATGAATAAATTTACCGGTAAACTCCCTTTTCCCAAATGGAAAAATCCAGCGCACATTTTGGGTAAGGATACTGAGAATTGTATGCTTTCGGGTGCCTATTTTGGTTTGATTGGTGAGATTCAGTATTTTAAAAACGAATACGAAAAAGAATTTCCCCATTTAAATGTATTAATCAGTGGAGGAGATGCTACCCTATTGGCAAAACCCTTTAAAAACAGCATCTTTGTGCACGAGCACTTATTATTGTACGGATTAATTAAAATTTTGACTATCAATGTTTATTAAAGCAAAAGAGCTACTTATTCTAGGTTTTATAATTGGGTTTAGCTTCTTTTCTCAGCTTTATTCACAAAATATTACTAAATCACCCTATTCAATTATCGGGGTGGGAGATATTCTTTTTAAGGGAAATGCCTGCAATTATACCTTGGGTCAAACCACTCAGGGGAAAAGGAGTCCTTTTCATATTAATACGCTAAATCCGGCATCTTATAGTAACTTAACTTTTACAAATATTGAAGCCGGTGCAGTATACAGCAATGCGAATTTTGAAGGAGCCGCCAATATTAGTGGGGTGAACAATGCCTGGATTTCTTATATCAATTTTGCTTTTCCGCTTTCGGCAAAAAGAGGGATAGGAGCTTCTTTTGGAACTTCCCCTTTTTCAGGAGTAGGTTATAATATCAGTTCTTCCAATTTAATCTCAGGGGATACCGGTAATAGCCTTCCCATTAATATTCCTGCAACTAATAATTATTCAGGCAGAGGGGGTTTGTCTATGTTTTACCTTGGATACGGAATGAGGTTATACCGTACCGTTTCTGTAGGAATGAATGCAAACTACATTTTTGGTCAAATAAAAAATACCAATCAGTTATTAATTCCGGCTCAGTACAAAATGTTTAATTTAAATGAAGACAAAGTGAGCTATTTAAGGGGTTGGTCGTACGATATTGGGATTCAATTGCATGATACTTTTAATTTTGGCAAATTGAAAACACATGAATACGAATGGGCAATTGGCGCTACCCTAACTCCGGCAAGTATATTAGACGTTGATCAAAGCTATATTCTCAGGACCCTGCCAATTGGAAGTGGCATTGGCATTAAAGATACCGTTTTCAATAACGAAAACTTAAAGGGAACGGCAAATTTTCCGCTTGGCTGGAAGCTTGGATTTAGCGTTGGGGAGAAAGAGAAATGGAATTTTGCAGGAGATTTAAAAGGTACCAACTGGAGTGATTTTAAAAATTTCGGAGTCAATGATTCATTGAGAGACAGCTGGGGAATAGGGCTTGGCGGAAGTATTATTCCTGACTATCGAAATCAAAAAAACATTTTATATCGATTGGAATATCGTATTGGATACCGGTATGAACAAAGTAATATATCCATTAACAAAACAGGTATCGATATTCAGGCGATAACGTTTGGACTTGGAATCCCTTTAACAAAAAGCCGCTCTAAACTGAATTTGGGTTTTGAATATCTGACACGAGGAACGGCCCAAAATGGTTTGGTTCAGGAAAACTATTTCAGATTTATTGTTGGTATTAGTTTTACCGATAAATGGTTCCACAGATACCGTTATGATTAACAAAATTTATTTTTTTGCTTTTACCATTTTGTTTACTGTTCTGGCTTCCTGTGGTTCTAATGATGTAGAAAAAATAAAGGTATCTGCTGATTCAAAAAAAATTGCCATTGAGCGCGGAACCAATATTAGTATCAGCTATTCGGATAGCGGATATCTGAAAGCTCGTTTGTTTGCTCCTTTACTTGAAAGATACAGCAGTGAACTTATGCTTGAAACAGAAATGAAACAAGGAATTACTGCATATTTTTATAATAACGACGGAAGGATAAACAGTTACCTGAAGAGTAAGTACGCTAAAAGAGATGAACGCTCAAGAACTATTACTGCCCGCAATGATGTGCATGTGATTAATAACAAAGGAGATTCGCTCAGCACCGAAGAATTAATCTGGAATGAGCAAACAGACCGTATTTATTCTGATAAATTTGTAAAAATAATTTCACCCGACCGGATTATTCTGGGTACCGGATTGGAATCAAATACTGAATTTACGCGCTTTAAAGTATTAAATATTACCGGCATTATTAATCTAAAAGAATAATGGATAAATGGATCGTTCGGAATTGGTTAATTCTTTCGATTACTGCATTAATTGTTGGTTTTTGGATTGGATTTTTTGAAGATTTTACAAAGGGAAAGGCCTATATGTTTTTTATCCTGAGTATTGTTTTTTTCTATCTATGGCTTAAGAAAAGCGGTAAGATCTGATCCTCTTTTAAAAGACAATTTACAGGACCTAAGCCAACTTGCATTTCAATATGGTATGGTAACTATCTCCTATGAGCGGGAAAGTTTCTATTACCTTTAAACCCGCTTTGTTCACCAGGTCGGTCATTACCCCTTCTGAATACATTTTGCTATTGCCATTGGCGATGAAAGTAAAATATAATGAAGTGGCAGTAAGGCAGTATTTAGCGGCAGGGAATTTCTGATTATCAATGAAGGTTTCAAGGATAAAAATATTTGTATGAGAATCGGCCGCCTGAGCCACATTTTTGAGTATGGCAACAATTTCTGATTCCGAAAAGCAATCTAAAAACTGACTCATCCACACGGCATCGGCACCTTTTGGAATCTTCATGCTTTCATCTAATAAATTAATTGGGTGATAATCAATCCGGTTGCTTAGTCCCTGCTGCACTGCATTGGCTTTTGCCACCTTGATCTGAACAGGTAAATCCAATATTTTCACATTTACCTGCGGATCGTGGTTGCAGCATGCAAATGACCATTTACCAGTGTTGCCCCCAATATCAAAAATGTATTTTGGATGGTCTTTAAAAACAATTTCCAATGCTGCAGGAAAAGCATTGTCGGAATAAAAATGATCGAATTCAAACCAGGATTTTTTTTGTTCCGGATTTAGCTCAGATAAGCCCTGATAAACGGTATCCCAATTGCCCAAAGTTTTCAATCCGGCCGGTTTTCCTTCCAGAATGGATTCTTTGGTATATTGAGCACCGCGATAACAAATATCTTCAACAAAATTAAAGTTTACTTCGGTCATTTTATCCATATTAATAAAAACGCCGGTCATGGTAAGGGTAACGGTTTCTTTATCCAGAAATTCAACCACATTGGCGCTCTCAGCGGCTTCAAGCAATACCCTGACCCCATAATCACTGTAGTTTAGTTGTTTGCATATTTCTGCTATCTGTATTCCCTTTCTGTGCTTTGAAACAAGCTCCAAAATGCCCAGTTTTTTTAAGGAGAGGATAGCCTGAAAATAGATAGGGCCAAAAGCCAGTCTTTGAGCTTCGTAAATTGCCTCGAGTGCGTTAAGTTTTGTTGACATTTTAAATATATTTTGTTTCGAATTGGTTTTGAATCATTATTGAATTTCAAGGAAAATTTTAATATTCCTAAAAGAAAAAGTCTTTCAATATTTATTTAAATACTGAAAGACTTTTTATAACAAAATAAGCTGATTTGAATTTTCTATAAAGATGAGTCAAAAATTATTTAACGTTTTTTGCAAGGTATTTCCCAAATATTTTTCCTGCTTTGGCATAAGATTCTGCAATCCGTGGGCCTGAATCCCAATCAGCACCTGCGGCCTGCAAACCCCTAACTTTTTCTAAGGCAAATTCAGCAACAATACTGCTGTCAGCAACATTCTTCAGCACAAATTCAAAACTCACAAAAGCTGGTCTTTTCATGATCACAATATTAAAACCGGGTTCTGTAAAAACAGTTTTCACCACTAAAATAAATTTTGGCTTTTTAGAATTTTTAGAAATAGTAATGTCCTTTTTAGAACCTACTTTATTGAATAGCTCTTCAAATTTTGGCTGATATTTTGATTTTCTTGCTCCCTCCCATGCTTTTAACCATTTATCTCCCTTACGGTTTTCCTTTTCATTATAATCGGCAACTTTTTGATCCACATAATCTTTTTCATTACTGTAATCTCCAACTGCCATGCTTGAATAGTCATACATGACCAACATACCCTTTGCACCTCCTTTTATGGCACTTGCTTCACCGGAAGTTACCGTAATTTTTTGTGCTTGTAATGCAAATGTTGACATTAAAGCAATTCCAATCAGTGTAATAAGTTTTTTCATATTTTTTGTTGTTTTATCTTGTGGTTTCAAATGTAAATTATTTTCTCAGATTTCCTTTTATCGAGTCTAAAAACTTTAGCATTCAATTCTATTTTACTGATAAACCGGTACTTTGGTGTGACCCTAAGCCTTGATTTGAATAGGGCGTCCAGGTTTTGCACAAAAACAGAACTAAATATTTCATCATATAACAAGATGGTAATCTCATCATTCTCAAATTCATTTTTGGAGATTTCAACCTGATAAATTTCAATCTCCGGCACCTTATCCAGCACATCAAAAATTGCAGGTGGAAAAAGCGTTGTCCCCTTATATTTTATCATTTGTTGTTTTCTGCCTACTACCGGACCTAAACGGGTAGTACTTCTTCCACAAGCACAGGGTTGATAATATACATGGCATAAATCACCTGTTTTGAACCTCAACAAGGGCATACCTTCTACGCCAAGGGTAGTTATTACCACTTCACCTAAATCACCATTTTTTACCGGATTCCCAATTTCATCCACTACTTCCAGAATCAAAAGATCTGCACGATTATGTCCACCCATTCCCATTTCACATTCAGTAAAAGCTGCACCCATTTCGGTTGATGCGTAGGTGGAATACAGTTTAATATCCCAATCTGCAACGATTCTCTTTCCTAAGGCATTCAATGAAAAATCCGTATTTCTGATGGGTTCCCCAATACATACTGCCGAATGGATTCCGGTGGTTTTTAAATCAATCCCATGCGCATGTGCATAGGAAATTAATTTGGGAATAAAAGATGGAACCGCAATCAGAATGGTGGGTGAATATCTTTTTATGGCCTCCCACTGGGCATAAGGGGTTCCCGGACCCATCCGGATAACACCTGCTCCCAATTTTCGGGCACCCAGATAATATGCCAAGCCTGCCATAAACTGTTTATCCAGTGTGGTTGTTAGCTGATAAATGTCTGTTGCCGTTCCGCCTGCACATTGCAAGGATTCGGCTTCATTCATGGCCAGACGTTCCAAATCATTAGAACTCAAATAAAAGGTTACAGGATCGCTTAAGGTGCCAGAAGTAGTTACATAATCAGCAATTTTACTTTTATCTATACACAAAAAATCATCATTATTTGCGGCCAGATCATCCTTGGTGGTGAAAGGCAATTTTGACAAATCCGCTAATTTTATTTCATGTGGATTTATTCCCTTCTTCATGAATATCCGTTTATAATATTCTGAATGAATTGCCAGGTATTCCATTAACTGAGCAAACTTGTTTTCCTGAATAACTCTGATTTTTTCTACAGGCAAAAAGTCGATTGGTTCAACCTGATTCATTCCTGCATCTCCTTCTTACATGCTAAAATACTTTCATTGATTCTGTTCATTTCATCCAGAGATCCGATGGTATGATTTAATGATTCCTGATAAAAATTTATCGCTTTTGGATACCCTTTCAGTTTTTTAAAATAATCGCCTAAAACCAGATAGGGAATATATGAATCCGGATTATTTCCAATAAACTCAGCAATCTCACTCTCATCCAAATGACAGTAGATACCAAACATCACAAACTTTGATATCTGTTGTCGTGTACGTTTAAAGGATTCATACTTTAGAAAAGCCTCCGTGTTTAAAAAGGTATCCGCCTTGATGTTTAAACTTATCAGCAAATAAACAGAATCTTTATGAAAAACCCGATTCAAATCATAACAGATAAATTCTCCCAACTGGTAGGTGGAAGAACTGACCCACATTTTTCTTTGTTCGGGTTTGAATACAATTCCATGGTGGGCAATTAACTGATTAAGGGATTTCGGATTTCCATACCCAATATTTTTACCTCCCAACCCTTCTTTGTTTCTTAATATATCAACTGCCAATTGGGGGTTAATGGGTTTATTCTTTAAAATCAATTCATTCATCCGATCCCACCTGAACCTGCTATCGCTTTTTCTGATATTATCGAGGTTTACCGAATCATCCCTAAAAGCTATTCCCTGATAATGGTTGGCACAAATGATAAAATTTTGTGCTGATTCAAACACATCCCATTTAGCCGGTGATTTCTCAATGAGGATACTTTTATGATCATTGGCTGAACCTATTAACAAGGATTCGGAGACAAAAGTCTGCCTTTTTTTGGCAATTTGAACAGCCTCCTCAATGTTTTTGGCATATTGCAATATTTCTCTTACCAACAATGAAATAGGGTCTTTTGAACCAAAAGGAATATCAGATTTGGAGGCATTAATGGTGACAGATAAACCCATTTCGTTCATCCCGGACACCACACCCGTTAAGCCTGCCCACGAATAGGAAGCGAATTTATAACCCTCTTTGGGATTCATAAAAACAATGAGTTTTTCTTTGGCGAAATCATCACCCATATAGAAATCAAAGTTGCGGGCAATGAGCAGGGAGCTATCTTCCGAAAATTCTTTATTCACCGAAAAAGAAGTACAACCCACCAAGTGATAATCATTGAGTGCATGGCCAATATCATGGGCAGCATGGTAGTTTAAGATGCGGTAATATTTTGGCCCGATATAATCGTAGCGATCAGAAAAAGAGAGCGATATTCCATAAATCTCTTTCAGGTTTTCTTCCGGTATGTGCTTATAAATATCTTTGTTAAACCATGCAACTAAATATTTGAGAAACTGCTGATAAAAGTGGTTGGGAATAAGTTCATCAATCTGGTTCACAAAATACGATTCCTGCTTTTCGATGAGTTCTTTGGCCAGAACACCATAGATCACGCCTCTTTCGAAGGCATCCCCTTCCAGGTACATTTCCCAAACCCCATATCTGTTTTTTTTGAGCCAGCAATTATTTACCGCATAATGGTTTGTACCCAGTTGAATTCGGGTATAACTTTGAGGTAAGATTCGTGGATCCACATTGGGTTTTGGAATACGGATCATCAAAACAAAAATCAGTAACAACAGAATCAGGATTCCACTGAACCAAAATGCAATTTTTTTAAAGCGTTTCATTCGGATCAAAACTAAGGGGAAAATTCATGAATATTAGTATTAAACCGGCATCACCAAAATATTTCTCAATATTTGTTTTATCCTGACATAGATTAATAACATAAATTCTGCACGCTCCAATTGAACATTTTTTAAATTTTATTTCCCCTAACCACAGAGCGCACTGAGGGAAAGGCACATGGAGGGCTCTGAGGGTTTAGTGCCCGAGCTTATTTTCTCAGTGAGCTCTGTGGTTAAAAAAACAGTTGCCTGACAAAAAAATACTATTCAAAATCCAAATCATTTTTATTCCTACTAAAAATCATTTTATTGCATAAAATATCAAAACCATGAAATCAAAATTAATTCTTTGCTTTTTTATGTTTGGCTTTATTGTTTCCAACGCTCAGGTGCAGGTAACTTATGGCCCCATGCTTGAAAACGACCGTGACAATACAATGAACCGGATGATTCCGGGTGATGACAACAGCTATTATTGTTACCGGGTGAGATGGAAAGGCAGAGGTACCGATTATAATATTGAAAAGTATGATTCAAAAACCATGAAACTCATTTTTTCGAAGCAGGTAAATCTGGAGGATGAAGATGATTATTTTGTGGAAGGAATTGAATATGCTAATGGTAATGTATATATCTTCAGAAGACATTATGATAAAAACCTGGACCAAATGGAATTGTCTTATCAAACAATTTCTTCTCAGGGCATAGTTTCAGCTTCGCCAAAAAGCATCGTAACCCTTTCATCTGATCATTATGAATTTATTGATTTTGAAATTTACCTGAATGCTACAAAAGATAAGTTTCTTGTAAAGGCCTGTCATAAACCCGAAAAAGCAAGCATTTATAAAACTGATTTTATATTGCTGGATGCGAAAGCTAATTTAAATCTCATCTGGACCAAAACCGTTAAGAAAAAATTATTCAATAGCAATAAATCCAGTTTCGGCTACTCTTTCTTCGGCTTCGGTGGCGACTCTGACCCATATGGTTTTCTGGGATTAATGCTGGATGAAAATGATAATCTTTATTTTAGTTATCTGGAAGAGGCTGAAAAGACCAAAGGGAGAGATTACAAATATTCTTTGTATCTATCCATCATTGATGCCAATAAATTTGATGAAGAAAGAGTAAATTTACCTTTCGATGATAATTATCTGGTAAACGATATTGAATTCTCAAAAACCCAGAATAATGAAATTGTAATCGGTGGCTTTTTAAAAGACATCGTGGAAAGAAGGGGAAGAGACCTGGTTAATTGCGGTATTTTTTCATTTACCGTGAACCTGGCAAGCAAATCGGTTTCCACTAAAGCCATCAAAATATTCAGTCCTAAGTTATTGACCGATCTTGAATCCAGTGTAAGAAGATCGAGGTATTTTAAATACAAATTGGATTATATTATCCCGATTGGTTCTGATGTTTATTACATTGGTGAGCAATACAATGAGCAATATGTTTATAACTATAATCCCAATGGGGTTTCTACCAGTTATTGGGCATATGAATACATGGATATTATTGTAGCCAAATTAAATGCGAAAGGCGATTTTGAATGGATCAGCAATGCACCGTTAAGAAATGTAATGAGAATGCCTTATGCACACGTTTTCAAACAATACATTGCAGTAACCAATGGCTCCAATATATTCGTGTTCAGAAATGACCATCCAAAGAACATGAGGTTGTATGAGGAACGCAGTTTTGATCCAAGAGATTTAAAAAGTGTGAGCGGAATTCATGGCAGTAATTTTATTGTTTCAACTATTTCTACCACGAACGGAGAAGTAAAAAACGACCTGGTTTTTGAAAACGAAAAATATTGTTTTGCCCCTATCCAGGAGCGTAACCCACAGTTTGTTCCTCCTTCCAGTTGCGAGATCTTTGTGCCTTCGGGCAATAATGAAATTGTGCTCTATACGGAAGACCGGGGCCGCGACCGTTTTGTAAAAATCAAATTTGAATAGTGCAAACTTTCAACTTTGTTTCTTAGTTTCTTTGTAGCAATACTGTTTTTGGGCTACAAAGAAACGAAGAAACGAAATAATTTGCACCTCTTCCTGACAATAAGTTTTCTTTTTGGGTTGCGGCTTGTGTAGAATATTGAATTAATCGATTGGATCAGATAAGAGATTTTCAGCAGGTTTAACTCCTTATTAATTTTAAAGAAAAAAATACTACCAATAAAAATTATGCCTTATCCCTATTGAAAAACAAATTGAACCAAAAGGATATTTTTGTTTCAGTGCTGTCTGTGGCTCGTAATACATTGGTTTTGCATTAGGATTATAAGAGAAGGTATCTACAAACTTAATTTGCTTGTCATACATGGACAAACTGCCAAGTCTATCAACTCCGTTTAGTATAAATGAGGTTACTTCACCTTTAGTTGGTGCATAAGAAACATTAGCTATACTTATCTCGGTATAGAATGATGTATATCTGCTTAATTTATGTAATAACCCAATTGATGCATTTGTTCCAAAAGCCATACCTCCATTGTATTTTGTGATATAACTCATAGTGTTATTTTTGGTCCAATCATTTTCTTCAATAATAATTGAACCTAAGCCAAATATAAGGCCAAACTTTACATACAGATTTGTTTTTTCATTATCAGTAGCTATAATAATTGAGGGATTGAACTTAAGCATACGAGATGTATAATCAAGTCTAGAATTATATATTAATTTGGTAATCGTATCATATTCGTTATGACTGAGCTCAAGATGACCACCAAATAAGTACGAAACCCCGATTTCAACGCCAATATTTTTATTGAACATTTTCCCAACAACCAGGCCTGCATTCATTCCTTTTCCTAATGAATAATCAACCTTTTCGATTGTTCTGATGTTTACACCGCTAACACTGTTATAAAATGTCCCAGAACCCATTTTTGTTCCATAACCAATACCAAATGTAAGGTATGAGCCTTGTGCTAAAACTTCATTAATTTGATAAGATAAGATGAGGGTGAATAGGATTGATTTAAAGGTTATTTTTTTCATCACAAATAAAAAATTATTATCTCTTTTTGACCATTTTCCTAATTTAAAAATCAGTTAAAATAATATGGTTTTGATACAAGTCAAATATATTGATTAGTATATAGAATGCAAATGAGTTCACAATTATTTTTCATTTCCTTATACATTGATATGTTTTAATTAAATTTGTTCCCCTTTGTTTCTTAGTTTCTTTGTAGCAATTCTGTTTTTGGGCTACAAAGAAACTAAGAAACAAAAGCTTTGCGGCTTCGCGCCTTGGTGGCAAGAAAAGCTACCTGCGTTTTGAAAACCATGCAAAAGAAATAAGGAAGGCTGTTAGGCCGGAGAGGATTGATAATATTACTGCACCAATTAAATACTGCAACATATTAATATGAATCCCCTGGAGGTTAAGGTTTGAAAATCCCTCAAACTGAATTCTCTTCTCAACAAAAAAGCCCCCGAGGTAATAGCTGAAAAAAATAATCGGCGGAATGAATGGCGGTATGCTGATATTGGCAGCCACCAAAAATAAAACCTTATTTAAGCGAAATAAAAAAGACAAAGGAATACCTACCATTAACTGGAACCCCCAAATAGGAAATATACCCATAAATACGCCGAAACCCACCGACATTGCTTTTATTAAATTAGATTCTCCCGTGTCGGTTAATTGCTCCTTTAATAAATTTAAAAAACCTTTTTGATAAACTTTTAACAGCAAACGTTTGGGCAAATAAAACAGGAGCGATAGTGTAACCAGGTAAGTGTTTAAGATGCTTATCCGCGTAAAATCGCGGAACGGCCTGAAGTGAGAAACCCTTTGCTCCCTGTCATATAACACTTTTACCTCCACCGGGATCACTTTTACATTACTCCAGGCAAGTTTCACTATCACTTCAATTTCGGTTTCAAACTTGAGCGTAAAAAGCCGCATCGTTTTGATGGGTTCAAGCGGATACAAACGAAAGCCGGTTTGTGTGTCCGGTAATGTTATTCCGGTTTCTACCCAGTACCAGAAATTTGAAAATTTATTTCCAAATGAACTCTTTCCGGGAACCCCTTGCTGTGTCATGTTTCTGGAACCCATGATCAAGGCTCCCGGGTTATCTAAGGCTGCCTGGATCAATTGCGGAATGTCTTCCGGGAAATGCTGCCCATCGGAATCAATGGTTATGGCATAATCAAAACCTCTGCTAATGGCCTCCTTAAAACCTCGGCGAATGGCAAACCCTTTGCCGGTGTTTTTTTTAATGCCCAGTACAATAATTTTATCCTCAAATGAGGCTAAGATTTGTGAGGTGCTGTCGGTTGATCCATCATTAATTACAATGATATCATTGCTGCTGCTAAACGCTAAAACACCTTCAATAACCCCTGAAAGCGTTCTTTCGTTGTTATAAGTAGGGATTAAAACACATGCTTTTATTTGCGCTAATTCCATCATTGATATACTGCACTTAATTTAAAAAATAGCTGCTCGCCTTCCCCGCCACTTGCATTTACCTTCATCAAAGCACCTTCCTCTTTGATTTCAAGTTTGATTATGAATTCAGGCGTTTCGCGTGGGTCCAGAACTTTTAGAAATTTACATCTCGCCATTGAAAGCAGTTTAAGCTTTTTACTTAAGACGTCTTCCAAAACCTCCTTTACCATTTGAATAAGTACCACACCCGGAGTAACCGGATTGTCGGGAAAATGCCCAGCAAAAATTGCATGTTGCGGATTAAGTTTAACCTTAACAACAGTACTGAGGGTATCGTTATTGCTTTCTAATATTTCAAAAAAATCGTTAATCAGCATTGGTTAAAAGTCCGTAAAAAGTTTATTATTTATATTCTCATTTACTTTATCATTAAAAAAACTCATCACGCTTTTATCTCCTGATTTCTCAAAAAATGTGAGTTCTTTCAAGCGCATGGTATCCTTATAAAATATAAGTTGAATAGAGTCGAAAACTTTGGCTAGTCGTTTGTTTTTGGGTATGAGCTTTACCACATAATATTTTGAGTCGGAATAATAATTGGGTGTAAAGGCTTTGCTCTTATGAAAATCCCCATTTATAAGGGTCACCATCAGGTCTTTAATTCTACCCATTACCTGGTTAAATGAAGAAACATCAACTTCTTTTCCATTTTCTTTTAGCCTGATATGGTCTCCGTTGATGATCAAAATATAAGGTGCAGGTTTTGTCTTTTCCCACCTGAGTCTATTTTCCTTTTTATAATAAAAAACCCCTGTTGATTTTTGGGGTTCCTTCAGATAGGAGAGTATTTTTTCTTCGGTAAAATCGGCTTGCAGGGTTTGTGTGCTGTTGGAAGTTTGTTTTAATTTATCCAGAAATTCAGCCGGATTTTGCATAGGTATCAGACCCTGACCATGGATTGGGTTCAGGGCAAAAACAAAAAGACCAAGAAATAAACTAATTTCCCGCATAAGGTTCCTTTTCAATTAACTCAGTCAAATTAACAATATTCAGATCAATGGTCTTACAATATTTCAGAACATCGGGAAGTGCATTCAAAGTGATTTTCTGATTATCGTGAAGCAATAGGATTGAGCCAGATTTTAATCGACGGGTAATTCTATTGATCAAGCGGTTTCTATTTGAAATGGTGGTATCAAAACTTCGAATTGTCCAGCCAATCGAATTCAAACCCAATTCCTTTAATACCGCCGCATATTTTGGATTGGTTACCCCAAAAGGTGGCCTCAAAAATAAGGGCGTTTTCCCGGTAAGATTCTTAATCACACCGGAACAACGGTTTATATCAGCAGCTAATTTTTGGCCTGAAAAAAATCCTATCCAGTTACTGTGTGAATAGGAATGATTGGCAAGCGTATGCCCATCCCGCTCCATCGATTTGAGCAATTCAGGATATTGTTCGGCCTTTTTACCTATAATGAAAAAGGTAGCTTTTACCTGATATTCTTTTAATATTTCTAAAATGGCCGGTGTGATTTCAGGATCAGGACCATCGTCGAAAGTTAACGCAATGCCTATGGGTTTACCTTTATGAACTGAATTCAGGAAGTAATTTAACTGAATATAATAGGAGCCGAAGGCTGTAATAGATAAAGAGAAAAGCAATACCAGCCAAATACCTAAAATTAAACCCGGATGCTGAATTATAAAAAACAGCATTACAAGGATCAGGCAAGTTGAAACCAGAAGATTAATTTTATGCCACACAGGATGATACCAGGGTTAACCCAATATTTTTGGGATTCAGGTTATTGCAAATTAATATATTTCTGATCGTTTTAGAAGGAAAAAGAAAATCACCCAATCCCATTCCTTTACTTTCCAGGATATCTACCGCCAGGTGCAGGCCAAATGCCGAATTAGTGGCATAAACACCAGCATATTTCTGATAGTCAATCAACTTATCTTTTTCAAAAATAAGTTCCAGGTCATGGGCAGGGGTCTCTTGAAAACTTGAAAACAGAACCAGATCAATCTGTTTTTTATCCAGGCCGCTTGAACCCAGAAATTCAAGAATATCTTCATGAATCGAAGTACTCAGCGCAAAAATATTCACTTCTTTGATTTGAGCTATTGAATCAACCGTTTTATTCTTAGACATAACAAAAAAGGATGTACCCGAAGTGAGATGGAGATCCCCTTTACCAAGCTGAGCGGCAATTGGACTGAGTTGTTCAATATATTCATCAGCAGCACCCACAAGGACATTCTCTAAACCTTCATCTAAGCATAACAGGGCATCCAACAATGCGTTTTCAAATGACAGCGTATTTTGCGTATGCGTCATATTATAATTGTGATTTCCTGTGATCAATGAAATCTGCCCTGCAACGGTATTATGGGTTGACTGTATAAAGGATGTTGGAGGCAATAAAGAATTCTGTATGGTAATGGCATTGTTTAAAAACTTCTCCGTGTCGAATAAGCAACCTAGGCCAGTACCTACAATAATTGCGCCCGCCTCTTCAACTTTTGCCATTTTCAAACAAGCCAATGCACTGCTTACTGACATCCGCAATGTTTCTGACATGCGGCGTAATAATGCAGCGTTAATGTATTGCTTATAATCGGGACGGATCAATGTAGAATTAAGGGGAAGAGGCAGTAAGGTTTTAGAAAATCCTTTATGGTCGAAGGTAGGCTGATGACTGATTCCGGATGAGGCTTTTATGAAATACATCTCTAGATTTTATTGAAGATTAAAGAAGTATTATTCCCTCCGAAGCCAAATGAATTTGACATGACAGCCGTCATTCTATCAACTTTCTCAAATTGTATCTGAGGCACTAATTGTGTTTCTGCCATGGGATCAGAAAAATTCAGATTAGGAAGAAGCACTTTGTTTTTTATAGCCAGGGCTGCAAAAACCGATTCAATAGCACCGGCTGCGGCAAGGGTATGTCCGGTAAAAGCTTTGGTTGAACTAAAAGGTGGAATGCTTGAACCAAAAACATTTTTTATAGCTACTGATTCCGACAAATCATTGTTTTTTGTTCCCGTTCCATGCGCATTGATATAGGAAATATCCGAGGGCAATAAACCCGCTTTTTTTAATGCCAGTTGCATGGCCAGAGTTGCCCCTTTTCCATCGGGTGAGGAAGCAGTTTGGTGGTAGGCATCAGCAGAATTATACCAACCCGAAAGACAACAAACCGGTTCGTTCCCTGTTTTAGAGAGGGATCTTTCATTTTCCAAAATGAGGAAGGCTGCTCCCTCTCCTAGGTTTAATCCCATACGGTTTTCATCGAAAGGTTTACACCACTCAGCATCATAGATCATCAGGGAATGGAAACCTTTCATGGTAAAATCGGCAAGGGCATCTGTTCCCCCAACAATCACTCTGTCGAGTTTCTGATTCTGGATCAACCGTGCACCCAGCATGATTGCATTGGCAGCCGATGAACAAGCGGTAGAAATGGTATTTATATAACCGGTAATTCCGATATGTTGCGCAATGATTTCCGAGGTATTTCCACTATCATGGGTAACAATCAAATTCATATCGGGTTTTTTAAATTGCAGTACCTGCCTGTAATACTGTTCCGATTTATCCATCCCTCCTACTGTTGTTGCAGAAATAAAACCCGTGGCAATTTCTTTATCCATTTTATTGTCGCCCCACGCTTCCACTACCGCAGCAATACCTAATAAGGAAGTTCGTGAATAGGGATTTCCTTTGAGTTGATATTTTTGAATTAATTCATCGTCACTTAGTTTAACTTCACCCACTAAGTTATTGCTTTTAAAAGGAAGTATTTGTATGTGCCCGATTCCGGTTTGAGCCCCTTTTAGTCGCTGATAATTTTCGTTCAGGTTAAGGCCAATGGCTGAAACCACACCTAATCCGGTAACATAAACTTTTGTCAACACAATCAGGCTTTCATTTTTTGTATATAATCAGCCATTGTATTAACAGAATAAAATACAGATTTTCCCTGAGCAGGGTCTGTTAATTTTATCTGATAGTATTTATCCAGCAATACAATCAGCTCAAGGGCATCTATTGAATCCAGGCCCAAACCTTCCCCAAACAAAGGATCATCATCTTTTATGTCAGTAATATTTACATCCTCCAGATTCAGTTGTTGTAAAATCCGACTTTTCAGTTCTTCATTAAATTCACTCATAGGTATATTATTTTGCATACAAATTATTCAAGGTTTCAGCCGAAAGTTTAAGATTAAGTCCATTCCGGTTTGATTCCTCCACAAAGAAAAGAAAAACTTCGGTTTCATCAATCACATTTACCCAACCGCATAAACAGGCTTTTGCGTTTTTTGAGCGTAATATCGAGCAATAATTCACAAAAAAATCCGGGTCAAAATGCGGGTTTACGATAAAAAGATTTTCGCCATACCATTTATTTCTGATCGCTAGTTCACCTATTAGAATATTGGGAAGGGTATAAACAAACAGAGCGGGGCCTGGCGCAGCGTCTTCCAGGTATGATTTTTGAAATTTTAAATCGGTATCCGCGCTTGAATTCCGGTTTGAGAAAATCAAGGCTATCTCATCATCAGCATAAGAGCTAATTGCCGGGTTAGCCTGTTTCATTGCCTCTGTGGCCAGGAATGACGTTTTGGAAAGCAAATCCATTTTATAAAACTTTGGGTATTCAATCTGAAGTTTTTTATAAATGTCTTTTAAGAATGCCTCGGTTGTCGGCTCTTCGTTGCTCACCAGTTCCACTCCATTTACCCGGAATGTTTTGGCAATAATATGGCAATATGACGTAATAAAACTCAACTCTTTTTTAAAATTAAAGAAGCGTTACAACCTCCAAAACCGGAGGCTGTTTTCAAAACAATGTTTACAGGCATCGCTTTATTTTCAGTTAATAAATTCAAGGGTTCAGAGGTTCCATGCTCAGTATATCCCAAACTTTTAATCAATAAATTTTCTCTCATCGATTTCAAACATATGGCTGTTTCAATAACACCGGCAGCTCCCAATGTATGTCCGAAATAACCTTTAAAACTATTAACAGGTATATGGCTCATGTTTAACCTGTGAAAGGCAATAGATTCCATATCATCATTAAAATTAGTTGCGGTTCCATGGGCTGAAATAAAATCTATATCCTTTTCGGTAATTCCCGCAAGTTGCATGGTTTGTTTTACCGTCCGATAAAGGCCTTCACCTGTTCTGGATGGCCCTGAGATATGATTGGCATCATTTGATGAAGTTCCTTCCAGGTATTCCATCGGAGGGGTGCAAAATATTTCTTTATTTTTAGAAAGAACTACCATGGCACATGCCTCTCCCAAAGAAATTCCGTTTCTGTTTTTATCAAATGGAGCACAAATTTGGTTACTCATGGCAAAAAGCGATTGAAATCCGAATAATACGAAATCAGTGATCAGGTCAATTCCTATTACGATGGCATATTCATATAAACCGGCTTTAACCAGGTTAGCGGCAGTATTTATTGCTATAACACCTGAAGAACAGGCATTTGAAATCACCAGCGGATAGTGAATCAGGCCAAAATCATGTTTTAGCCTGGCAATTGGGCGTTCGATAGCCTTGTCGATACCATTTTCCAAATCGCCTTTGGTTGTGCTGATGATTACAATCAATTTATCTGATGATAAAATATCGTGTTCAAGGGCATCTTTTATATGAAGCAGGCAATATTTCAGGAGTGAATCAAATTTGCGAGGCAGCGTATCGCCTTTCATTTTTGACAGGAAAACATCTTCCTTGTTATAACCGGCGTTGGGAAATAATTTTACACCCGAAATATTTGAACGCAGCGCATCAAAATTGCTTTCCATTCCAACTCCGAGCGGACTCACTATATTTTCGGCACCTATAAAAATTTTCACGCGATTATCAGCTTATTATTTTATGCTCTTTTTCCCACATATAAAAAAAATCGGGTTTGCTTATTTCGAGCGCCCTGTCTTTTGCATTCATAAAAATCTGAACGGTTGAACCAACCGCACTTATGAGGCCCGAACTTAGGTTTGTAAGCTCATATTCGAAAATCATTTTTGCAGCCGCAGAGGGTATGTAACGGGCAATAACTTTTGCTTTCTCCCCATAATACAAAGGCGATTTATGATCGATAGATGACTTCACAATGGGGGTAAAATATCCGTGGTTGTATATATCAAGATAATGAAGCTTGTATTTTTGGCCGAACGCTTCACGTGCGTCTTCAAAAAAACGCAGGTAGTTTCCATGCCATACTACGCCCATGGCATCGGTATCGCTGAAACGGATATTAACAGGTATTTCTACAAATAAATTTTTCAAGTTATTACAATTTTCATTTCACATTCCAGTAATATATTTGACCCACAAAAGTTTTCCCCTTTTACCAAAAACACATTTTCAAATTGATGAATAACGGCTATATTCGTGTGAATCAGGGAATTAATCTGAGGTAAGGAATGAACCAAAAGCTTTGTTATGGCTCCAATAAATCCAATTTTCGGTTCTTCTTCCCTTTCGTGCTGAAGGAATCCGAAACCGGCAGCACAGGTTTGAGCAATATTTTCGATCAGACCCGGTTCCATTAATTCATTATTCTCCACGAAAATATTATCCTTTCTTACCAAAAAATCACTTTCAAATCCTGTCATAGCAGCCTCTAACAGGTTATCAATCATTACAAAGGGTTGTTTTTGAGGAATGAAGGATGTGATGATTTCTTTTGAAATTTTCATTATTGATAAAAATCGAAATAATTGAACCACTGTTCAGGGTTCAATTTTACTCTTTTTTCTAATTCTTCAATATACAATTTTGCAATTTCTTCCGGGCCGAGTTTTCCTTGTGTAGGTTTTGTGGCGCTCAGACTGTAGTGATAAAGACTTTCTTTGATGGCAAAAACGAATGAAACAGGCGCATTAAACTTAGAAGCAATGATAAATGGCCCCAAAGGAAATTTGGCAATCTTACCCAAAAATTCCATTTCCAGGTAGCGCATCCCATTCATATACCGGTCGCCATGCATAGCGATCAATTCATTGTTATTGAGTGCATTATTAATTTTTATAATATGTGATAGATCGTCTTTGATTGCAATAATATGAAACTTTGATCCACCGGTAGCGTTATCAACTATTTGCTTTATTTTTTCTTCTTCGGCTTCAAGCATTACCACATTTATTTGGGCGCTGATTCTTTGTTTTAACAAGTTCCCCGCAGTTTCCCAATTCCCGAGGTGAGCACTCAATAAAATTCCGCCTTTACCTCCTTCTTTCAGTTCCAGCAAATAATTTTCATTATGAAAGGTTTGAGTGTACTTTTTTTCTTTCCCTAACAAAAAGGCAATTCTATCGACAAGTGTTTGCCCAAAAACATAAAAATTTCTTCTACAGAGTCTTTTCGCTTCTTTTAGCGGAATAAGCAAGGTATTCGTGTAAAAACCGATGATGGAATTGCGGCTTTTAGAGGCAAATAAATAATAATAAAAGCATACTATTCTTAAAATAAGATAGGTACTGCCAATACCAAAAATTTTGATTGCTAAAATAAAGATTCTATATCCCAAAGCAGTACCCTTGCTTTTGCCATCCCAATTACTCTTCATTTCAATACTTAGATATTAAGAAATTATAGATTGACAAATTGCAGATTACCATAGACTATCACCCATGGACCGATTACCGATTATTGATTACCGAATTCATCCTGCACTTATACAAATTGTACGAATAGAATTTACGAAATACGAATTGTACGAATGTACGAATTATGATTATTAAAAATACTGATAAAAGATTGCAAATTCATAAAATCGTGAATCAAAAATTACCACCAAATACCGATTACCAATACTAATTACCAATACTAATTACCAATTACGGATTGCCAATTACTGATTACCAATTACTGATTACCAATTACTGATTGCCAATTACTGATTGCCAATTACTGATTACCCTTTACTGATTACCCTTTACGACTGAGCTAGTTTGCTCTCCACCAGGTTAAAAAAATCATCAAAAGAAACAATCCCTTTAAAATCCTCCCCGGTTACCTTGAAACCAAAATTTTCTTCAATAACAACCACTAAATCAACGTAATCAAGGCTATCTAAACCCAGAGTTTCCTTTAGATTATTTGCTCCTAAAATTGCCTCTTTTTCTACCTCAAACTCTTCCGACAAAAATCTTTTTGTGGTTTCAATAATTTCTTCTCTATTCATTTCTTATCTTGTTTTTGACTCGCTGTTTAAAGACTGATTGTATAAAATGACAGCTTGCTGTCTGTGCTTTTTGGCCGAATTCATAGAACTGAAGCCAAAAAATAAAGCCATGGCACCACCAACTGTACTTAAAACCCCTAATGACCTGGTGGTTTGCCAGTAATCTATTTCATCCTGATAAAACCCAAAACCATTCGTTTTATACTCATTGATTAACAGGGAGGTAATAATGATATTAAAGGTACCTATTATAGCAAAAGGCATTCCAGCTATAATCATAATTTTCTTCCTTCTGTCAATCAATTTTGCCAATTTTAATTCCATCATTGCCTTCTGGTTACCACTTTCACCAATAACTTCTTCAAGCATGTTATTTCTCAACCTTCGACCATCCTGATAAAAGCCTGATCCCCTCACAACAATCTTTTCATCCATTTCAACATCCCTGCTATTTTTTTTTATCTGACCTTCAGGATTCGGGTATTCTTTATGACCATTCGCAAATTGAATAATAAATACTTCCTTTTTTGACATGACATACAAAGGACCATCGGGCATATTGAATCTTTTATACTTAATATCCGACTCGCTTATTTCTATAACCTTCACCGTCAAGGTATCTCCATTGATTTTAGTGAGGATATCCTGAGAAAAGCAAGCAGTTATGCCTGAAAAAATGAAGAACAAAAGAAATATACTATTTTTCATTTGTATAATGGATTCAGATTTCTTGAAAAAATCACTTAAGCATTTATGAACCAATCGTTTGAAATTAATTGACATTAATATTAACTCAATTTTCAAGGCAATAGAATTTTTGCGAAAGTAGGTATTAACGATTTTAAAACCAAAAGCAACTAAACAATTCGTTTTAAACACTTTGTAAATAAATAAAACTGTGCTGATTGCCTTTATAGGTATTGTAAATCAAAATATTTGAAATGTTTTTCGGTTCAGGGCGGCCTGGTTTTAAAAAATGCTTCGGAACATATTGACGTATTAAGAATTGGGAAGCAAGCCATAAACCAGGGGCAGAAGCTGTTGGAAACTCCCCGAAAAAATGCTTGAACCTTGCAACTGGTACATAAGCTCCTAATAATGACTCCACTTTTTCATAGAAAACAGACAACCTACTATCTCCATTTTCGCCTGATAAAAGCAAACTCAGGTTTTCAGGTATTATGGAATGAACGATCATAAATTGTTTTAACTGCTCTTCAATTTCATTTGGGTTATCTGTAGTAACAGTGTGAATTGCCGAAATTTTTGCGCTTGCATCGTCTTTCCTGTTGTTAAGCAAAAACATGGCAGCCCCTTCTCCGGCAATGGTTCCGGGTGTATGACACTCGTATAAATCCATATTTTGAATTTCTTCCTCCTTATAGGCAGTACCTAATCGTTCGATATTGTAATTATAGGTTGAAATTTCATCCAGACCTCCCACTATATAAGTTGAATCCGGATTTTCAAGCAAGAGCATTTTCGCATCTATTAAGGCATTTTCAAAAGCCAGGCCCCGGTGAACATGCGTAATATTGTATCCGTGATTATGTGAAATTAATCCCACCTGAGCTGCAATTGCATTGGGTGTACTTTGAACAAAATTGGTAGGAGTTAAGGTTCCTTCCCGGTATTGAATGAGCTGATTTAAAAATTTTATACAATCTTCCATTCCCCCGTTTGCGGTACCTAATATAATGCCCTCTATTTTTTCGTTTTGGATGGTTAAAGGTAATGCTGAACCCACTCCCATCCTAACTGCTTTGCCCATCCTTCTTAAAATATTGAGCGGAATATTTTCATATTTAGGTTCAATTATTTTCAAAACGTTTTGCTCAACAGGCATCAACTTTTCGAGATTAATATCCGTAAAAGTATTTTGGGCCGATATACAAGTTGATTGATGGATATACATGAATCTAAACTTTTGAAAAAATTAAGGAACTGCAATTTCCTCCAAAACCGAAAGAATTGCTCATTACATGATTTATCTTGTCTTTATGATAAGTAAGATTGGGTATTAAGCCTGTTGCATCAATTGGATTTGAAAAATTTAAACTCGTGAAATACTCTTGATAGTATAATGCCAAAATGGTATAAACTGCTTCTATAGCACCGGCGGCACCTAACGTGTGTCCAATCTTTGATTTTGAAGAAACAAAGTGAGGGACTCTTTCGAATATTCTCAACATGGCCAAGCTTTCCACTAAATCATTATTTTCGGTGCCGGTACCATGCGTGTTAACAAAGTCGATTTTGTTGGATTCAATTTTTGCCGTTTTAAGTGCGCCCGACATGGCCAAAAACGGGCCTTCACCGGTTTCAGACAGAGAGGAAGCATGAAAGGCATCATTCGAATTACCAAAACCTGATAATTCGGCATACACTTTTTTGTTTCCTACAAGCGATTCATTCTCCAATACCAAAAATCCAGCTCCTTCTCCTAGATTGAGTCCATTGCGGTCTTTATCAAAAGGCCTGCAATTTTGAGAAGCTAAAATTCCCAAAGCATTAAAACCATTAATCGTTATTTTAGCGAGACTATCTGCTCCTCCAACGATAACCCGGTTGGCCAATCCATTTTTTATTAACCGGGCTCCGAACATAATGGCGTTGGCAGCAGATGAACAGGCGGTATTGATGGTATTACAAACACCTTTTATTCCAAATTTTGATTGCAAAAAAAGGGTTACTGAACAGAAATCATACGAATTCAGATAGGGAGAACCGATTGAATTTGAAGTGGCATTGGCATCCTGATAAAACGCATCGGTAAAGCACATGCCACCGATAGAATTTGATGTAATCAATCCGGTTTGATAAGAGGCGAGTTCTTGCCTGGTTAAACCGCTATCCTCAATGGCTTCCATCATTGCATGAAAGGCAAGCAAAGAAGTTCGTGATACACCGGGATCCGTTAATTTGTGTAATTTTTTAAAGGCCTGATCATCCATTTTTACCTCTCCAAAGCGAAATGAATTAGAATAAATGGTCTGAAAATTTTCAAGATCCGACAGACCGCAATTCCCATTAATCAGTGCGCGATGATTGGTTTCTACGTTATCTCCAATTGCGCTGATCACCCCTAAGCCGGTAACAAATACTTTACACACTTCGGCCTTTTATTGCTTATGTTGAATAATATAAGATGCAATGGTATTTATATCTACCAATATTTTTCTGCCTTCTTTTGGATCTTGAATTTTGATTCCATATTCCCTTTCCAATAGTACAATTAACTCTATCGAATCAATTGAATCCAGGTTAAGTCCTTCGCCAAAAAGTGGCTGATCGTCCTGAATATCCTCGGGTGTCATCTCGAGTAAATTCAGGTATTTTATAATATGCTGTTTAAGTTCTTTTTTTAACTGCTCTTGTTCCATTTTTTTTAAATTAGGTTTCTTTTTTTTAACCCGATAAACGCTATAAATTGAAAAATAAATATCAGGCCAATTAAAGGTAATATTGTTAATAGTAATTCTCCGAAATTATTATTTTCCAGGAACAATCCATAAAATGCCTGTAAACCCCAATAAAATGGCGAAACATGCAAGAGCAAATTAAAGGAATGCGGCATGGCAAAAGAGGGAACAAAAACCCCTCCTATGGCGGCAAGGATAACAACGGCTACTGATCCAAAACCATTTGCCTGTTCATGGGTTTTGGCAAAAATTCCAATACATAAAGCGAAACTAATGCCACACGCGCCACAAATTAATGAAACCAAAAATAGCCCAATCCAATCAGTCGGAATATTTAATGGCGGTAAATTTATCATGGGAAAAATCCAAACTCCAATTGAAAATATAAGCAAAACCTGCAATAAGGCCACTCCGAGATAAACCAACTGCTTGGCCAAAAGGTTCAAAACATAATTTGTGGGCAGCAATTTAAGTCTGATAAAACTACCGCTCAATTTCTCTTTTACCAGATTTCCGCCAAGAGAAATAACGGTAAAAAACATGGCAAATAATGTCCATGCCGGCACATTATGCTGACTGGCATTTGGAACGAGACCTTTGCCATCAGTATTAAATGTTTGTTCGGTAAACTCTATTGCCCGGGGCAACAATTCAGATTCAATTTCTCCGGGAATTTCTTTTTGATTGACTTCAAAATACAAGGATCGAATCATCAATTTATTTTCCAAAATTTGCAACACACTTTGCAAAGCTCCCTTAATAGAGGATTTATAAGACTCCTGTAAAACAGGATTAAACAGCATCGTAATCGAATCCATATAACTCTGCCTGATCAATGAATCACTTTTCCCCATTCCAAAATTTTGCATAGCTATTTGTGCAGAGACCTGAGCCTTTTGTTCCAGTTGACTGAAATACCCTTTCGGAATAACCAGAGCTACCAAAGCATCCTCCTTTTTGAGTTCAGGAAGCAAACCGGACGGATTTATATTTTCTTTTTCTACCAATAAAAACAGTCCGGTTTCTTTAAGCGATTTCAGGAACTCTTTTGATTGTGTGTTGGAATCATTATTCACAACAACCATGGAAATTTTGTTGTCATTTACCAGCTCATAGGTGCTGTTTTGAATTGCCGTCATAACCATTACCAAAATAACCGGCATCACAAACATGATTGTAAGCCCAACTCTGTCGCGTATCATCAGACGTAATTCCTTTTGGATAGCTGCCTTGAATTTAAACATCAGTCTCTATATGCTTTACCGGTTAATTTTAAAAACAAACTTTCCAGGCCGCTCTCTCCGTATTGAGAAAGCAGGTGCTCAAGCGGACCTTTTGCCATAATTTCTCCCTCATCAATCAAGGCGATAGAAGTGCATAAATCTTCGGCTTCATTGAGTTGATGGGAAGTATAAATAAGGGTTGAACCTTCTTCATTTATTTTTTTTAAATATTGAATAATGGCTGAACGCGATTGTACATCGACACCTGCAGTGGGTTCATCCAGAAAAATGATTTCGGGTTTGTGAATGACCCCAATAGCAATATTAATTCTTCGTTTCATCCCACCCGAAAAATGCTTCACCGGAAGATCTCTCACCTCTGATAAACCCAGAACACTTAAGAATTCATCGATGCGATTTTTAATTTCGTTTTTACTTAAACCATACCAGGCGCCAAAAAACTCCAAATTTTCTCTGGAAGATAATTCAGGATAAAAAGCAAAATCCTGAGGTACAAATCCAATTCTGCTTTTCATGTTTTTATTTCCAAAAACCTTTTCACCAAACAAAATTACCGTTCCCTCCTGCTGTTTAAAAAGGCCGCACATCAACGACATGAGCGTAGTTTTACCGGCACCATTGGGTCCGAAAAGCCCAAATCTTTCTTTATGTTCAATAGAAAGTGAGATGTTATGCAAACAAGGTTTAACCTGCCCTTTGTAACTAAAATGAAGGTCCGAAATTTGCAAAACCGCATTACTCATGGCTTCTTCCAGTTAATTTTTGAAAGAGATATAAATGCATTTTTTTCTATCTCAGCAATTTCCAGCAGGTAATCTCCCATTTGGTTAAAATCATTCTGAGAAGTGATACGGCCCTTAAAAATTCCTGCAGCCTGAACTGCCGACGAACGCCATAAATCTCCCGACTGGGTGAATAGCTCTGAAATATGCAATAATTGATCATCGGAATGAAAGGCATGTGCCTGTTGTAAAAATGCCGCATAAATAAAACGAAAACCTCCCCCACCCGTACCAATCTCTTCCTGCATTCTTACCAATTGAGCCAGATAGAATCCTGCCTTTTCAATACCTAATTTATCTTTCCATTTTTTTATCTTACCGGCTGTATATTTAATTCCGCTAACTCCGGCAATCGGCCCCGGAATATGAAGCATATCTCTTACGTTTCTTTTGATGCCCATTTTTATTGCAAGACGAATATCCTCATCTGTGACTTCCTTTTTTACCTTTGGATAATACAACTGTCCGTTTGGAGCCAGTGGACCTCTGGCAAACCTTACCCGCTGCAATTCATAGGAAGATAAAAGGGTTGGGGTTTCCATTACCGGATCACTTACGAGATAATTATCATTTTCTTTTCCGTAAACAACAATGTTATGCGCATTAAAATGAAAACGATATTCCTTCGGGAAATAGGGTAAATAAAAAACCCCGATCTGACAACCTGCCGGTTGCCCACTTTGAAGTAAACCATCGAGAAACTCCTGTGCCTTAATGGGTGAACTAAATTTTTTTCGCTCAACCTCAATACCTAAAGATTTACAGGTTCGCTTAAAGATTAATCCAGGCATGGAACGGAAAGAAATTGCGGGTCCATTATTTATTTTAAGCAAAGGGATATAAATAAAAAACAGACCTGAACCTATACCGAATGCAAGGGGTTCTGTAATTTTGTTAATACCGGAAAACCTGAGAAGATTGCTGGTTACGCCATTTTCGCAATGTGCCGATTGGTGATGTTCAAACTCAATTTTCATTCACTTTCATGGTTTTTAACTCCTCCACACTGATCTCAAAAAGTTCAGCATATTTTTGCAATTTTCTTTCTGATAACTTTTCAAAAACAGCAGGGTTTAAATGTCTTTTAATTTGCCATTTCCAAAATCCGGTATAAGCAGATACGATCCCGGGTTCCATTAAACGCGATTCCATAAAAAACAGTAAAGGACTGGCTTCCCCATTTTTAACTTTCAATTTTGCCTTTTCAATTCTGTTTTCGATATCCTTCCAGGCTAAGTCGAGCGCATTTGCTTTTACCTCCCATCCTTTGCTTTGAGCGGTAGCATAATTCCCGTTTTCATCCAGTGCATAACACAATTCTCTCCCAACATTTTCGAGCGCACTCATATCCTGTGGAATATCTGTTTTTTTCATCTCAGCAAACAGTAAATAATCCAAACATATAGGAAAAACGAGCACTTTCGGGAACAGCAACAAATATCTTCTGTCCTTTAATCAACTTACCACTGTTAAAAAGCTCTTCAATAATCAAAAAAATTGAACCTGAACCAATATTACCTACGGAGGAAAGGTTAGTAAACCATTTTTCCTGCGGTATATGAACTCCTTCCTTGTCAAATTTCTCAGCCATTTTACTTCTAAAAAACTCACTAGAGATATGAGGCAAAAAATAGTCTATGGAATCAATGCTAAAATTATATTTTTCGAAAAGTGATTTCATTTTTTCAACCCCAAACGAAACAATATTCTGGCTCAATAACTTCACATCCTGTTTAATGCTGAGAATAGATCTTTCACCAATCTCTGCATAGGAAAAATCCATATAACTTTTGAGGCTTCCATCTTCCATTTTTTCGCTTGCCGAATACATGCAGGGTTCAATCAGATGCGCATAGGAAACCCCTTCCAGAAACTCAATTTTAAGACTGATGCCGGCTTCGTTTTTTTTGTTATCCAGGAGCAAAGCACCGGCCCCGTCTGAGAGCATCCACCTTAAAAAGTCTTTATCAAAGGTGATATAGGGATTATGTTCCGCTTCAGCCAATTTATTGGCTTCTTCTTCAAAAACATCCGACCTGATAATGCGGGAAACCCTTTCTGATCCCGTTGCCACAGCCCTATTTACCTCTCCCAATTTTACCGACATCCAGGCATATTTTAGGGCATGCATACCCGAACAACAAACCCCGGAAGGCGAAACCACTTCAATGGCACCCGTTTCGGGCAACCAACCATGAACCATTACGCCATGAGAAGGAATTAATTGGTCGGGCGTTGAAGTTCCGCAACTTAATAAGTCAATGGTTTCCAATCCATTGCCATCTCCTGAAAATAAATTTCGTACCGCCAGAGCAGTCATTTCAGAATTACTATGCGTAGGGAGTCCTTCCTCATTCATGGCATAAAACCTTCTTTTGATGCCATTATTCCTTAATACAATTCTTCTTGATTTTGAAGGTTGATGATGAATTAACCCAACATAAGCCTCCATTCCTTCATTTAGAACAGGATCGTTGGGGAGAAATTTAGCGCTTCTTGTAATATAGACCTCTCTGAACATGCAGTAATATTGTTTTTAAATTACCGACAAGTTAAAGCAAACTTTTATTTAATGAAGTCTTAACAATACTTAACCAGTAAAGTCGGCAAAATAAGGGATAGAAACAATTTTGCCAAGTATTTTATGAATGGAAGTGGAATTTAGGGGAGAAAACAGGCCTATTTTTTATAGATATTTTTCCAGTTTTTATATTCTCTTTCCTCAATTTGCTTAAGAACCTCAAATACAGATCTGATCCAAAAGCTTTTGACTCCGAATCCGCCAGGTTTTCCAATCATTTTTTGAGTCAGCAGTACTTTTTTAGTAGCAATGTCAAAAAAAGTAACATCCATTACCCCTTTTAGAGCACCCTTATCAAATAGCTCCATGATAAATACCAATCCGATTCCATCCTTTCTTTCACAGTTATACTCACTTATCATTTGAGAAATTGCGTTGTTGTCAAACTGAGGCATTTTATCAGAATTATTACTGAAAATGGTTTCAGGGTCTCTCTGCGCATTTCTCTTTTCTACAACCGACAAATCGTAGGGAATACTTTCCTTTCGGAATGCCCTCTTTAAATCATACTTCTTAGCCTCATTCACAATGACCTTATTCCAGCCGGGGAAATACTTATCCCGGACACTCATTTCGCTAACTGTCCCGGCATTATCGAACTGGCTGAATGTTCCCAGAATGGTGATTTTAGAAAAATCCAAACCATAGTAAACGATTTCATTGGTGGTAAAAATATCTTTTGTGTCAAAATTCGGTACCGGCATTTTGAATTCGGCAAAAAGAAATAAGAGCGGAATAATCAATAACTTTTTCATAATTATATTTTTTTTAATGGTGATTTTTTATGTATTTAAAGCGTTTTTGGATTAAGAAAGAGCAAAGGTAATTAATAATAAGATTTTCCAAAATCTTCGAAAATAAATTCAAAATCAGACTTAGCATTTAACCGTTAAAAGAACACAAAATCTAAGGGCGGAATGGAGTCATTCCCCTCTTATTGCCGGGATGATTATTTGAGATCCACACCAGAGTAATATTTTAACATTCTTCTGTTTTTACTTATTAAGAATGGTCTTAAAATCAACACGTAAGCAAGAACTACAACAGGTGACAAAATAAATAAGGCGAATACCAGATAATATTTAAAAATTTTCAACCAGACGATCCGGTTCTTTTTTTTGATAATGATATTTGCCCAGATATTGAACAGCATTGCACCGCGAGACTCCACAAAAAGCAAATTGGGATGAACCCGAACCGCATTTTGAGCGATTAATTCTGTTTGTAAATTTTCAAAATTACCTCTACATAAATATTGTAAAACTATTTCCCCAAATTGATGTGTATTTTTTATGTCCGAACCAGAAACACCCGGCTCTGGAAAAATATTTAGAAACCGATCCTTTTTCCCGGTAAACATCCAATATTGAATAGTTATTGCACTGATCAAATTGGGATGTTTATCTTCCAATACGATATTTCCCACCAGGTTTGCTTCGGCTTTCGCGAGGAGTTTCTTTATTTTCTCCTGAGCCATTATCCACATGTTTCTTGAACCTATAAGGGTTACAACAGGCGTGTTCTTTAGAACTTTTATGAGTTGAGGATGGTTCAGGGCGGAAGTAGCGGGAATACTTGGGGATAAAAACCAGGGAGAATAAGCAAATACAATTAGATCGTAGGTTTCGCTTTTGAGTTCAAAGTTTTTTAATGGGGCCGGAATACCCAGAACGCTTTCAGGCATAGCATCAAAAAAACGCTTACCCGACCAGGGAAAGGAAAAGGGCTGAACGGGAATTATTTCAAGCCATTCTACCGTTATTTGATTTTGCTCAAAAGGTTTAACAAAGTTATCGGCAATTTCCTTCAATTGACCCGATTGGGAATAATAAATGATGAGGATTTTTTTAGTCATTGATTTGCAAATATAAGTCACTTGGTACAAAGAATTTTGCATGAACCAACATTTTCTACATCACAATAATCCTGCATATTGCGCGGCAATGATAATTGGGTTCCTATTGGAAATTTGTATGCCGCGCCGCGTGATTTGTGTGGTTTTCCTACCACGGCCTGAAGACCGTGGCAATTATTAAAATTTTGTATAAAAAAGATTTTTTGAGCTAACAGCCATTTCACCTCAATTTTTTTAAACCATTGTTAGCCAGCAACGATTTCATTTGTGTAATCGCAATGGTATTTAATTGTTTCAATCTTGCTGATTGAACAAGTCCCTGATGGATCAAAACAGAATTGATGCTTTCTAAATTAGATAATACCACCAATTGTTCAATGGTGGCAGTATCACGTATATTGCCTACTGCCTTCGGGTACTTATCACGCCATTGTTTTGCGGTCATTCCAAATAAGGCCATGTTTAGCAAATCTGCTTCATTGGCATAAACAAAAGTAATCTGTTTTTTTGTAAGTTCTTTGGGAATAAGATTCTCCTTTATGGCATCGGTGTGAATTCTGTAATTCACCTTTGTCAGCGTGCGTTGCAGGTTCCAATCTAGCTTTAGCCGGTTATTTTCATCTTGTTTGAGTCTTTGAAATTCTTTTATGAGATAAATTTTAAATTCAGCACTAATCCACATTCCAAACTCAAAAGCAATATCCGGATGGGCGTATGTTCCTCCATATCTCCCTGCTGAGGCCATCAGCCCAATTGAATTCGTTTTTTCCTGCCATTCTTTAGCACTTATCTTATAATTATTTAAACCTGCCTTACTTTTAATTATGGCGAATTCGCCATAATTAAAACAGGGATTATAAACACCTTCCCAAATCCCAAGAAACTCAACGGTGTTACGATTTCTCAGCCAATCTGAAATAAAATAATCACCATCTTTGGCTGTCAGCATATCGGTTAAAGAGATATAATCATTATTGTTATGTTTAAGAATTCTTATTTCTATTCCTTTAACATTTATACTGTTATTTTTTGCCATGATTTTAATTTAATATTGAGTCTCAAAAATTGCAGTTGAAATATTTTATTTTTCAATGAATTCTAATTAGGTCTTCATTTCCATATTCAAAAAGGAAACACGAAGATATTACCCAGTTTAATTTAGCCAAATGTTTCAGCATACATAAATCCCGGAAATAGGATTTATTATTTCAATCAAAAATGAATGAGAAAAGACTTTGGATAAAATTGAAACGTTTAATTATTGTTTTGCAATCCATTTATTTTAGGAATACCCTAAAACAAAAAAGCTGTGAATAGCTTCATCCCTCAAATATAACAAATAAACGGGCCTCCAACCAACCAACTTTTTGATGTTTGGCGAATAATCTTAAATTTGATCGATTCATGCATAAGAAATATCATTCGGGTTTAAATGGTCAACATTATGATGCCATTATTATTGGCTCAGGTTTGGGTGGTTTAACAACCGCTTCCATACTGGCACAATCGGGTAAAAAAGTTGTTGTTTTAGAACGCCATTTTATTCCGGGTGGTTTTACCCATATGTTTAAGCGCAAACATTATTTATGGGATATCGGTCTGCATTATGTAGGGCAGGTAAATGATCTAAATACCCCTCTTCGTAAAGCTTTCGATTACCTGACAGGCGGCAAATTGAAATGGGCCAAAATGGATAGCATTTATGATAAAGCCATCATTGCCGGTAAAGAGTTTCATTTTGTGGAAGGTCGTGAAAATCAGATCCGGCAACTACTATTAAATTTTCCGCTGGAAGAGCTCGCAATCCGAAACTATTTTGATAAAATAAAAAGCCTTTCTTCGGCTACTCCCATGTTTTTTGGCGAAAAATCAATGCTGCCCTTTTTGAGTAAATTTATCGGGTACTTTTTACGAAAAAAATTCAATGCCCTTTCAGATCAAACTACTTATGAAGTATTGCGTTCAATCACACAAAATGAAGAACTGATATCGGTTTTATGCGCGCAATGTGGTAATTATGGACTCACACCAAAAAAAAGCAGCTTTGTAATCCATGCCATGATTGCAGAACACTATTTAAATGGAGGAAATTATCCGGTTGGAGGAGCTAAGGAAATTTATGTTCATCTGGGTGAAAGTATCACCAAAAATGGCGGTGAAATTTTGGTGAAGGCTGAGGTGAACGAAATCCTGATCGAAAAAGGGGTTGCTACCGGTGTAAGGATGCAGAATGGAGACCGGTTATTCGCGAAAAAGATAATCAGCAATGCTGGAGCCCGTAATACTTTTACAGAATTGATTCAGGGAGAGGAAAAATTATTATCCCGGATCCGTAATGATTTAACTCAGCTAAAGTCATCGGCAAGCCATGTTTGTCTTTATGTGGGTTTGAACGCTTCTGATGAAGAACTAAAACTTCCCAAATCAAATTATTGGATTTATAACAGTTTTGATTTTGATGGTGATTTTGAAAGATACAATTTAGATCAAAGCCTTGATCCTCCTTTATTTTATATCTCCTTCCCGTCAAGCCGCGATTCAGGTTGGAGTACGACTCATGCCAATCTTTCTACCATTCAGGTTATTGTTCCCTGTTCCTATGAATCGGTTCAACAATGGGAGGAAAAACGATGGACGAAAAGGGGAAAAATGTATGAAGATTTTAAAAAGGCATTTGAAGAAAAACTACTTTCAAAATTATATGAAATCGTTCCACAGGTAAAAGGCCATATTGAGGTATGCGAAATTTCTACTCCTTTAAGCACCAAACATTTCACCAATTATTCCAAAGGTGAAATTTATGGTTTGGAACACTCGCCCCAACGCTTTCGTTATAAATGGTTACGCCCGCAAACACCTGTTAAAAATCTGTTTTTAACCGGACAGGATACGCTTACGGTTGGTTTGGGAGGTGCACTGTTTTCGGGTGTGATTACCGCATCTACCATTCTAAAGAAAAATTATTTCGGGAAAATTATGAAGTATAAACCTGCTGTTGAAGTCTAATATTACAGAACCCAAATCGGGTTAAGGTTTATACTTTCTAATGATCAAGGCCGAATTGGTTCCGCCAAAACCAAATGAATTGGATAAAAAACAATCTATGTTTTGTTCTTTGGTTTGTGTGATGATTTTAATTTTTGCCGATTCTACATCCGGATTTTCGAAATTGATATTGGGTGCAATAAAATTATTCTGCATCATTAACAGGGAGTAAACGATTTCGCTTGCTCCGGCCATCCAACATTCATGACCGGTCATTGACTTGGTTGAACTTACCGGAATTTTATTCCCAAAAACCTGGCTGATGACGGAGGCTTCAATTTCATCACCTACCGGCGTAGCTGTGGCATGGGCGTTCACATAATCAATCTCTTCAACATGTACACCACTTTGTTTAAAGGCCATATTCAGAGCGCGGATTTGTCCGTCGAAATTGGGGTTGGATATATGATCGCCATTTGAAGAAAATCCATAACCTACTACCTCACCCAAAATAGTTGCTCCTCTTTTTAAAGCCGACTCCAGCGATTCTAAGATAACAGTTGCGGCTCCTCCCGACGGAATCAATCCATCACGGTCGCGGTCGAAGGGACGGGATGCTTTGGTGGGTTCAGACTCCCTTACCGAAAAAGCACCTAAACCATCAAAACTACCCATGGCATACACATTAATTTCCTGAGCACCCCCGCAAATAATTCTATCCTGTAAACCCTGCTTAATTAATAAAAATCCCATGCCAATGGAATGAGAACCCGAAGCACAGGCAGCACTCAAAGTGAAGTTAATTCCTTTCAATTTATAAATGGTAGAAAGGTTCATATTTACCGTGCAATTCATGTTCTGGAAAATATCACCACTTCCAATTAAGGTATTGTCCTTCTTTTTCCTTGCTTTATCAACTGTTTCCGTTACCGCACCGGCCGTACTGTCGTTGCCAAATATGATACCCGTTTCATTTTTGCTTAAAAAATCAATATCCAGCTTAGCCTGAGCCAAAGCCTCGCGTGTTGACATATAAGCGTACATGGCAGGCTGGTGCATGTGGATTCTTTCACGGCGACCCAGGTAATTTTTTAAATCAGGGGTTTCTACATAACCGGTTAATGCCGAGCGGTAACCAAACTCTTTTCGGGATTCGTCATAAATAATTCCACTCTTACCCTGATACAAAGAATCTTTAACTGCTTCCAGATTCTTGCCAATACAGGAGTATATTCCGATCCCGGTTATTACTACTCTGTTGTTCATTTTCTATGAATAAATTCCTCCGTTAATATTAATAATTTCGCCGGTAATATAAGCAGCTTTTTCCGAAGCTAAAAAACTAACTAAGTGTGCAACTTCTTCCGGTTCACCAAAACGTTGAAGCGGCACTAATTTCGACAGTTCTTTTTCATCCAAATCCTGCGTCATATCACTTTTTACAAATCCGGGCGCCACTGCATTTACAGTAATTTTTCTTTTAGCCACTTCACTTGCCAAAGCCTTGGTGGCCCCAATCATTGCACCTTTTGCTGCCGAATAATTGGTCTGGCCGGGAAGACCCTTTAAGCCTGATAAAGAAGCGATATTGATTATTCTACCATATCTTTTTCTCAGCATCGACTGGATAATGTTTTGTGTTACGTTATACATTCCTTTAACCGAGATGTTGATTACATCATCCCAATCTTTTTCAGGCATCCACATAAATAATCCGTCGCGGGTAATCCCTGCATTGTTTACCAGAACACTGATGGTTTTTTGGGGATTTTTTTCATGCCACGAATTTAATGCTGCATCTACTTCCGTTTTATTCTGCACGTTAAAAGGAAGCAATTCCCCCTGACCACCCTTGCTTATTAATTCATCAAGTGTTTGCTGTGCAGCCATTTCATTTGATGAATAGTTGATGAGAATAAATAAGCCATGATCCTGAGCCAATTGTAAGGCTATGGCTTTTCCGAGGCCCCTTGAGGATCCAGTTACTAATGCACAATTCATAAGTTAAAGCTATTATCCTTTATTAATCTGCAAACATCTGCAATTGTTTCCGATTGTGCCTTATCTTCTTCAATAAAAACAGCATGCCGGCGAATGATTTCATGAACTTTCAGGGTTTGAGGAGACAGTTTTTCCTTTTCACCCGCAGGCAACAAATCAATGGCCTGGCACACGGCCATTAATAAAATAGCCATTACCTGAAACGAATTATTAATAACCTGCTTGGCAATTACCGCGCTATTGGTACCCATGCTTACAATATCCTGGTTATCGTTATTGTTGGGAATACTGTGAACATAAACGGAATTACACAATGATTGATTTTCGGCTGTAGTGGAGGTGGCCGTAAACTGCAAACCCTGCAAACCAAAATTTAAGCCCAGCGTTTTTGCATTTAAAAACAGCGGAAACTTTCGGTTCAGCCTGGAGTTTAGTAAAAAGTTCAATTGCCGTTCAGCCAAAACCGAGAGTTTGGTCGTTGCAATTTTTACTTTGTCCATTTCCAGCGAAATATAATCTCCATGAAAATTCCCGCCATGAAAAACATTATCCATCTCCGGAATAACCACTGGATTATCATTGGTGGAATTGATTTCGTTTTCTACCACCTTTTTGGCATAATCCAAAGTATCCAATACCGGACCAATTATTTGAGGAACACAGCGAATGGAATAATATTCCTGAATTTTGTTTTTGAATTCCGAACGTTGCAGCTCATCAGCATCTGAGAACAATTCTTTACGGCTTCTAACCAATTTGCTATCCGCTAAAAAGGTTCTCATTTTTTTGGCAACCTGTTGTTGACCCGGATGGTGTTTTACACTGTTCAGTTCCTCAGAAAAGGAGTCATCAAACGATTCAACAATTTCATTGATAATGGAGGAAGTAATAATACTCCAGTTTAGGAGCCTGTAAGTATAAACCAAATTAACAGCCGCCATTCCGGTCATACAGGAAGTTCCGTTAATGATCGCCAATCCGTCACGCAATTTGAGAGAAAGAGGTTTGATGTTCAATTCTTTAAAAACCTCTTCCGTTTTGGTTCTTAAGCCTTTAAAATAAACATGACCTTCGCCGATTAAATTCAATCCCAAATGTGCCAATTGAACCAAATCACCGCTGGCCCCCACTCCACCATGCTCGTATATTTCGGGTATAATATTTTTATCCAGAAAAATTTTTAGAAGCTCAATCACTTCAGGACTCACACCTGAGTTTCCCTGCAAAAAATTGTTAAGGCGGGCCAGTACCACGCTTCTGCCATAAACTTCATTGAGGGCAAAACCGGTACCTGAGGAATGGCTTCGGATTAAATTATATTGAAGTTGGTTCAGGTCTTTCTTTTCAATTTTGTATTGAACCATGGGACCAAAACCGGTATTGATACCATAAATTATCTTGTCGTTTGAAAAATTAACTAAAAAATCAAATGATTTTGAAATATTGAGATAGGCCTCACCACTAACTATAAACTCCTTTTTACCGAATGAAAACTGTTCTATTTTATCTAAATCCAAAAAATCTGTCATATTCATATGCTGTTCCGGCAAATAAATATAATTTTAATCGATTTATGTTCATTCAATTCATTCAGGGTTTCATTTAAGCCATGAAATGTAAAATATTTTTGATCCTGCTTACTGCATCTGTAAACAATTATGCATCTTTGATGAAGTTTTTAGGATAAAAACCTAACCCATGCGAAAAATAATTGAAATCAGTGCCACACCCGAACAGGCATACACTGCCATTGGTATACGCCAGCTCCTTGAGTTAAAATATGGATTCAATCCAATAGAATTAACCGGTTACAGGCTCCTTAAAAAAAGTATGGATGCCCGCCGTAATCCCATTAAAATTAATATTCAATTAGAGGTATTTATTAATGAACCGCTTGATCCTAACCCCTTCGAACTGCATTTAAAAAATGTGGCCAACTCGCCTGAAGTGGCCATTATAGGTGCAGGTCCTGCAGGTTTATTCGCAGCAATACAATTGATTGAAAAAGGGTTAAAACCCGTGATTTTTGAACGTGGTAAAGAGGTTCGTGAACGCAGGCGCGATTTGGCAAATATTATTAAAAATAATATTGTAAACCCCGATAGTAATTATTGTTTTGGCGAAGGGGGTGCAGGCGCATACAGTGATGGTAAGCTTTATACCCGAAGCAGTAAACGGGGGGATGTGACCCGAATATTGCAGATTTTGGTTTTATTTGGGGCTGATCCGAATATTTTGTTTGAGGCGCATCCGCATATCGGAACCAATAAATTGCCGCAGGTCATTACAAAAATCAGGGAACAGATCATTGCTTGTGGCGGGGTATTTCACTTTAATACCAAAGTCACCGACATCGATCTGAAAAATCATGCAATAAATGGTTTGTATGCCGGAAATGATTTTTACGGCTTCAAAGAAATAATACTGGCAACCGGACATTCGGCCCGTGATATTTATGAGTTGTTAAATAATAAAGGAATTTTAATTGAAGCCAAACCTTTTGCCCTCGGGGTGAGAATAGAACATCCGCAAGCGTTAATTGACCGGATTCAGTATAAATGCACAGGCAGCAGAAATCCATTTTTACCTGCATCGAGTTATAACCTGGTTCAACAAGTTGGAGGTCGTGGTGTATTCAGCTTTTGTATGTGTCCGGGTGGAATTATAGCCCCTGCCATGACAGCACCCGGCGAAATTGTTTTAAATGGTTGGAGTCCGAGTAAACGGAATAACCCATTTGCCAATAGTGGCATTGTGGTTTCGGTTCAAGCAGAAGATTTTAAACCTTTCCAAAAACGCGGGCCATTATCAGGAATGGCATTCCAACAATCGGTAGAAAAGGCTTGTTTTGAATTGGGAGGGAAAAGTTTAGCTGCTCCGGCACAAAGAATGGTGGATTTTGTGAACAAGAAAACTTCTTCCACGTTACCTGAAAATTCCTATTTACCCGGAACCGTAAGCTGCCAGCTTCATGAAATTTTACCCGACTTTGTGAGTTTCGGATTGCGTGAAGCGTTTAAAGGATTCGGTTCTAAAATGAAAGGTTACTTTACAAATGAAGCCATTATTTTGGGTACCGAATCCCGAACTTCTTCACCGGTAAGAATTCCAAGAAATAGGGAAACCTTTGAACATCCGCAAATAAAGGGTTTATACCCCTGTGCAGAAGGGGCAGGATATGCCGGAGGAATTGTTTCTGCGGCAATGGATGGTGAGAATTGTGCCAAGGTAATATGTTTGGGTTATGAATAATAAAAAAACCTGTGCATTCAGAACATTGTTTGATCAGAGATAAATGAGTAAACATGATGAAGAAATACGAAATATTTTTGATGCACTGAAACAATTGATTGCAACAAAACCAATCAGACGAAAGAGAATTGGATTTAGGAAAGACTAATGTGGTTAATCCATCCTGACTTTTTTGGCACGGATTGTTTTCGTATTTTTGACCAGATGTACCCCAAAATATTACTCATTTTTCTTTCAATTATTGGCTTCCAATTACAGGCAGGTACCATTATTTCGTCGGCAAGCGCAATACCAAATTTTGGAAATTGCCCGGTATATTATGCCGCTCCTCCTCAAAAATTTACAATCAGCGGAAGTAGTTTATCCCAAAACATTTTGATTCAGGCTCCGGAGCATTTCGAAATTTCAACTACCTGTGTGGGTGGATTTACAAGTAATATTGCACTCATTCCAATAAGTGGTTCCGTTTCAAATACTACTATTTACTGTCGGTTCAGCCCATATACCAGTGGAACAAAAACAGGAAATATAACTTGTTCGAGTGTTGGTTCCACAGCTATCAATATCAGCCTGAGCGGAACTGCCACGGTTACTCCCGCCACCGGAACAAATGCCTCAACCTATTATGCTGCCATTAGCACCACTCAAACAGGAGCTTCTTTAAAAACAGCCCTTTATAATAAAATATTAGGCCATACCATAACTGCATATGGAAGCGGAAGCAGCGGTTTATGGGCAACCTATTCAACAACCGATCCCTTTTATAATGGAAAGGTATGGGATATTTATTCAACCGGTATCTGTGGAGTTTCGCCTTATGAGTTTTTTTTCGGAACCGACCAATGTGGTTCTTACGCAGTAGAAGGAGATTGTTATAACCGGGAGCACAGTTTTCCGCAAAGCTGGTTTGCCTCCAATTCTCCTATGGTTTCTGATATGTTTCATATTTATCCTACTGACGGAAAAGTAAATGGAATGCGGAATAATTACGCATTTGGAGAAGTTTCATCCCCAACCTATACCTCTCTGTTGGGAGGGAAATTAGGCATCAACACTTTCGGTGCATATATTGGTATTGTATTTGAGCCGGTTGATGAATACAAAGGGGATTTGGCCAGAAGCTATTTTTATATGGCTACCCGTTATGAAAATATAATTTCCGGCTGGCAATTCAATGGAAATGCAGACGATGTTTTGGCTGGGAACGCTTATCCGGTCTACGATTCATGGTTTATTAACCTATTGATAAAATGGCATAATCAGGATCCGCCAAGTGTAAAAGAAATGAACAGGAACAATGCCATATTCGGCTACCAGCTTAACCGAAATCCGTATATTGATAGTCCGCAATATGTTTACAAAGTTTGGGGAGGAGCTAAGCCGTTGGAACCAAATGTTGCAGCCAGTAATTTTATTGTAAAAAATAATACCGGAAGCACCGCATTGATCAGTTGGAAAAGTGGAAATGGTGATCGAAGAATGGTAATTGCAAGAGCATCAGCACTTGTTTCTACGTTACCAACCGACTCCGGTTATTATGTGGCAAACAACACATTTGGAAGTGGCACCCAATTAGGATCAGGAAATTATTTGGTATATGATGGTATGGGAAATACAGCAAGTGTAATCGGCTTGAATTCTTCATTAACCTATTATTTTACGGTTATTGAATACAACGGACAAGGCATTACCGCAAATTATTTAACCAGCAGCATATTGCAATCAGGCGGTGTGGTATTACCGGTTACCTGGCTTTGTTTTAGGGGTAAATTTGAAGCAGACAACCTGGTAAATCTGAACTGGTCAACAGCAGCTGAAACCAATAATTCCCGCTTTGAGGTGATGAGAAGTATAGATGGAACCATATTTGAAATGATTGGTTCAGTTAAAGGATTTGGGAATAGTACAAAAACCCGCACCTATAATTTTGACGAGGTTTTGCCTGATGGTTTATTACGAAGCCACCAAACATATTTCTATAAATTAAAACAATGTGACCTGAACGGAAACCATAGTTTTTCGAAAACCATTCAGATACAATCAAACAATGTCTTATCTCAAATTAATGCTGAACCCAACCCCTTTGAAACGGAATTTCAACTATCCTGTAAATCCTGTTACGGTGACGCAAAAATGGTTCTAACCGACCTCTTTGGAAAAACCATATTAGAACAACAAATAAATCTTAAAGATGAAACAACCGTTTATATTTCTAACCTTTTTAGCCCTGGGATGTATTTTTTACACATCCTGCGAAGCACAAACCAACAAACCTTCAAAATC